>JAQBQH010000134.1 GCA_028287105.1 Myxococcales bacterium
CGCGCAGCCGCGCCATCAGGAGCGCCGCCAGATCGTCGCCCAGACGCGGCCACGGCCCGGCCACCGTCAGAGCGACGTCGAGATCGCGCCCCGGCGACAGATGCGGCCGCGCCCGCTCGATCAGCGCATCGGCAAACGCGTCGAGCGTCCCGCGCGGAGGATCCGCGGCGGCACACAGGAGCGCGAGCGCACAGACCCAGCCGAAGCGACGAGCCACCGTCGCATCATACGCAAACCCGGCCGCGAATCAGCCGCCTACTCGTGCTTGCGCAAGCGGTGCACCACTGCCCGCGCCAGCGACAGCGGCGCCAGCGCGACCTGGGCCACGCGCCGGGCCATGCCGAACACGGCATCGCTCAGGTAGCGCGGATGCTCCGCGGCGTCGCTGGCGGCGTCATGCCGCCTGGCCCCCGGCGCGGCCTGCCGCTCGTTCATCTTGGTGAACTCGCGATCGTGCACGTTCGCCAGCACCGTCGAGCTGGGGACGATCGGCTCCCGGGCGCGCTGTTCCTTGGGCGCCGGCCCGAGCGCGGTCTTGCGCCCCGCCCGCCGCTTCTTGCGCGCCTCCTGGCGACCGAGCGCCTGCTTGCTCTTGTTTGCCGCGTCGCGGTCTTCGACCTGCCCACCCTGGACCGAGAAATGGCCTGGAATCGGATGATTGCCGCCCCGCTTGCTCATGCCCGAGGATGAAGCAAGCCCCGTACCGCCTTATACCTCTAGTGAGATGAGCCGCACGCGGCCGCCGCTGCACACGCTGATCGTGCACTTCCCGTTCGTCCTGCTCGGGATGAGCTTCGTCTTCGACGTGGCCTCGATCTGGCGCGGCCCGACGCTCGTCGAGGCGGCCCTCTTCAACCTCGTCGCCGGCCTGGCGGCCGCGGCGGCGGCGGCGGTCACCGGCTGGTGGGACTACTTCACGCGCCTGCCCGCCCACTCGACGGCGCGACGCATCGCCCGCTGGCACGCCTCGGCCAATGCGCTCGCCGTCGCGCTCTTCGTGTGCAGCCTCATCGAGCGCTGGCCCTCCCGCGGCATCGCCTTCACCACGCCGCGCCTGCCGTTCGTGCTCTCGGCGCTCGGCGTCGCGATTCTCGGCATCGCCCACTATCTCGGCGGGCTCGTCGACTACGAGCTGGTGATCACCACGCGCCGTCAATCTCCAGACGCCCATTGACCACTTTGTCGACGACGCGCGGGGAGCCGGCGCCGACCCGCGCCAGGAACACCGCGCACGCCTCGGCCACGATGGTACCGACCTCGGCCGGCGGATCGGCCCATCCTTCGACGACGAGCTTGGCCCGTCGCGGTCCCCGCTCGGCGACCGACAGGGTGCCGGCGTCGAAGCTGACCGACCAGAACGTGCCCACGCGATCGAGGAGCTGCTCGGGCGTGGCGCTCGCCAAGAAGGTGCCCCACACCGTCGACACCGCCGCCGCCATGGTCGCGCGGGTCATCTCGCGCAGCAGGCGCATCGTGTCGGGGTCGCCGAAGCGCTGCTCGAACGCCAGCAGCACCTCGAGCCACGCCGCGAGCGGAATCCAGCCATCGCCGGTGCGCGCCGACGCGAGGAACGCGTACTGCGGAAACAGCGCAGCGACCGTCCCGACGCCAGCCGCTCCCTCGCGCTCGCGCAGGTAGCGCAGCGACGACCGTACCAATCGTCCCGAGATCGACGGCGCCTTTTCGGTCATTTGCGCGTCTCCAGCTTCATTACGCGCTCCTTGAGCTCTCGATTCTCGTCTTGCAACTTCTCTACCGCGTCACGCAACGACCGCACCTGCTCGTCGTTCGGGCTGCCCTCGGTCAGCTTGCGCGCCACCTCGCGCGCCCGCCGGCGCACCCGACCGTCGAGATCGCGGCCCATGGCGCGGTGCAGCGCGTCGACCGCTTCCGTGTCGCCGAGGACCCTGAGCGCCTCGACGACGGCGATGCGCGCGCGGAAGTCGGGATCGTCGAGCAGCTCGACGAGCGTCTCGCGCACGCGCCGCTTCTGCTGCGGAAACTCCGCCCCGAGGGCGCCCAGCACCCCGATGGCCGCGCGCCGTCCGACGACTGGCTTGCCGTACTTCGCCGCCTCGAGCGCCAGATCGATTCCGCGCTCGTCGCGCAGTTCGGCCATGCCCGACAGACACATCGACGCGATGACGTCGAGGTACGACGGCCGCGTCATCGCCTGCATCAGCTTGTCGAACGCCCGCGGCGACCGCGTCTTGGCCAGCGACATCGCGCTCTCCGCCTCGACGAAGTAGCTCGGATCCCGCGCCAGCGTCGTCTCGATGGCGTCGGCAGCGCGCTCGTCGCCGCGAAACGCGCCGAGCGCCTTGACCAGGTGGCGCCGCGCCTTGGGGTGCCCCTCGGTCGCCACCGCCGCCGCGATGGCGTCGCGCGCCGCCGTCGTCTTGAGCGCGCCGAGCGCCAGGCCCGCCTCGCCGCGCACGCTCCAGTGCGGATCGTCGCGCATCGACTTGACCAGCGCGTCGAGCATCATCGGATTGCCCGCCTTGCCCAGCGCCCTGGCGGCGCGCAGCCGATCGATGGCGCGCTCCGCCCCGGCGAGCTGCGCCGTCCACAGCTCGTCGCCCTTCTTCTCGTCGAGGGTCTTCAAGATGTTGTAGCCCGGATCGGGGATCACCTGCGACGGCTTGCCCCCGAGCGGCACCACGAAGGTCTCGGCCGCCTGCGACACCGTCAGCGTCACGTCGTGGCCCGCGCCGTCGACGACGAAGCGGACCGGCAGCGGGAACGAGAAGAGCGGCGTCTGGCCCTCGACCTTCTGGGTCTGCGCGACGGTGATGCGCGCCAGCTTGGTCTCCTCGTCGTAGGAGGCCTCCAGCTTGAGCTCGGGAAAGCCGGCCGAGAAGACCCACTGCTCGAAGAAGCGATCGGGGTTCCAGCCGGTCGCCTCGTCGACGGCGCGCGCCAGATCGCGGGTCTCGACCGAGCCGCCGGCGTGCTTCTTCACGTAGTGCTGGATCGCCTTCCAGAAGCGCGCGTCGCCGAGCTCCGTGCGCAGCATGTGCAACACGCAGCCGCCCTTCTCGTACAGGTGGCGATCGAAGACGTCGATGGGCTCGTGATAGACGTTGGTCACGATCGGGCGGCGGTAGCGATGCGAATCCTCGTCGAGGTAGGCCTCGATGTCGCCCAGCCGATCGTAGTCGGCGTCGTCGCGCCCGGCGATGTGCTCCTTCCACACCAGCTCCATGTACGTGGCGAAGCCTTCGTTGAGCCAGCCCTGCGACCAGTCGCGGCAGGTGAGCAGATCGCCGAACCACTGGTGCGCCAGCTCGTGCGAGATGAGCGGCTCCGACGAGAAATCGAGGTGCGCGCGCGCGTCGTGCAGCGTCTGATCGGTCAGCGTCGTGGCGCTGGTGTTCTCCATGCCGCCGAAGATGAACTCGGCGACGGTGATCTGCGAGTAGCGCGGCCACGGATAGGCGCGCCCGGTGCGCTCGGCGAAGAGCTCGATCATCTTGGCGGTGTTGCCGAACGTGCGCGGCGCATCCTCTTCGCGACCGGGGTTGACGAGGTAGTGCAGCTCGACCGCGCCGGCCTTGTCCTCGAGGTGCGTGTACTCGCCCGCCACCAGCGTCACCAGGTAGCTCGAATGCGGCACCTCCTGCCGGAAGTGCACGGTGCGGCTCTCGCCGGAGACGCGATCCTCGACGATGGAGCCGTTCGACAGGATGGTCATCTGCTTCGGCACCGTCGCGATCACCTCCGAGGTCGACTTCACCGCCGGATGGTCGAAGCAGGGGAACCAGGCGCGGTTGTCCTCGTCCTGCCCCTGCGACCAGGCCTGCAGCGGCCGCTTGGGATAGCCAGCGTCGGGGCGGATGAAGTAGAGGCCGCGCCGCGGAGTGCAGCGATAGCGCACCACCACGTCGACCGCTTCGCCCTCCTTGCGCGCCCCGAGATCGAACGAGAGCTTCTGCCCATCGTAGGCGTACTCGAGCGCCGCTCCGTCGCTGAGCGTGACGGCGTGGATCTGCATCTCGACCGCGTCGAGCGCGACGCGCGCGCGGGCGGCGCCGAGCGGCACCAGCGTCAAGGTGCAGACCCCGTCGACGGAGGCGGTGGCGAAGTCGAGCGCGACCTCGATGCGCAGGTGGCGCACGTTGACGTCGCGGTCGGGAGTGAACGTCGCGCGCGAGCCGGGCAGCGCGAACGGCAAGGCGTCACCGCCGGCCTGATGCTCGCCGCGACGGCACTGATGGAAACGGGACATCCTGCGACGATATCAGAGCGTGGGCGACGGATCGAGGCGCTTGGGCGAGAGCGTCCAAATGAGCTTGGCCGGCGCAGCCTCGCCGCCGAAGGTCAGGCGCACCACGGCGCCCTTGTTCATCGACACCCCTTTTTGGTGCAGCAGCTTGCCGAGATAGTGCCCGATGGTCGGCTCGTGTCCGACGAGCGCCAGCGGCACCGCCGGGTCGTGCGCGGCGAGGATCTCGCGCACCAGATGTTTCCAGCTGCCGTCGGGCCGGAGCGCGTCGCAGACCTCGAGCCCGCCGTCGAAGCCGAGCGTCACGGCGACGAGCTCCGCGGTCTCGACCGCGCGCACCAGCGGGCTCGTGACGATGCGGCCGAGCCGCACCTTGTGCTTCTTCAGCGCGCCGCCGACGTCGAGCGCCTGCCGCCGCCCCTCGCGTGAGAGCGGCCGGTCGTCGTCACGCAGCCCATCGCCGTCGACGGCGTGGGCATGACGGATCAGATAGAGCTCCACGTCAGCCTCGTGGCGGACGGAGCTGCACCAGCGTCGCGCCCCAGCCGCCGGCGCGCTCGTCGGCGGTGCGGAAGGCGACCACCAGCTCGTGACGCTCGAGCACCGTATGGACCAGCCGCTTCATCGCGCCGGTTCCCTTGCCGTGCACGATCCGCAGCTCGAAAATACCGCGACCCGCCGCCTCCTCCACGTAGTCGGCGACCAGCTCTTTGACCTCATGCGGTGCGAAGGTATGCAGGTCGAGCTCACCATCCACCGGGAGCTCGACCACTTCATCGCAGGGGTTCATGTGTCCCGATCGTACCACGCTCACGCGGAGGCGCGATATTTGAGCACCGGATTGGCTACGTGCGTGAGCTCGCTCAGGTTGTCGATCTCGAGGATGCCGCGCCGCGACAGGTATTCGATGTGCGCCGCCGCCTCCTCGAGCGCCAGGAGGCGCCCGTAGCCGGGCTGCGGCCCGAACATCGCGTCGGCCACCTCGGCGATGGTGCGCGGCTGCACGCAGGCGAGCCGCACCTTCTCCAGGCGCGCGCGATGGAAGTCGACGATCTCGACGATGCGCTGCGACAGCCGCGGGATCGGCTCCTCGTGGCCGGGCAGCGCCAGGTCGACGCCGCCGATGTGGCGGAATTTCTCGAGCGCGATGAGGTAGTGGTCGAGCCCGGTCCAGGGCGTGATGCTCTCGGGCGACTGATGCGGCGTGATGCGCGGCAGCACGTGATCGGCGGTGAGGAGGATGTTGTGCACCTGCAGGCAGACCTGCCCCGGGCAGTGGCCGGGCGCGTGGTGCGCGACGTAGCCGTTGATGGCGTCGCCGTCGACGAGGACGCGATCGACCGGCACCGACTTGAACAGCGACTTGGTGAACACATACATCTGCTCGAGCTCAGCGCGCGTGCGCTCGTCGAGACCGGCGCGCTCGAGGAAGACGCGCACCTGCATGGCGGCGACGATGATGCGCTCCTCGAAGCGCGTGATGACGCGCGCGTCGAACTCGTGAACGTGGACGCGCACGCCGCGCCCCTGCCAGTGGCCGACGCCGCCGAAGTGATCGATGTGGCCGTGGCTGAGCACGAGATCGGAGACGTCGTCGAGGCCGAGCGGCTCGTCGTAGACCTTGTGCAACACCTGCTGCGCGCGCCGGAGATCCTCGCGCGAGGTGGCCGTCTGCGAGCCGCAGTCGTAGAGGGTGACCTTGTTGCCTTCGCGAATCAGATAGACGTTGTTGACGTGGTCGGGGAAGGTCTCGACGGCGAGGAGGTAGATGGTGGCGCCGCCGGCGCTGACGAAGCGGCGCACGCCGGCCACGCCCCAGCGATCGCGATAGTCGGCGCGGCTGCCCTTGCCGTCGGCGAGCGTGCCCAGCTCGTCGATGCGACGCGGCTCGTCGCCGCCCAGCTCCACCGCCATCACCTCGAGCGCGCGGCGCACCTCGACGCCCGACATGGGCGCGCCCGTGAACAGCGCCAGCTCGATGCGATCCCGTGCGCGGCGGAGCTCGTGTCGCAACTTGGCCATGCGCCCAGTGTAATGACCACTCAGTCAGTCGACAACTACAACCGGCGGCGGCGCGCAGATCGATGCCGGCCGTGGTGCGTTCAATCGGGAGCAGGAGGCCGTCATGATGCGCCCGCTCACCGCCGCTACCGCCGTCGCCCTGGTCCTTTCGCTCGCTTCGCCGTCGCAGGCGGCCACCGAAGACCTCGAGAAGCTGCGCCGGGCCGAGGTGGTCGTGGTCGCCGGGTCCGCCGATCACATGGAGCACGTGATGCAGCACGCGCAGCTGCGCTACGTGGTGGTCACGCCCGAGAGCCTGCCGCAGCTGCCGCTCCACGGGCAACAGGTGCTCATGGTCAACTGCACGGGCGAGATGTCCGCGGCCGCGCGCGAGCGCGTGCGCCGCTTCGTCAGCGCCGGCGGCTTCCTCTACACCACCGACCACGCGGTGCACTACCTCCTCGAGAAGACCTTTCCCGGCTACGTGCGCTGGAACAACAAGACGACCACCGAAGAGATCTTCAGCATGGAGGTCGGGCAGACCGACCGCGGCCTCTTGAAGAAGCTCGGCGGCAACGGCCATCCGCGCTGGCAGCTCGCCGGCGGCGGCTATCTCTTCGACGTCGTCGACAAGCAGAATGTCGACGTGCTCATGACCTCGCGCGCGGTCATGGCGCGCTACGGCTCGAACGTCCTCGGCGTGCGCTTCCGCGTCGGTGACGGCCAGGTCATCCACGTCAGCGGCCACTTCTATACGCAGCCGGGGCAGGCGCCCGAGGTGGCGCAGGCGGGGCGGACGTTCGAGCAGCTATCGTCGAACGTCGCCGCCGAGAAGCGCGCCGATCGCGGCCGCCTCGAGCAGCTCTACAACGTGGCGCCCAAGCGCCCGATGGCGATGCAGGCGGCCCCCGAGCCGTCGGCGCCGACCGTCGATTCGCTCGGTGGCATCGGCGGCGGTGCGGCCGGCGCGCCGCCACCGCCCGCCTCGACGGCGACCTCGACTCCGGTGCGCATCCTCGAGAAGAAGGGCACCTACTCGAAGGTGCGCGACACCGAGGGCAACGAAGGCTGGGTGCCGTCGAGCTCCCTGTAGTGCTACCGTCGGTGCATGGGCGACAACTCGTTGGTCATCGGCTTCGATCTGGGCGGCACCAAGATGCACGCGGCGGCCGTCGACGCGCAGGGACACGTGGTCCACTCCGAGCGCCAGAAGACCGTCGCCACCGACGGCGCCGACGGGGTCATCGATCGCATGATCGGCCTCTGCGTGCGCCTCCGCCATGAGCTCGGCCCGCGCGGCGACGACCTGCGCGCCCTCTGCGTCGGCGTCCCCGGCGGCGTCGACGACGAGCGCGGCATGGTCGACACCGCGCCCAATCTCGGCTGGAGCAACGTGCCGCTGGCCGCCCGCCTGTCGAAGGTGCTCGGCCTGCCGGTGTTCCTCGACAACGACGTCCGCGTCGCCGTCCTCGGCGAGCACGCCTACGGCGTCGGCAAGGGCGCGCGCACCATGGTCGGCATCTTCGTCGGCACCGGCGTCGGCGGCGGCATCATCGTCGGCGGCCACGCGCACCACGGCGGCCGCGGCGTCGCCGGCGAGATCGGGCACATGACGCTCCTGCCGCACGGCCCGCGCTGCGGCTGCGGCAAGCGCGGCTGCGTCGAGGCGCTCGCCTCGCGCACGGCGATGGAGCGCGAGGCGCGCAAGCTCATCAAGAACGGCTGGGAGAGCCGCATCCTCAAGCTCATGAAGAAAGAGGGGCGCGACACGCTCACGTCGAGTGTCATCGAGAAGGCGCTCGACCTCGACGACGAGGTGATGACGAAGGTCCTCAAGGATGCGCAGTACTACCTCGGGCTCCTGGCGGGCAACCTGGCCAACGTCCTCGATCCGGAGGTCATCGTCATCGGCGGCGGCGTCGCCGAGCGGCTCGGCGAACGATTCGTCGAGCCGATTCGCAATCACGCGTACAAGCATTTTCTCGTGCAGCGCGACCGCGAAAAAGTGCGCATCGTCGCAACCGAGCTCAAAGATCTGGCGGCGCCGCTCGGCGCCGCGTTCATCGCGCGACAAAGGTTGCTCGGGCGCCTTGACAGTGCGCCGGGTGCACGCCACGGTACGGCGTCATGGCCCGTCCCGTCCGCGTAAAGAAGAGCGATCCCACACGCGCGCTCGCGATCGTCGACGGCCTCGAGGAGCTCTACCCCGAGGCGCACTGCGAGCTCACCTTCGAATCTCCGTTCCAGCTCCTGATCGCCACCATCCTGTCGGCGCAGACCACCGACGTGCGCGTCAACATGGTGACGCCGAAGCTGTTCGCCAAGTACGGCACGCCGGCGAAGCTGGCGGCGGCGACCAACAAAGAGATCGAGCCGATCATTCAGTCGACCGGCTTCTTCCGTAACAAGGCCAAGAACATCCTCGGCGCCGCGCGCGTCCTCATGGACGACTTCGACGGGGTCGTCCCCCGCACCATGGACGAGCTCTTGACCTTGCCCGGGGTCGCGCGCAAAACCGCGAACGTGGTGCTCGGCTCCGCCTACGGCCTCAACGAAGGATTCGTCGTCGACACCCACGTCATGCGCCTGTCGCAGCGGCTGCGCTTCACCAAGCAGCTCGAGCCGGTCAAGATCGAGCGCGATCTGTGCGAGCTTTTGCCGCGCGACAAGTGGACGAAGCTCGGCCACCAGCTCATCTGGCACGGCCGGCGCGTCTGCTTCGCGCGCAAGCCCGCCTGCCACGAGTGCGCGCTGGCGCCGCACTGCCCCTCCGCGGGCAAGGTCTAGGAGCCGAAATGGAACACATCGTCGACGACGACATCGAGTCGTATCTGGGTCATCTGCAGCGCACGCGCGATCCGGTGCTGCTGGAGATGGAGGCGCGCGCCGCGGCGTCGAAGTTCCCCATCATCGGGCCGCTCGTGGGACGGCTGTGCCAGCAGGTGGCGCAGTCGATCGGCGCGCGCGACGTGTTCGAGATGGGCTCGGGCTTCGGCTACTCGACCTGGTGGTTCGCGCAGGCGGTCGGGCCCGGCGGCCGCGTCGTCCACACCGACGGCGACGCCAAGAAATCGGCGGAAGCGAAGTCGTGGATCGACAAGGCGGGCCTCGGGCCGCGCGTGCACTACGAGGTCGGCGACGCGTGCGAGGTCATCAAGAAGTATCCGGGGCCGTTCGACATCGTCTTCATCGACATCGACAAGCACGCCTATCCCGATGCGCTCGAGCTGGCGCGCTCGCGCGTGCGCGTCGGCGGCTACATCATCTGCGACAACACGCTCTGGTCGGGCAAGGTGGTGCTGCCGGCGTCGAAGCAGGATGCCGACACGCGCGGCGTGACGCGCTTCAATAAAGATGCGTTCGGCGCGGCCGACCTCTTGACGACGATCATCCCCTTGCGCGACGGCGTGGCGCTCTGTCTCAAGATCTCGGCGGCCGCGCGCGACCCCAAGCGGAAACGCTAGGCCGGTGTCGCGCCGGTATCCCGAGCGGCCCATCGTCGCCGTCGGTGTGCTCGTTCTCGACGGCGACCGCGTGCTCCTGGTCAAGCGCGCGCGCCCGCCGCACGTCGGCCGCTGGACCGTGCCCGGCGGCGGAGTCGAGGTCGGCGAGGCGCTCGAGGAGGCGGCGCTGCGCGAGCTCGGCGAGGAGACCGGGCTCGCCTGCACGCTCGGTCCCGTCGTCGAGGTGCTCGATCGCGTGATGCGCGACGGCGATGGGCGCGTCGAGTACCACTACGTCATTCTCGACTTCCTCGGCGCGCAGCCGACCGGCACGCTGCTGGCAGGGTCCGACTGCGCGGAGGCGCGCTGGGTCCCGCTCGCGGAGCTCGGCTCATACGAAACGACGGACGGTCTGGCACCGGTCATCGAGCGGGCGCGCACCATGCGCGACGCCGGCGAGCGCGGGCCCTATCGCGATACCGAACGGTCGTAGGCGCCGAGGCCGAGGCGCAGCGTCAGGAGCGCGCGATCGATTCCGGGGCGCCTCGTCGCCGGCGCGCCGGGCGGGTCGAGTCGGGGCGCCAAGAGAGCGAAGCGATCGCGCACGTCGACGGCGAGCGCGCGCGGCGACAGCGACGCCGGACAGGCCGCGTCGCACACCCCGCAGCCGGTGCAGGCGGCGAACGCGGCCGGCGCCGTGCCGTCGTCGCGCCCGCTCGTCAACGTGGCGACCAGCGCGTGCGGCGTCAGCGTCACCGGGCAGGCGTCGCTGCAGACGCGGCAGCCTTCGCATGCCGACGCCGCGCGCCACAGCCAGTCGGCGACGGTGGTGCGCAAGCGACGCACCCACGGGTGACGCGCCGGCAGGACCAGCAGCGTCGCCGGCAGGCCTGCCGCGGCCAGCGTCGCGTCGTGCTCGACCAGTCGACCCGCGGGCGCTCCGCCGGCTACCGCGACCCAGTCGTCGTCGAGCGGCCCGCCCGCGCGCGCCACCAACTCCGCCATCGTCTCCGACGGCACGCCGCCGAGCAGGCACGGCTCGCCGACGGCGCCGGCCACCGTCACCCAGCTGATCGCCGGTCGCGCGCGGGCCTCGTCGGCGACAGCCACCAGCGCCGACGCGGGAAAGACCTCGTCCTTGGCGCCCGCCGCCGTCGCGGGCCAGGCGTCGGCGACATCGAGGATCGCCACATCGGCTCCGATGGCCGCGATCGCCCGCGCCAGCGCCGCCCGCGCCACCTCGTCAGCGACGGCGACCGCCATCTGCTCGTGCCCGCGCGCCAGCGCCACTGCGCCGAGCCCGTAGATCACGTCGTCGGCGCGCGCCGCGGCCAGCCCGCGCTGCGTCATCGACAGCGGCGGATCGGACGCGCAGTCGCCGATCAGCATCCCTGATCGTAGGTGCAGCGGCAGTCGCGCTCGGCGGGCTCGACGTAGGTGACCACCTTGTTCTCGTAGTTGCGCAGCGTCAGCTGCTCGTTCCCCCACGCCATGAGGTAGTTGGGCCCGATCGGGATCTTGCCGCCGCCGCCCGGCGCGTCGATGACCAGCTGCGGAATGCCCATCCCGGTGATCCGGCCGCGCAGCCGCTCCATGATCTCGATGCCGGCACCGACGGGCGTGCGCAGGTGATCGGTGCCCTGCACCGGATCGCCCTGAAACAGGTAGTACGGCTTGACCCGCATCTTGAGCAGCAGCCGATTGAGCCGCTCGATGATCGCGGCCTCCGAGTTGATCCCGCGCAGCAGCACCGTCTGATTGCCGAGCGGAATCCCCGCGTCCGCGAGCCGCGTGCAGGCCTCGATGGCCTCGGGCGTCACTTCCTTGGGATGGTTGAAGTGGGTGTTGATGTAGAGCGGATGGTACTTTCGCAGCATCGCGCACAGCTCGTCGTCGACGCGCATCGGCAGCGCCACCGGAACGCGCGTCCCGATGCGCACGATGTCGACGTGCTCCACCGCCCGCACCGACGAGACGATCCACTCCAGCTTGTCGGTCGACAGGGTCAAGGGATCGCCGCCCGAGATGAGCACGTCGCGGATCTGCGGCGTTCCGCGGATGTAGTCGAGCGCGGTCTCGAGCTGCGGCACCGAGATGACGCCGTCGTCCTGACCGACGAGCCGCCGCCGATTGCAGTGGCGGCAGTAGACGGCGCAGCGATCGAGCGCCAGGAGCAGCACGCGATCGGGATAGCGATGCACGATCGACGGCACCGGCGACAGCCCATCCTCGCCGAGCGGATCGACGTACTCGCCGCGCGCGATGCGCTCCTCCCGCGCGAGCGGAATGACCTGCATGCGCACCGGACAATCGGCCCGCGCCGGATCCATCAGCGACGCGTAGTAGGGCGTGATGCCGACGCGAAACAGGTCGGGCGCCAGCGCCACACCGCGCCGCTCCTCCTCGGTCAGCGTGACGAACGCCTCGAGATCCTCGGCGCGAGTCAGGCGGTGGCGGAGCTGCCAGTGCCAGTCGCTCCACTCGGCGGCGGTCACCTGATCGCGCTTGAGCCCCTTTGGCGCAGGGGCGGCGCGGTCCGACGCGGAGCGGTGGAGCGGCAACGACATCCGGCGGGGATAGCCGACGTGGCCGCCCGAGTCAACTGTGGTAACCAATCGACCGTGGCTCCCGTTGTGCCGCTGACCCCCGCCGCAGCCGCCGCGCTCTTCCGCGATCGCGCGCTGGCGCACGGGTTTGCGCGCATCGGTTTTGCGCCGGTCGCGGCGTTCGAGCGCCACCGGGTGTTCGAATCCTGGCTCCAGCGCGGTTACGCGGCCGACATGCGCTACCTCGCCGACCACGCCGACGAACGGCGCGACCCGCGCGCGCTGCTCGCGTCGGGGCGCACGCTCGTCACCGTCGCCCTCTCGTACGCGCACGACGACCCGCCCGACGTCCCCGCCGACCGCCTCAGCCGCGGCCCGCGCGGCACCATCGCCCGCTACGCCCGCGGCGACGACTACCACGTGGTGCTCAAGAACAAGCTGCGCGAGCTGGCGCGCGCCGTCGCCGATGCGAGCGGCGGTGCGGTCGCCTACGTCGCCTGCGTCGACACCGCGCCGCTCCTCGAGCGCGAAGCCGCGTCGGCCGGCGGCATCGGCTTCCAGGCCAAGAACACGATGCTCATCGCGCCCGGCGCGGGAAGCTTCCTCGTCCTCGGCGAGCTCATCACCGATCTCGAGTGCGCCCCCGCGCCGCTCGCCGACTCGGTGCCGCGCTGCGGACAGTGCACCCGCTGCCTCGAGGCCTGCCCGACCGGCGCCTTCGTCGACGCCTACACGCTCGACTCCCGTCGCTGCATTGCCTATCTGACCATCGAGAACCCGGGGCCGATCCCGCGCGAGCTACGCGCGCTCATCGGCGATCGCGTCTTCGGCTGTGACGTCTGCCAGGACGTCTGCCCCTTCAACGCCGGCGAGGGCCAAAGAGGCGCGCCCGAGCTGCGGCCGCGCGACGGCTACGCCCGCCCCTCGCTCACACGCCTCCTCGGTCTCGGCGCGGCGCAGTTCCGCAAGTGGCAGCAGGCGAGCGCGCTTCGGCGCGTGCATCGCGCGCAGCTCCTGCGCAACGTCGCGGTCGCGCTCGGCAACGTCGGTGGCGTCGACGAGCTGCCGCATCTCATGCATGCCCTCGGGGAGCGCTCACCGTTGGTGCGCGCGCACGTCGCCTGGGCGATCGCGCAGATCGTCGCGCGCACGCCGCCGCCACCGACGGGCGCAGGCGCGCTGGTCGCCCTCCTCGACGCGGCCGTCGCATGCGAGACCGACGACGAGGCGCGCGCGGAGCTCGCCGCCGCCGCCCTGGCGGCGCGCGCTCAGTTCAGCTCGTAGTCGGCGTGAACGATGGTGATGATGTCCTTCTCCAGCGACGACGTATCGTTGTTGCCCTGCTCGGAGGTCTGCGTAGAGTTCGCCGGGTTGATGTTGATGATGCCCATGTCGGCGCCGAGCAGCTTGCCGATCGAACCGCCGCCCGTCGAGCGCAGGATGTTGTCGGCACGCGAGCGCGCATCGCGCCCCGCCGCCGCCAGCATCTCGAGCTTCAGCTCTCCCAGCCGCGTGTAGTAGTAGAGCGGCTCGGCCGAGCTGATCGAGACGCCCGCCTCGAGCAGCGACGTCACCTCGCGCGACGCCTTCTCGATGCGCGCGACGTCGTTGGAGCGCACCAGGATCACCTCGGTGGTGTTGAAGCCGTTCGGGATCTGTTTCTCGACCCGGGTCGGCCCCGTGCCGGTGATCTGCGTCTCGAATACCTGCTTGAAGTTGGCCGACTGCGGCTCGATCTCGTCGGGCTTGATGCCCTGCTTCTTCAAGAACGCCACCGCCTCTTCGACGCCGACGTGCAGCTGCTTGTAGGCGGCGGTGCGATCGGCCGCGTGCGCATCGACGGTCGCGCTCCACTCGATCAGATCGGACTTGATGCGCTTCTTGGCCGACCCCGTGATGCGGATCTTCCGCTCGGCCGGCTTGCCGCGCACGCTCTTCCAGGTCCCGGCCGCGATCGCCGTCGCCGCCACGAATGCCAATGCCAGCGCTACGAGCCCAATCGGCCGCGTGTCATGCATGTCAAAAATACGGCGCCCGCCGGCGTTTCTCCCCTTCTCTTCACTTCGGCGCGCCGGTCGGCGCGCCGGCCCCCGCGCGGGCGCGCCAACGAGCGTCGAAGTTACGCGGTCGGCTCCGAGGCGGGCTGGTAGATTTCGCCGCCCTTGTCGCGGAACTCCTTCGCCTTCTCCTGCATGCCCTCGGCCGCGATCTTGCGCACGTCCTCGGTCAGCTTCATCGAGCAGAAGTTCGGCCCGCACATCGAGCAGAAGTGCGCGTTCTTCGCCGCGTCCGCCGGCAAGGTCTCGTCGTGGAAGTCCTTCGCCGTCGTCGGATCGAGCGACAGGTTGAACTGATCCTGCCAGCGGAACTCGAAGCGCGCCTTGGAGAGCGCGTTGTCACGCTCGATGGCGCCCGGATGCCCCTTGGCCAGATCCGCCGCGTGCGCCGCGATCTTGTACGTAATGACGCCGGTCTTGACGTCGTCCTTGTTCGGCAGCCCGAGGTGCTCCTTCGGCGTCACGTAGCAGAGCATCGCGGTGCCGAACCAGCCGATCATCGCCGCGCCAATCCCCGAGGTGATGTGGTCATAGCCCGGCGCGATATCGGTCACCAGCGGCCCCAGCGTGTAGAAGGGCGCCTCGTGACAAATCTCCAGCTGCTTGTCCATGTTCTCTTTGATCTTGTGCATCGGGACGTGGCCCGGCCCTTCGATCATCACCTGCACGTCGTGCTTCCAGGCGACCTTGGTGAGCTCGCCGAGGGTCTCGAGCTCCGCGAACTGCGCCGCGTCGTTGGCGTCGGCGATCGACCCCGGCCTGAGCCCGTCGCCGAGCGAGAAGCTGACGTCGTACTTCTTCATCACCTCGCAGATGCGCTCGAACTCGGTGTAGAGGAAGCTCTCCTTGTGGTGCGCGAGGCACCACTTGGCCATGATCGATCCGCCGCGTGAGACGATGCCCGTCATGCGTCGCGCCGTCAGCGGGATGTAACGCAACAAGACGCCCGCGTGGATCGTGAAGTAGTCGACGCCCTGCTCCGCCTGCTCGATCAACGTCTCCAGGAAGACGTCGATGTTGAGGTCCTCGGCCTTGCCCTTGACCTTCTCGAGGCACTGATAGATCGGCACGGTCCCGATCGGAACCGGCGAGTTGCGGATGATCCACTCGCGCGTCTCGTGGATGTTCTTGCCGGTCGACAAGTCCATCACGGTATCGGCGCCCCACTGCGTCGCCCACCGCATCTTCTCGACCTCTTCCGCGATCGTCGACGTCACCGCCGAGTTGCCGATGTTGGCGTTGATCTTCACCAGGAAGTTACGGCCGATGATCATCGGCTCGAGCTCCTGATGGTTGCGGTTGGCCGGGATGATGGCGCGGCCGCGCGCGATCTCGTCGCGCACGAGCTCGGGCGCCACGTTCTCGCGAATGGCGACGAAGCGCATCTCCTCGGTCAGCTCGCCGCGCCGCGCATAGTGCATCTGCGAGAAGTTCGCGTCGCCGCGCGCCACGCGCCGCGCGATCCACGGCGCCCGCAGCTTGGGCAGGCCGGCGGTCGGCTCGAATCCTTGCGGGCCCGAGGTGTCGTAGACGCGGAGCGGTGGCTCGCCGCCGCCCAACGAAACCTCGCGCGCCGGCACCTCCAGCTCGCCGTCCTGGACCATGATCTTGCGCGACGCCGGGAACGACTCTTCAGAGACGATTGGCAGCTTCATGAAGTTAGCGAATGTAACGAGAAACCGCGGATTTGCAACGTGAATAAACATCCACGCCTCGCGTCATATCAGGCGAGGAGATGAAGCCATGAAGAAGCTTGGACTTGCCGCTCTCGCCGCGTTGCCGCTATTCGCTGGCTGCTACGCTGAAGCCTATCCCGCCGGCTACTACGCGCGTTCCTCCTACGGCGCGTACGGTCCATCGGCCGATGTCTATGTCTCGTCCTCGCCGGTCTACGTCTCGCCCCGTCCGGTCTACGTCGCGCCGCCCGCCTACTACGGCCGACCCGGCGTGGTCGTCACGGCGCCGCGCGCGTACGGGCACTACGGGCGCTACGGACATTACAGCCGTCGCTAACCGCTCGCGAACGACGACGAGCTGAACGAACTGACCCGAACGAACTGACTTGAACGAACTGGACTAAACGAATCGGAGGTTACGACCATGCGCCGCATCCTTCTCTGGCTCGCCGCACTGACCGCTCTTGCCGCTCTGCCCAGCGTCGCCCAGGCCCACGGCCGCATGATGCCGGGCGTCGGCATCGGCATCGCTGCTCCTGGCATTCGCGTGGCGTTCGCACCGCCGGCGCCGCGGGTCGAGTATCGCCCCGCCATGCCGTACCAGGGCGCCGTCTGGGCCCCGGGTCACTGGGCGTGGAACGGCTACCGTCACGTCTGGACCGCCGGCTACTACCAGTCGCCCCGTCGCGGCTGGGTCTGGGAGCCGGCGCACTGGCAGCCGCAGTTTGCCGGCGGCTTCGTCTACTTCCCCGGCCACTGGCGCCAGTCGTGGCAGCCGGTTGCGTACTACAGCCGTTAGCCGCTAGCCGCCCGGTGTACCCGGTGGCCCCGCCACGAACGCAGTCGGCATGTCTGGATGCTAATGGGCTAAAGGCTAAAGGCAGCTTTCAAGCGACGTACGATTTGCGCTGCGCCATGGCGGCGCGAAACTTGTCGGCGTGCGACTGGCCGTTGCCGTTGGAGCCGCCGCCGTGGGAGCCATTGCCGCCGTTCGAGCCGTTGCGCGGCGCCGGGATCGGCGGCGGAACATTGCGCAAGACGACCTGCGGTTTGGGCGCCACGGGGGTGAGGGTGGCGCTAGGGCCAACTGACCTCACCTGGGTGTCTTCACCCTCCACCAGCATCGCCTGAAGGGTCAGCTCGACGCGACGGATCTCGTCGGCGGCGCGGCGGGCGTGTAGCTCGGCGTCGCGAATCTTGGCGAGCTCCATGCGCACCTTCCACTCGAGCTCTTCGCGGCGCTCCTGCTCGACGGCAAAGCGCTCTTCGTACTGGTCGCGGATGGCCTGCATCTCCTCGGCGTTGAACAGCTCGCCGAAGTCGTTCGCCTGCTGCGTCTGCGCAACCAGCGCGTCGTATTCGGCCCTCGTCAGCACCACCAGCTCGTCTGCCCGCATGATCCTCGCTCCTTCGAGCGGAGCCACAGTGCACCCGACGTGCCGTGGTCCGGCCACGGCACATCGCGGACTTGAGCGATGCGCCCGCGGTGTCCGCGGCCCCAGCGGCAACCCCGGTGGCCGCCACGCGAGTGGCCACGGGCTCACGGCCCCCGTTGCGCGAGTGCACCGGAGGAGTTAGAAGGGGCGTTCATGCCCCCGTTGGCGGTCGAGACCGACGCGCTCGTCAAGAAATACCCCAAGGTCCAAGCGCTCGGTGGCGTCAGCCTGTCGATCGAACCCGGCGAGATCTTTGCGCTGTTGGGTCCGAACGGCGCCGGCAAGACCACCTGGATCTCGATCGTCTGCGGGCTGACCCGCGCCACCTCGGGCCACGCGCGCGTCCTCGGTCACGACGTCGTCGCCGATCCGATGGCCGCGCGCCGGGTCGTCGGGCTGGTGCCGCAGGAGATCAACTTCGACCCCTTCTTCACGCCGCGCGAGGTGCTGCGCTTTCAGATGGGCTACTTTGGCGTGCAGCCGTCCAACGATCGCATCGAGGAGCTGCTGGCGGCGCTGGCGCTCTCGGACAAAGCCGACGTCAGCTCGCGTGAGCTCTCGGGCGGCATGCGCCGCCGCCTGCTCATCGCCAAGGCGCTCGTGCATCGCCCGCGGGTCGCCTTCCTCGACGAGCCCACCGCCGGCGTCGACATCGCGCTGCGCAAGGACCTGTGGAACTACGTGCGCAAATTGCGCGCCGAAGGCACCACCATCGTCCTGACCACCCACTACCTGGAAGAGGCGGAAGAGCTCGCCGACCGCGTCGCGGTCATCGACCACGGCCGCCTCATCGCCGTCGACAAACCCGAGGTTCTGTTGCGCCAGCATGGCAAAAAACGCATCCGCTTCACCTTCGATGCGCCGGTGGTCGCGGCGCTGCCGGCGCGCCTCCTGGCGCTCGGGGCGACGCTGGAGAACGGCGGCACCAGCTTGAGCTGTCCGCTCGAAGGCGACGCCTCCGAGGTGCTCGCCGCCGCCGCCGCGCTGCCGGCGCGCGTCGTCGACCTGCGCACCGAGCAGCCGTCGCTGGAGCAGGTCTTCCTGGCGCTCACCGCCCGCGTCGAGCGCCGCGCATGAACACCATCGGATTCAAGACGCTCCTCTCGAAGGAGACGCGCCGCTTCCTCAAGGTCCCGGGGCAGACCGTGGCCCAGCCGGTCATCACGACCGCGCTCTACTTCCTCGTCTTCGGCTTCGCGCTCGGCGGCCGTGTCAAGGAGCTCGACGGCATCAGCTACGTGCGCTTCATCGTGCCGGGCCTGGTGATGCTCTCGCTCATCCAGAACTCGTTCTTGAACACCGCGTCGTCGATGTTCATCGCCAAGATGCAGGGCACGATCGTCGATCTGCTGGTCGCGCCGCTGTCGCCCGGCGAGCTGCTGACCGCGTTCACGCTGGCGGCGGTGATCCGCGGATTCCTCGTCGGCAGCATCGTCTGGATGGTGGCCGCCATCTTCACCGGCTTCTCGATCGCGCACCCGCTGTGGACGCTGCTGTTCGCGCTCATGGTGTCGATCGAGTTCGCGCTCTTCGGCCTCGTCGTCGCCATCTGGAGCGACAAGTTCGAGCAGCTCAACCTCATCCCCACCTTCGTCATCACGCCGCTCACGTTCCTCGGCGGCGTCTTCTATTCGGCGCACATGCTGCCCGAGCCATGGGCGACGATCACCAAGGCCAACCCCGTTCTCTATATGGTCGAAGGGCTGCGCTACGGGATCCTCGGTCAGGCGCATTCGTCGCCGTGGGTCGGCCTCATCCTGACCGGCGTCCTCACCGCCGTCTCCGGGGTCGCGGTCTGGGTCATGCTCGCTAGAGGTTACAAGCTACGCGGCTGACGCGACGCAGGGTCTAGAGTTACGCAGGTTTAGATCAATGTAAGTGTTTTCCATATCTTGCACGTGACGAGGTCGCGTCGAGAACCCGTTTGTGGTGGCAACGAACCCAGACGCGCTCGGGATTCCGTTCGGCAAGTTTCACTTGCTCGACCGGCTCGGTCGCGGCGGAATGGCCGAGGTCTGGAAGGCCAAGGCGCTCGGCCCGATGGGCTACGCGCGCAAGCTCGTGGTCAAGCGCGTCCTGCCCGAGCTGCTCGCCGACGACGAGTTCGTCCGCATGTTCGTCGAAGAGGCGCGCCTGTCGGCGTCGCTCAACCATCGCAACATCGTCCAGGTCTACGAGTTCGGCGAGGTCGGCGGCGAGTACTACCTCGCCATGGAGTGGGTGCACGGCCGCGACCTGAACACGCTCCTCCGCACGCTGCGCGATAAATCGGAGGAGCCGTCGGTCGGGCTGGCCGCGTACGTCGGACGCGAGGTGTGCCGCGCGCTCGGCTACGCGCACGCGCTCACCGACGAAGAGGGCACGCCGCTGCGCCTCATCCACCGCGACGTCTCGCCGTCGAACGTGATGCTCGGCTTCGACGGCTCGGTGAAGCTCCTCGACTTCGGCATCGCCAAGGCGATGGCGGTCGCGTCGGAGAATCGCACGCAGGCGGGCGTGCTCAAGGGCAAGTTCGGATACATGTCGCCCGAGCAGGTCGAGGCCGAGTGCGAGATCGATCATCGCGCCGACCTCTTCGTCGCCGGCATCGTCCTGTGGGAGATGCTGACCTTGAAGCGGCTCTTCAAGGGGCAGACCGAGGTGCAGACGATCTCGATGGTGCGCTCGCCGAAGGTGGTGCCGCCGTCGATGCTGAACCCGGCCGTGCCGCCGGAGCTCGACGTCATCTGCATGCGCGCGCTGGCGGCGTCGCGCGACGACCGCTTCGCCGATTGCGGCGAGATGGCGGCGGCGCTCGACGAGGTGGTGCACACGCTCAAGTTCGGCAGCGAGCACACGGCGCGGCTGGTGCGGCGTCTGTTCCCCAACGTGCCGGAGCCGACGCAGCAGCTGTCGCTGGTGCCGCTGCACGATCGCACGCCGTCCAATCAGCCGCCAGCGACGACGACGCCGACGCCGAAGGGCGAGCAGATCGAAAACGCTCCGACGCGGATCCTCGACGTGCGGCCTTCGGCGCCGACGGCGCTGCGCAAGGCGCTCAAGCTGCTGGCGGCGCCGACGCTGCAGCGCGAGCGGCGGGTCGTCGTCGTGACGGCGGCGCTCATCGCGGTCGCCGGCGTGGTCATCGCCGCGCGGCGGCCGGTCGCGGCGGCGCCCATGACGACGGCGCCGATCGCCAGCGCCCCCTGGTTGACGATGCCCGCGGCGCCGGCGCCCGCTGAGTCACCGACGAGGGCGGCGGCCATCGTCGCCCCGCTTCAGGCGGCGGCAGCCGCGACGCCCGCGCTGCCGCCGACGGTGACCATCAAGCTCGCGACCCGGCCGGCCGGCGCCAGCGTCACCGTCGAAGGCGAAGCGACGCCGCGCGGAGTCACACCGCTGGTGCTGTCGCTGCCGCGCAGCCCGGCGGTGCGGCGGATCGTGCTGAGCGCGCCCGGCCACCAGCGCGCGGTTGCCGAGGTCACGCCCGACGTCGACTCGCGCCTCTACTTCGAGCTCACGCGCGCCTCGGCGCGGCCACGCCGGCATGCGGCGATCGCGCGCCACCTCGAGCCGATCACACCGCCGGCCGCCGACGAGAAAGAGGCGTTCCCGCCGTCCGCATTCCGCGGCATTCGCGGCGGCGACTAAGACCCGAGCCCGAGCGCCGGACCCTACTTCTCCCAATCGCGCGTGAGCTCCTGCGCCTCGCCCGGCTTGAGATTCAGGTCGATCTTCTCGCGCCGATTCTTGCCTTCGTTCGCCAGCTCGATGGTGTGCTTCCCCGACGGCAGCTTGTAGTTGACGATCGGCGTCTGACGCAGCCGCTGCTTGTCGATGAACACGATCGCCCAGGGGCGCACGCGGATCGAGATGCTCGCTTCGCCGACGGGCTCTTTGGGCGCCTTCGGCGTCGACGCGTGGTGCTCCTTCTTCGGCGCGGGCGTCGGCTCCGGCGTCGCCACCGGCTCGGCCGCGGCCGGTGTGAGCTTGGCGGTGAACGCGTGCTCACCGGCGGTGACGTAGACGTCGGCGTCCTGGCTCTTGAAGCCGTCCATCGTGAAGGTCAGCTTCACCGTCGAATCGACGTCGGCTTCGATGACCGCGGGCGTGAAGCGCGGGAAGCGCTTGCCGTCGACGAGGATCGAGGCGCCCGGCGGCGTCGTGTTGACGCGCAGCTTGCCCTGCGGCTTGGCGTTGGCGGGCAGACCGGCGACGCCTTTTTTGTGGCGTGGCATCACCTGATCGGCGCCGAAGACGGTGCCGGTGGCGACGACCGCGGCCAGAATCGGCCCGGCGATCCAGCGCCCCGCCGTCGACGGATTCTTCGGGCGCTGCATCGGCGCGAGCTGATGTCGCGGCGGCTCCTTCATGATCGTCGGCGTCACCACCTGGCGTGGCGCGTTCGCCGGCGCTTCCATCATCATCGTCGACTGAGACGACAGCGGCGCATCCTTTTGCGGAGGCGCCGCCGCTCCGGCGTCGTCGAGAAACAGCGTCTTCTGCTTCTTGTCGTCAGCCATGGGGGAGTGTGGGTTGCCGCGGCATCATACCGCGTTCGCGCGCGCTTGACGAGAGGTTGGACCAGGCGGTACGTTTTGGCGTCTCGAAACCGTATCATTGCCGAGGGGGCTGGGTGAGACACGCGATCGTTTGCTGTGGGTTGATGTTGGCGTTCAGTGGATGCGCAGCGCTGACGTCGGCCAAGGGCGGCGCCGACGCTGCCAAGGGCGCTGCCGACGAGGCCAAGGGTCAGAAGGACTCGGCCACCGCGGCGACCAAGGAAGAGAAGGACAAGGCCAAGGGCGAGAAGGGCGGCGCCGGCGGCGGCGGAGAGCCGGCCGGACCCACGCGCCTCGAGGCCACCGACGGCACCATCAACGCGCCGATCAGCGACAAGATCGACGTCAAGAAGGGCAAGCAGAACGACTGGCGCAAGTTCCAGTTGATGGGCAAGGCGGGACAGTTCGCCACCTTCGAGCTGCACTGGGACGAGGAAGCGGCCGACCTGGCCATCGACGTCTTCGACAAATTCGGCGTCAACATCGGAAAGTCACCAAGACGCATCGAGGGTCAGTCGTCCAAGAAGGTGCTGCTGCGCATCGAGGACCCGGGCATGTACTACGTGCGCGTGTCGGGGCCGACGAAGACGGACAGCAGCATCTACACGATGATGGTCAAGTACAACGGGCCGGTGGCACCGAAGCAGGAGGCGGCCGCGCCCGCGCCGGCGCCGGCTCCGGCTCCCGCACCGTCAGGCGTGGCGGCAGCGCCGGCGCCCTGCCCGGCCGGACAGACCTGCCCGACGGTGCCCGATCCGAACAAGGTCTACGGCACCATCGTGTCGACGGTGCGCGAGGGCTCGACGGTGACGCTCTATCTCGACAAGGGATCGTCGGATCAGCTGCGCACCGGCATGATGGGCACGATCCTCGACGGGCCCGAGGGCGACAAGCCATTCGAAGGCGGCAGCTTCTCGATCGCGCAGATCGTCGGTGGCTCGAAGTCGATTGCCAAGTCTTCGACGCTGCAGAAGCCGCTCGGTAAGAACAAGCGCATCGTCGTCAACCTGAAGTAGGATACGTGTCCATGCGACGCATCGTGTGCATAGCCTCCCTGGTCATGATGGCCGCGGCTTGCGGCCCGAAGTCGGGGTCCAAGACGCCGAAGGACAACTACGACGCCGACGCGCGCAGCGGTCCCGACGCGAAGCGGTCGAGCGCGCAGCAGCTGGCGGTGAACAAGCCGCACACCGACGAGGTGAGCTACCAGAACCAGGACAAGACCGACTGGTATCAGCTCGAGCTCAAGGGCAACGCGGGCGTCTTGACCACGCTCATCAACTGGGACAACGCGGCGAGCGACGTCAACATCGACGTGTTCGATGCCTTCGGTGCGCAGATCGCGGCGTCGCCGGTGCGCGGCAAGGGCGAGAAGCAGAAGAAGATGTACACGCCGATCGACAAGGCGGGCACCTACTTCGTGCGCGTGACGGCGCCGGCGAAGACCGACGGCACGGTGTACACGATGGAGGCGCAGTGGCAGGAGCCGCCCGCGGTCGTGGCGACGCCGCTGCCGCCGCCGCCCGCCGATCCAGTCGAGGAGAAGCCGACCAGGCCGCGTCACGAGCCGCGGCCGCCGCGCGAAAGGCCGGAGCGGCCGGCGGGCGAGACGGTCCAGGCGCGCGTGGTGAGCGCCTATCGTGAAGGCAACAACCTCATGATGTACATCGACAAGGGATCGGCCGCGGGCATCAAGCCGGGCGACTCGGGGACCGTGCTGTCGGGCTCCGGCGGCGAGGATCCGCTCGACGGTGGCAACTTCAAGATCGTCAAGGTGATCGACGCCAACAAGTGCGTGGGCTCGGCGTCGCTGCGCTCCATCGGCAAGAACAACCGCGTGGCGATCACGCCGAGTCGTTAGGAGAACCGCGATGATGTCCGGGCCCGATCCTCTCGTCGGAAAAACGCTCGCTGATCGGTTCGAGATCCTCGAGCGCATCGGCGAGGGCGGCACCGGCGTCGTGTACCGGGCCAAGCAGCTCTCGGTCGATCGCGTCATCGCCATCAAGGTCCTCGGCGCGCACGTGTCGACCGATCCGTCGTGGGTCAAGCGCTTCCACAACGAGGCGCGCGCGGCGTCGCGACTGGACCATCCGAACACGGTGCGGTTGATCGACTTCGGGCAGACCAAAGAGGGGCTGCTCTTCATCGCGATGGAGTATCTGCACGGGCGCTCGCTCCGTCAGGAGATCGAGCGGCTGGGGCGGCTGCCGCCCAATCGCGTGCTGCGCATCCTGTCGCAGATGTGCGCGTCGCTGTCGGAGGCGCACAACCAGGGGATCATCCACCGCGACATCAAGCCGGACAACGTCTACCTGGTCGAGATGAAGGGCGCCGGTGACTACGTCAAGGTGCTCGACTTCTCGGTGGCGAAGCTGGATGCGCCCGATGCGCAGGTGACGCGCGCCGGGGTCGTCTTCGGAACGCCGCAGTACATGTCGCCCGAGCAGGGGCGCGGCGTGCCGCTCGACCCGCGCAGCGACATCTACGCCGTTGGTGTCGTCGCGTACGAGATGCTGACGGGCAAGCCGCCGTTCGACGCCAAGGTGCCGACGGAGGTGGTGATGATGCACCTTCGCGAGAAGCCGGCGCCGCTCGTGGGGCTGCCGCCGCAGCTGACGAGCATCGTCATGCGCGCGCTCGAGAAGGACCCGGCGCGGCGGCAGCAGTCGGCCGAGGCGCTCGATACCGAGTGCCAGCAGTGCCTGGCCGAGCTGTTCCCGCGGCAGACGCCGGGGCCGTCGGCAATGCCGGCGATCCAGGCGCAGCCCGAGATGAAGACGATGATGGCGCAGGAAGCGCCCAAGGCCAGCGGCATGGCCGAGCAGAAGACGATGATGGCGCAGGAAGCGCCCAAGCTCGGGGGCGCCGCGCCGTCCGATCAGCGCACCATGATGGCGATGGAGGCGCCCAAGCTCGGGGGTGGCGGAGCGCCACCGCCGGCCGCGCCGCCGTCGTACGGAGCGCCGCCGCCGTCGTATGGAGCACCGCCGCCGTCGTATGGAGCACCGTCGGGTGGTCAGGGGCTCGAGCAGAAGACGATGATGGGGACCGAGGCGCCGCGCATCGCCGGCGGCCTGGCACCTCCTCCGGCTGCGCCACCGCCTCCAGGCGCGCCGGCAGCGACGGCAGGCGGCACGCAGAAGACCATGATGGCGCAGGAAGCGCCGCTGGCCGCGCAGAAGACGATGATGGCGCAGCAGGCGCCCGGCATCGGCGACGGCGGCACCAAGATCCTGCCCGATTCGGCGGGCGTCATCGCCTACGCGACGGAGCGCGCGCGGCAGGCGCGCCACTCGGCGGAGAACCAGACGCTGCAGGCGCCGCCGGCGGGGGCGCTGTTCTGGTTGGCGTGGATCATCGTCGGCGTGGGCGCGGGGCTCGGCGTCCACTACTACCTCTTGATGCGCGGATGAGCGGCGGCGAGCCGTCGCCCTCGGAGGACGCCCCCGTCGTCGAGCCGAAGTGGCGCGCGTTCGTCGACGAGCGGGTGCTGTGGCTGTGCGAGCGGCACGAGCGCAACGCCGCCCGCTTCATCCGCGACTGGAGCATGCCGGTCCACCTGCGCGACGTGAAGACGCACCTCGATCCGGCGGAGTGGCGCACCGGCTTTCTGCAGGTGCGCGAGCGTGACATCGCCGTCGAGCTCAACGAGGACATGAAGCAGCTCAGCCCGCAGGCGCTGCTGCGCGATCTGTATCGGCCGGTCCACGAAGAGCGCTGGGTGGCGCGCGAGCCGCTCGAGGGCACCGGCGATCGCGGCGGGTTCGAAGAGATGCAGAAGGTGCGCGCGGCGCGCCAGCGACCGGAGCTGCCGCGGATCGAGCCGGCGGGACGGACAGTGCGCGCGCTGCAGGTCTGGCGGCGGGCGCTGCTCGCGGAGCGCTGGGAGCCGACGCTGCGCGACGACGAGCCGCGTCGCCCCGTCTCGACCTAGGCGCAATGCCGGGCAGTTCGGCGCAAAGAGGCTGGCCGCGGACGGCTGGGTCGCGGAGGTAGCAAGGCGCGCTGCCGGCGTCGGAATCCGTCGCAGTCGCCGCTTCGCGGCGTGCTCCTCCAGCGGAC
>JAQBQH010000188.1 GCA_028287105.1 Myxococcales bacterium
GTAGAGGGGCCGCGTCGCGCGAAGCGCGACCTGGGCGGCCCCGATGGAGGAGCACGCCGCGCAGCGGCGACTGCGACGGATTCCGACGCCGGGAGGTCGCCTCACTGCGTCCGCGACCCCAGCCGTCTCAAAGCTATTCGTTCTTCACTGACCGGCATTGCGGCTAGCGCTCTTCACGCCTCGAGGATGACCAGGTCCAGCTGACCGAGCCGCGCCGGATCGGCCACGAGGTCGAGGGCGACGATCTTCCGGTCCACGATCGTGAAGTCGAAGACGACACGCGGCTTTCCGCCCGGAGCCCACACGGCTGCCGCGATTCCGTTGACGAGCGCCGGTCGCGCGCCCCGAGCGCGCCCCTTGAAGTTGTTGGCCACTGCCGTTGCGCCGCGGAGCTCCTCCGCTGCGCCCATGCCGACGGCGATGCTGTCGGCGCGAACAACGACCTCCGGGTCGAGGACTGCGAGCAGCGCGTCGAAGTTCCCGCTGCGCGACGCCGCCAGGAAGGCGGCCACGACCTCCTGCCGTCGGGTCAGGTCGGCGTCGGGAATCGCCGCCGCCCCCTGGACCCGGCGGCGCGCGCGGCTGGCGAGCTGCCGCGTCGCCGTCGGGGAGCGCCCGACGATGGGAGCGATCTCCTCGAAGGGCACGGCGAACATGTCGTGCAGCACGAAGGCGAGCCGCTCCGCGGGCGCGAGCGTCTCGAGGACCACCAGCAGCGCGGGTCCGACCGAATCGGCGAGCAGCGCCGCCTGTTCGGGGCCGACCTCGTCCGCGCGCAGGTCGTTCCGCTCGGACGGGTGCGCATCGAGCGGCTCCTCTTTGCGCGACTTGCGCGAACGCAGCATATCGAGGCACACGCGCGCGACGACCGTCGTGAGCCATCCGCCCAGGTTGTCGACCTCGCTGCTGTCGGCGCGGCTGAGCCGGAACCAGGCTTCCTGCACGGCGTCGTCGGCTTCGCTCTCGGAGCCGAGCATGCGGTACGCCACGGCGCGCAGATGGCTGCGCTTCTCTTCGAATCGCCCGGCCAGCCCGTCTCGATCGTCTCTGTCACGGTCGTTCACGGTCACATCCTCTCGTTTCGTTCCGTCATACCACTGACGAACGAAGCTCCCGCGATGTGACGGGAGCCGTAAGTCATCACCGCCGTTCATCAAAGACGGCCAGCGCCCCTTGAAGGAGAGCCATGATGAAAGCACGGATGAAGAACCCGGCAATGATCGTTCCCGACGCCATGAAAGCGCTGCAGGAGCTGGGGAGGTCCGCCGAAAAAGGCGGCGTGCCGTCCTTGACCATCGGCTTGGTGCACCTGCGCGCCAGCCAGATCAACGGCTGCAGCATGTGCCTCGACATGCACTCTCGCCTGATGAAGAAGGCTGGCGAGACCGACGAGCGCATGTTCGCGCTGGCGGCCTGGCGCGATGCGCCGTACTTCAACGATCCCGAACGCGCGGCGCTCGCGCTGACCGAAGCGGTCACGCGGCTGAGCGACCGCGCAGACCCGGTACCGGACGAGGTCTGGGCCGAGGCCGCCCGGCACTACGACGAGCCGGCGCTCGCGTCGCTGATCCTCTCGATCGCCGCGATCAACGTCTGGAACCGCCTCAACGTCGCCACGAGACAAGTGGCGGGGTCGGCCGCGCGCTGGGAATGATCGCCGGGGAGGTCGATCCGAAAGATTCAACGAGAAGACTACCGTGGCCAGCGGACGGCGTTTGTATGGAGTAGCCGCTCACTGGTCGAGGCAGCTCGATCGGACCGCCGCGCGCCGGCTCGCTGCGGCGCCGGATTGCGTCGCCGACACGGCGCCCCATCATCGCGATCACGATGAAACATCTCACCCGGGACGAAGTCGCGTTACAGCAGATGCTGCGACGCGCCCGCATCATCGCCGTCGTCGGTGCCAGCCCGCGCGCCGACCGCCACTCCAACACCGTCTGTCGCTACCTCCACGACCAGGGCTACGAGGTCATTCCGCTGCGCCCCGATCTCGCCGACGTCGCGCGCATCAAGTCCTACGCGCAGCTCGACGACGTCGCCGGCCCCGTCGACCTGGTCGTCATCTTCCGCAACGCGCGCGCGGCGCCCGCCCACGTCGCCGAGGCCGCGCTCAAGCGCCCCGAAGCAGTCTGGCTTCCGCCCGGCGTGACCAGCCGTGCTTGCGTGGAGGCGGCGCTGAGCGCGGGCCTCACGCTCGTCGAGGACAGCTGCATCATGGAGGAGCATCGTCACGCCAGCCGCGGCGCCGGCCATCCGAGCAAGCTCGGCGTGCACGTTCGCCGCCGCGCGCGCGCCGTCGTCGACAACCGCAAGCGACAGGACGACAGCGGTTGGAGCGCCGGCGGCGGCGGCGGACACCTCGGCGGCGGCGGCGTGCGCGCGACCCTCGACGAGAAGAAGATGGTCACCGGCCGTCCCTCCCCACGTAAGGGGCGCGCCAAGGTGATCGGACCGCAACGGCTGCGCGGGCGCCATCGTCATTGACGCATCGTTGTCAACCCACCAAGGAGGCACTCATGTGGTCGAGAATCGTGGTCGTGGGTCTCGTGTTGGCGGTTCCGTTCGCCGCCGCGCGCGCGGCGCCGCAGAGCAGCGGCGGCTCGTCCGATTCGTCGGGCAGCAACTCGCCCTTGATTCAGCCGCCGCCCGGGGCGAAGCTCATTGGCAATTCGGCCGTCGACGAGATCCGCGCCTTCCCGGAGACGGGAATCAAGGCATCCCTGAAGGGGCGCCCAGAGAAGGAGAAGATCGTCGGCATCGAAGGCGTCGATCGTGTGTTCCAGACCGACCGCTCCTTCGGTGACACCGTCGGCTACTTCGATCAGCAGTTCAAGCAAGCCGGTTACCAGACGATGACGCGCGTCGAGGCGCCGAGCGCGACCGCGTGGACCATCAAGCGTCCCGACGGTACCATCGCCAACGCGGTGGTCCGCAACACCACCCCGACGACGTTCGAGCTTGCCGAGGTGGCAGCGGCGAAGGCGGAGATCCCCAACAAGTAGCGCGTTCGGCAGCCCGGCGGGCGGCGCGCCACGGGAAAGGAGCCGTCTCGCGCCGCCACACTCTCGTCGGCGGTCGAGCTCAGGCGCGGGCCTCTTCCCCGGCCGCCACGGATCGCATCAGCACGTCGCTGGCCAACACAGCGCGTTCGAGGTCGCGCTTGTGATCGGCTGCCTCCGCACGGACCGAGCGAATGGCGTCGTGCAGCGCACCGAGCACATCGGCGAACTGCGGGTCGTCTTCGAACCGATCCGACAGTCGCAGCTTGACCTCGTTGACCCTGGCGATGGCCTTTTCCAGGAGCTCGATGGCGCCGATGAAGTCGCGCTTTTCGGCGCGGCGCTCGGCGCGAACCATCTCGGCGCGCGCGGACAGGAGCTGCACGTGCCCCTCCATGCGGAGGATGCGCGCTCTGATCGCCTGCTCGGCGGCTTCGGTGCGCGTCGACACTTCGCCTTTCAAGCGCGTCAGGCTCGCGTCGATCTCGGAGCGCGCCTGCGCGAGATGCGCGCGCAACGCATCGATGCTCTGCCGCGCCTCGGCCGAGGTCTCCTCGCGCACGCGCGCCAACCGCTCTTCGGCGAGCCTGATGCGAGCGAGCGAGTCCTCGTAGCCGATGCGAACCCGCTGCTTCAGCGCCTCCGCGTGGCGCGCCAGATCTTGCCGCAGCGATGCGACCTCGCCACGGCCGCCGGCTCGCCACCAGGCGACTGCCGACAAGATCAAGCTGGCGGCCGCTACACAGATTGCCACGACGCAAATCGTTTCCATGTACACCTCCAACCCGACGGTGTGCAGCCGGCGTGCCCGACGGCGAAATGCGTCCGACAGGATCACTGCTTGCATGACGGCGAGCGTGGAGGTGCTCCATGACCGACGAAGAAATACTCAAGAACGTACTCGATGAGCTCAAGTGGGACAGTCGCCTGAGCCCCACCGAGATCGGGGTAACCGTAAAAGACGGCGTCGTCTCGCTCGTCGGCACCGTCGACAGCTACATGAAGAAGTGGCAGGCCGAAGAGGTCGCGCTGCGGGTGCGCGGCGTGCGCGCCGTGGCCAACGAGCTCGAGGTCAAGCTGGGGGAGAGCGACGAGCGAGATGACGAGGCGCTCGCGCGCGCGGCCAAGTTGGCGCTGGAAGATGCCTCCGACATTCCGTCTTCCGTCACGGTCACCGTCGACAACGGCTGGATCACGCTGCGCGGCGACGTCGAGTGGCAGTTCCAGAGGCAGTCGGCCGAGCGAAAGATCCGAAACCTCAGAGGCGTCAAGGGCGTCATCAACACCATCGAGGTCAAGCCGAAGATGAAGCCCGAGGATCTCAAGCGTAAGATCGAGAACGCGCTCATCCGCGCCGCCGAGACCGACGCCAAGCGCATCCAGGTCGAGGTGCAGGACGGACGCGTGGTGCTCAAGGGCAAGGTGCACTCCTGGTACGAGAAGGAGGAGGCCAAGCGCGAGGCGTGGTTGGCCCCCGGAGTGCGCGACGTCGTCGACGAGCTGCGCATCGCCTTCGACTGAACGACCGACGGCGGCGCAGGCGCGTGTCCGACTTGCGCGCGGCGCCTGCTCGCCTACCCTCGCCGACGGGAGCGAAACCATGCAATCGGACGCGCTCGTGCTGTTCGGTGCCACCGGCGATCTCGCCTTTCGTCAGATCTTTCCCGCGCTGCAAACGCTCGTGCGCCAGCGTCGGCTCGACGTCCCCGTCGTCGGCGTCGCCAACACGCCCATCGACGCCGCCGGCCTGCGCGCGCGCGTGCGTCAGAGCCTACAGGCCACCGGCTCTTTCGACCCGCCGGCGTTCGACAAGCTGGCCTCGCTGTTGCGCTACGTCAGTGGCAACTACTCCGACTCGGCGACCTTCGCCAAGTTGCGGACGGCGCTCTCCGGCTGCGAGCGACCGCTCCACTACATGGCCATCCCGCCGTCGATGTTTCCGGTGGTCGTCGCGCAGCTGAGCCTCGCCGGCCTGACCAGCGCTGCGCGCATCCTCGTCGAGAAGCCGTTCGGCCGCGACCTGGCATCGGCGCGTGCGCTCAACCGTGAGCTCGCCTCCACATTTCCCGAGTCGGCGATCTTTCGCATCGATCATTTTCTCGGCAAGGAGCCGGTGCTGAACCTGTTCTATCTGCGCTTCGCCAACGCCATCGTCGAGCCGCTGTGGAATCGCCACTACATCGACAGCGTGCAGATCACCATGGCCGAGGAGTTCGGCGTGCGCGGCCGCGGCGCCTTCTACGAGGAGACGGGCGCCATCCGCGACGTCATCCAGAACCACCTGCTGCAGGTCGCCGCCTGCATCGCCCTCGACGCGCCGGCTCGCGGAGACACCTGCCGCGATCAAGCGGCGCGCCTGCTCGGCGCCGTCATTCCGCTCAGCCGCGACAGCGTCGTGCGCGGACAGTATCGCGGCTACCGTCGAGAACCGGGCGTCGCCCCCGACTCGCGCACCGAGACCTTCGCCGCCGTGCGCCTGTTCATCGACAGCTGGCGCTGGGCGGGCGTGCCCTTCTACCTGCGCGCCGGCAAGGCGCTGGCCGCGACGGCGACGGAGGTCTGGGTCGCCATGCGCTGCCCGCCACGCACGGTGTTCGATGAGCCGACCGCCGAGCCGTGCAACTACGTGCGCTTCCGGCTCGGCCCCGATGTCACCACCGCCATCGGCGTCCGCTCCAAGTCGCCGGGCGAACGGATGGCCGGCGAGCCGCTCGAGCTGGTGCCGACGAGCCGCCGCGAAGCGCGCCTGCCGCCGTACGCGCGTCTTCTCGCCGACGCCCTGCGCGGCGATCCGATGCTGTTCGCCACTGCCGCAGCCGTCGAGGCCGAGTGGCGAATCGTCGACGGCGTCCTCGGCGACGTGACGCCGCTGTACGAATACGATCCGCGGACGTGGGGACCGCCCGAGGTCGAGCGGCTGATCGTCCCGCCCATCGGATGGCGCAATCCGCGGCCGTCGAGCGCGACGGGGGCGCCGCCCTCCGCCGAGACGAGCGCCCTCCACCTCGGCGCGCCATGAGCGAGCAGAGCTCGAAGCAGGAACCCCGATGCCGAAGCGACTCGGACCGCTCGTCTTGCTCGCTGCCGAGTACGCGTATCAGGGGCGGCAGCAGAGGGTCTGGCGGTTGGCGCCCGCCAGCGTGCCGCCGAGCGTGGTCGACGCCGCGCCGCACGACGGTTGAGTGACGCCGATGACCTTGACCGAACGGTAGGTGCCCGGCGCGTTGCAGTTGTTCTGCGACGCGGACATCGTCAACGTCGCCGTGCCGCTGCAGTCGGTCGAAGCGTAGAAGGAGATGCTGCTGCCGCAGGCGCCGCCCGACGCCGCGCCGCAGGCGCAGGAGCAGCTGCGCGTGTCGGTCAGATCGGTGAACCACGGTCCGACGGTCTCGGTATATCCGGAGTCGCACGCGACGGCGCCATCGGCGACCGCGCAGGTCGGCACCGAGAGCCTGGGCACGCAGACCTGCCCGCTCGCGCAGCCGCCGCCCACCGCGCTCGTCTGGCAGAAGCGCTCGGTCGAGGACCATTGCGTCGCCGACCGGCTGCTGGTGCCGCCGATGCTGCAGGAGCCGCCGCCGTTGAGGATGGCCGTCGTGCTCATGCCGAGCGTCGGCGCGGCGACGCTGACGCCGCGGCAGGTCGAGCTCACCGAGTTGCCGTCGCCTTCGCCGGAGCAGGCTGCCGCGGGCCACGAGGTCGCGTTCGACGAGCAGCTCATCGCCGGCGCGCAGCTGCACGAGGTCGCCGGGCAGTCGGGGCCGACCGGTGCGAGCCCGGAGTTGATGACCGACTTCGAGCTGAACATCGCCGGGCAGAAGCTCGCCTGCGTGACCGTGATGCCGAGCTTGAAGGCGGCGCCGACGGCGGGGACGCACTGGGCCATCGTGCAGTCGGGGTCGTCGCAGTCGGTGTGGCCGTCGCAGTCGTTGTCGATGCCGTCGAAGCAGGCGTCGCCGGTCTCGGCGGCCGGCACGCACTGGTAGAGATCGGCGGGCGGCGTCAGGTCGGCGACGCGGTCCAGATCGTCGCTGCCGAGGTCGGACGTGGCGGCCGTGGCCTGAACGGTCAGCGGCGTGACCTCGCACGAGGCGGCGAGCGGCTGCGACGCGCTGCCCGAGCCGACGACGGCGCCGGCGACGAGCGCGTCGACGGCGATGACCACGACGTGGCCGCGCGGATAGCCGTGGGGGAACTGCACCAGCAGGTTGCCGCCCGGCTGGCCGGCGCCGTGAGCGACGGTGGCCTGGCTCGACGCGGTGCCGTCGATGGTGATGGCCACCGCGAATTCGTCGGCCTGCGCGCTCGCGTCGTCGAGCGTGACGGCGACGAGGAGCGTGTCGTCGCGACAGCGAGCGGCATCGGGCGTACAACCCGCGACGAGCGCGCAGCCCGCGACCAACGCGCAGCCGGCGACGAGATTCGATCGACGCGCCGCCCTCACTGGCAGCACACGGTGCGCGCGCCGTTGAACACGAGCGGATTGGCGAAGGTGACCGAGAGCGTACAGCCGCCCACGATCTTGGCACCGAGCAGGCTATTGGAGCAGATGTCGCCGGCCTCGGGAACCGCGGTGCCGATGCAGCTCTTGGAGTCGAAGAAGCTGACGCCGACGCTGGCGCCGGTGCAGCCATTGGCGGCGGTGGCGCAGCTGCAGGTGCAGGTGCGGTTGTCGGTGTACGACGAGAACCAGGTGGCGCCGGTCGGATAGCTCGACGGGCAGGTGGCGCCCGCGCCGGCGGTGCTGACGCACTGCTTGGCGCCGCGCGCGACGCAGACCTGACCGCTGCCGCAGCCGCCCGTCGTGGCGGTGCCGGTCATGGTACAGGCGAGCGTCGTCGTCAACGCGGGCGGCGTGACCGGGGCCGCGGCGCCGTTCTTGGTGCACGCCAGTGTGCCGGTGATGCTGCCGACGCGGAAGTTGTTGGCGTTCTCGATGTTGACGCAACCCGCCTGCGTGACCGTCGCGAAGCCAGGCTGCTGCAGCGCGCCGCCGGGACAAGGAACGACGTTGGTGAGCGGCGCGGTGCAACCGCTGCCGCCGCAGCTGCAGGTCGAGCTGCAGCCGCCGCCCGTGCCGTCTTGCAGGTAGACCGGCGCGCCGCTGGTGTTGCCGGGGCAGGCGCCGGTCTTCGGCTCCTGCGTGCCGTACGCGAACGGCGCCGCCACCACCGGCACGCACACCGCGACGGGAGCGCAATCGGGATCGGCGCAGTCGGCCAGGCCATCGCAGTCGTCGTCGACGTTGTTGAAGCAGAGCTCGATCCCGCCGCCGGGGCACGACAGGTCCGGGTTGGACGTCAGATCGGCGCCGCTGGCCAGGTCGGCAGCGACGGCAGCACCGTCGGCGAGGTCGTCGGCCGCGCTCAAGTCGGCCGCGTCGCCGGCGGGCGCGACCGCGAGGGTGGTCGTTTGACAGGCAGCCGACAGCGTCGCAGTCGCACGGCCGACGCCGCTGACGGCGCCGAGGGTGCGTGCGGTGACCTCGACCGCCACGACGCTGCCGCTCGGGTAGCCGCGCGGAAACTGCACCACCACATTGCCGCTGGCCTGCCCCGGCACGTGCGACAGGACCGTCTGCAGCGCCGAGCCACCATCGAGCGAGAGGTCGACGGTCAGCTCGTCGGCCTCGGCGGCGCTGTCGGCGAGCGACAGGAGGACGACCAGCGTGCCCGCCTGACAGCGCTCGACGAGCGGGCTGCAGCCGCCCGCCAGGGTCGCAGCCAGCGTCGCGGTCATCAGGGCACCGACGGCGAGCCGCGAATCAGTTACCACTCACGGTCCCAAACGTCGCCGCTGGATAGCTGTGGCCGCGCGTGCCGACGGCGATGCCCACCACGACCGCCGTGATGACCACGACCGCTCCGCCACCGACGACGCCCCAGAACCACGGGCGCCGGGTGAGCGGCTTCGGCGGCGGTCGCGACGTCACCACGAGCGCCGGCTGAACGCTCGGCGCCGGCGACGGTGCCGGCTTGGCGCGCTCGTCGGCGGCGATGGCTTCCTTGAGCTGATCGATCTGCCGCTGCACGTCGTCGGCGTTGGGGATCTGGTCGCCGTACAGCCTGTAGTAGTTCACATAGAGCGTGAGCGCGCGCCGCTTGTCGCCGTTGAAGCGATAGGCCTGGGCCGCGTTGTAGAGGAGCGCCGGATCGGGCTTCAGCTCGAAGGCGCGCTCGAACAGCGGCGCCGCCTCACCGTAGCGACCGAGCGCGTAGAGCGCGCTGCCGCGCTCGAAGAGCTCCTTCGGATCTTCGGGAGCCGTCTCTGCCCAGGCGGTCGCGGACGCGATCATCGAGATCAGCACGATCAGCGCGCGCCCCCCTGCCATCGGCATCCGTGCTCCTCGAGCGATCCCGCCCCGCTCTCCACAATATCAGAACGACGCGCGCGATTGCATCAACCGTCACAATGGATATGCCGCTGCTGGCCTGTCGGTCTACTTGGTCTCGAGCCGACTGCAGACGCTCTCGGTGATGAGCCGCGTCACCGTGTAGGGATCCATGTTTGCGCACGGGCGGCGATCTTCGATGTAACCCTTCTTCTCCTTCGCCACCTGCCACGGGATGCGCACCGATGCGCCGCGATCGGAGACGCCGTACTTGTACTCTTTGTACGAGCAGGTCTCGTGCTTGCCCGTCAGACGCTCTTCGATGCCGTGGCCGTAGTTGGCGATGTGGAGGGCGTGGCGCTCCTTCAGCGCCTCGGCGGCCTTGACACACGCGTCGTACGAGTCGCGCATCTCGCTCGTCGAGAAGTTGGTGTGCGCGCCGGCGCCGTTCCAGTCGCCCTTGACCGGCTTCGGATCGAGCGTGGCCGAGGCACCGTGATTCTCGGCGATGCGATAGAGCAGCCAGCGCGCGACCCACAAATGGTCCGAAGCTTCGAGGGGCCCGACGGGGCCGATCTGGAACTCCCACTGCGCCGGCATCACCTCGGCATTGATACCCGAGAGCTTGAGCCCGGCGGTGAGACACGCTTCCATGTGCTCTTCGACGATGTCGCGGCCGAAGACCTCGTCGGCACCGACGCCGCAGTAGTAGCCGAACTGCGGCGCGGGAAAGCCGTTGGTGGGCCAACCGAGCGGCTTGACGCCGTCGAAGAAGGTGTACTCCTGCTCGATGCCGAACCAGATGTCGTGCGCTTTGTACTTCTCGGCGACTTCGACGAGCGCGGCGCGCGTGTTGGTCGGATGCGGCGTCATATCGGTGAGCAGCACTTCGCACATGACGAGCTTGTTGTTTTCGCCGCGCACCGGATCCGGGCATACGAAGACCGGCTTGAGCACCAGATCCGAGCTGTGGCCCGTCGCCTGGTTCGTGGACGAACCGTCGAAGCCCCAGATGGGCGGCTCCTTGCCCTTGTCGATGATCTTGGTCTTCGAACGCAGCTTGGGCGTCGGCTCGGCGCCGTCCATCCAGATGTACTCGGCCTTGTAAAAGCTCACTGGTGCTCCTCCATGTGGCAAGTCGTCGGGCCGCGCGGCCCGGGCTTGTTAGCGCGAATTATCGGCAGCGGACCGCGCGATTGCAACCCACTAACGCGTCCGCGTGAGCCACGTCGACGCGACCAGGACGGCCGCGAGCGAGGCCAGCACCGAGAACAGGTAGAAGGTGGAGCTCAGCACCATCAAGCCGATCGCCGCGCACGCGGCCCAGACGTACGGGCGGTGGGGCGCCAGCGGCCCGAGGGATAGCGCGAGCTCACCGGCGATCACCAGCCGCGAGAACCAGCGCGCGATCGCTCTCAAGGTCGAATCCGATACGGCAGCGCGCAGCGTCGAGTAGGGCCAGCTGTCTTTCTGTTGGAAGTAGAGGTGGTAGAACGCCTCGCCCGAGATGTAGGTCGCGGTCAGCTTGCCGATCGCGCCGCCGAGGAACACGAACGCAACCACGCAGCGCGCCAGCCGCGGACCGTGCCGCGCCAGCTCGTCGTCGGGCGCGGCGGCGAGCCAGGCGATCCACAGCGCGGTCCAAAAGCTGGTCACGAAGGTGGCGTCGTTGAAGAGCTCGACGTGAATGCAGCCGACTGCCGCCGCGACGGCCAGCGCCGCCGCGCCCGCGAGCCGCGCAGTCCGTCCGCCGAACCAAAGCGCAGCCCCGGCGGCAACCGGGATCGCATACGCCGCCGCGGCGATCCACGGTGCGCGCAACAGCGCCGGCAGCGACGAGACGTCGATCGGCCACGCCACGGCTTCGCGAAAATGTCCGACGAAGAAGACAACCTTCCCGTACCAGCCGACGAGCCATCCGGCCGTGGCAATCCGCAGGGCCTGTCCGCGCAGCGAAGCCGTGTTCAAGGAGCGGCCCGGACTTCGATCCGACCCGCCGCGGCGTGCACCACGTAGGTCGATGTCAGCGATTCGCTCCCATAGCTCGACTCGAGGCGCAGGTACGTCGTCGCGCCGGCGCGCCCGGCCGCCTCGCGGGTGGTGTCGAGTCGAACCGCCCGTCCGGGCGAATGGTTCACCCAATAATGGGAGACCTTGAACGGAGCCAGGCGCGGATCGGCGCGCAAGAATTCGCTGAGCGGCTCCGGGCTCATCCAGAACTCGTGCCTGCCGCCATACATCTTCGGAAGCAGCCCGATTGCGATCCAGGACGCGGTCGACGGCGGGTCGAGATGGTGATTGGCGAGGAAGCGGCGCTGCAGCGGCGGGCTCAGCGGCAACAGCACGAGCAGCAACCCGCCGGTGGCCACGGCCGCGTACAGCGCCGTCGCCGCTCCGCTCGCGCGGCCACCCTCCATCGCCCGACGGTACCGCGTCGCGACTCTCTTGCTCAAGCGGAAATCCCACCCGCCCCGTTCAAGTCTTGAACAAGTTCAGTTCAAATGTTGTGCGCTTGAACAACTCTTGAACGGCCAAGCAGCCGATTTTCCATTGGACAATGCGTGGCATGAAGAGTGCGTAAGGCGCCCGACAAGCTATTCAACCGGAGGATCACCATGAACGTGCGCGCCAACGTCATCGCTCTCTCGGTATTCGCAACCTCCTTCTTCGCGATGCCGAGTGCGCATGCGACGATGGGAATGCAAGGCTACAACTGCGTCGACGCGGCCTCCTGGTCGTCGAGTCAGTGCGCGAACGCGATCAACGACGACAGCAGCAGCTACGCGGGCAAGTTCAGCTCCGACTGCTACGGCGCTTGCGGCCCGGGCTGTAGCTACAACTGCAGCTCCGGCGGCGCGTGCCTCACGCACGACTATTACACCCGCACGTACGGCATGTTCTCGAGCCAGGCGATGAGCGCGTTCCCGGCGGCACTGGCGCAGTGGGGCCGCTGCGAAATGGGCGCGGGCGCGACCGCCGTCTCGGGCGCTCTGAAGTCCGCGTGGTCGGGTCTCGCGACGGCCGCCTCGTCGGTCGTCAGCCGGATCTGGAACTAAGCCCGTCGCTGGTCGCGTGATATAGTCACGCGACCTTCGCCATGGCCTCCTCCTCGTCCTCCTCACGGCTGCGTCTCCTCGCCGTCTTCCTCGTCTGCATCGTCCTTCTCTGTTTCTGGCTCCTCCGAGACGGCGGCCGCCGCGACCACGCGCAGACGGGCCAACCACAAGCCGACTCGGAGCAGGCGGCGGCGCGCTCCGGCTCGAGCTGGTTCGGCTTCGGCTCGGGACCGGCGCCGGCCGCGGCGGAGAAGACGTGGTCGCTCGACGGTCGCGTGGTGTGGACGGACGGTAAGCCCGCCGAAGGGGCTACGGTCCGGATCCTGTCGCGTCCCGGCGCCGGACGCGTCACCTTCGCCGCCGATCGCCAGGTCATGTCGGACCTCGAGGGCGGTTTCTCCTTCGACCACCAGGTGCCCGGCGAATACGTCGTGCAGGCGCAGAAGGACGACGCCGTCTCCCCGTCGGTCCGCACCCAGGTCGGCGACGGTACCAAGCCGATCACGCTGCTCTTGATCCAGGGCGCGTCGCTCGCCATCACCGTCGTCTCGGCCAGCGACAGCCACCCGATCCGCGGCGCGCTCGTCCGCGTGCAGCTCTCCAACGACCAGGTCATGCAGGGCGACGCCTTCGTCGAGAAGCGGACCAACGAGGCCGGGCAGGTGCGCTTCGCCGGCCTCGATCCGGTCGGCAATCACACCGTCTGGGCCGAGGCCGAAGGGTTCGCAGGTAAGCAGATCAACGTCATGCCGCGCGACAACGCCTCGACGACCTGGGTCCAGCGAATCGCGCTGACCGCGGGCGCCGGCGTCTCGGGAAGAGTGCTCGACGCCCGTGGCAACGGCGTTCCCGGCGCGCTGGTCGGCTGGTGCAACACGATGGAGACGCTCGACGAGTCTTCCTTCCGCGTGTTCATGCCGTTCTCCGATTATGGACGGTTGAGCGAGCAGACCACCGACGCCGAGGGCCGCTATCACATGACGGTCGAGCCCGGCTCCGGCTGCGTCGTGGCGGAGAAGCCGCAGTTCCGCATCGGCACCAAGTGTCAGGTGCCGGTCAACGTTGGCAAGGAGACGCGCGACGTGGACGTCGTGGTGCTCGACGGCATGAGCGTCAAAGGCCGCGTCGTCGATGCGATGGGTCGGCCCGCCCCTGGCGCCGAGGTGCTCGCCACCACGCCCGACACGATCCACGAGCCGTCCATGCACAAGGCCTACCGCTACCGCGCTCGCACCGACGGCGAAGGGCGGTTCGTCTTGAACGGCCTGCCGCCGATGCCGATGGCGGTGGCGGCGACCAGCGCGCAGTCGTCGAGCCCGCTGGCCGAGGTCGACCCGCGGAAACCGGCCGACGTGCTGCTCAAGCTGGAGTACGATGGAGCGATCGACGGACAGGTGACCGAGACCGACGGTCGGCCCGTGGCCTACGCGGCGGTCAATTACTGGGTCGAGCCCGACTATCCTGCTCTCGAGGCGGCCAACGGGGGCAAGCCGCCAACCGTCATCAAACAGTTCGCGCTACCGACCAACAACGAGGCCACCGTGACAGACTCCGATGGGCACTTTCACGTAGGCGGGCTGCAACCAGGCAAGTACGCGGTGCGCGCGTTGCGGCCGACGGCGACGCAGGTTCCGCCGACGTACGGCGGCGTGACGCAGTACAAGGTGCAGACCGGCTCGACGGTGCGGCTGGTGATGCCGGGGATCGGCGGAATTCGCGGGCGCGTGCACAGCGAAGACGGCGCGGCGGTCAAATCGTTCAACGTGAGCCTGCTGGTCGGCGGCGGCGGCTCCAACGCGCCCGACTATCTGTTCCCGGTGCCGCACCGCTTCACCTCGCTCGACGGCTCGTTCGTCTTCCCGGGCGTGCCGGCCAATTCGTACACGCTGCGCATCGAGGGGGACGACGTCGTCTCGAAGCGCGTGACCGTCGAGGTCAAGGGCAGTGACACCGCCGATGCCGGGACCATCACGGTGACACGCGGGCTGCCGACACGCCCCGGTGTCGTCGTGGACGCGCGGCGGGATCCGATCTCGCGCGCGACGGTGACCATCGAGGTTCCCGATCCGCCGATGAAGCTCCAGCTGTGGTCCGAGAGCGACGGCACGTTCCGCGTTCCGTCGGTGCGCGAAGGAACCTCGCTGCGCATGCGCGCCGATTGGGCCGGCGGCGGCGCCTCCGAGTGGACGACCGTATCGCCCGATGATCAGAGCGTGACGCTCATGGTGCTCACCAAGGGCAACGGCTCGGTGCGCGGGATCCTGGCCGACGCCGGCGAGCTGGCCGGCCGCATCGTCGTGTTGTCGCTGCCGGGCGACAAGCCGCCGGGCACCGGCGATACCCACGTGCGCTCGACGGCGCTGACCACGGCCGGTGGCGTCTTCACCTTCGAGAAGGTCCCGCCTGGGACCTACGTCCTCTGGGCACCGACCGGCCACGAGTTCTTTCGCCACCCTGCACCGATCGAAGTCGTCGAAGGACGCGACGCGAACGTGGTCTTCAACATCGCCGCCTCGCCGCGGGTGACGCAGTGAGGCGCGCAACGGTACTGATGATCGCGCTGGCGCTGGCCGCCTGCACCAAGGGCTCGCCCCCGTCGAACGGCGCGGCGCAGGCACCGGCGGCGGCGGCACCCGCGGCCCCGACTCCGCCGACCAACCCGGCTGCGCTCACGTTCGCCGAGGGTAGCGGCGAGCGCCAGGTGCAGAGCTTCTGCATCGCGAACTACCAGAAGCTCGGGAGCTGCTTCGACGACCCGTCCTTCTGGGAGATCCTCGCGACCATCTTCTTCGCCAAGAACCCGACGATGGACGACGGCACCCCACGGACGCGCGCGATGTGGATCGGGATGCGCAAAGACGACTTCGCCGGTCTGATGCGCGAAAAGCGGGTGCCGGCCGACTGCGAGGCGTCGATTCGCCACAGTCGCTGGCCCTCGGCAGCGACGATGGAGCGTGTCGCCAAGGCCCGCGCCGGTGCCTGTCCCGCCTTCGCGAACGCGTTCGGCACCATGCTCTTCGTCGAGGGTGTCTTCAGCGAACCGCGCTGACGCTCCCGCTCGCCGCCGCCGCCTGCCTGCTTCCACAGCCGGCCTATGATACGGAAGCGGTCCATGCGAAACGCGCAACTCGACAAGCTGCGATCCATTCCCGACCCCGTGGCTCTCCTCGAGGGCATGTTCGCGCACGCGCCGGTCGCCTACCAGATCTACAAGCCCGATGGCCACAGCCTGCTGGTCAACGAAGCGTTTCTCGAGCTGTTCGGCGTCGAGCCGCCGCCCGAGTACAACGTCCTCGAGGACGAGGTGGCCGAGGCGAACGGACAGCTGTCGATTCTCAAGCGGGCGTTTCGCGGAGAGACGGTCGAGACCACGCCGACCTGGTACGACCCCCGCGAGCTCAAGAAGGTGACCGTCACCACGGGACGGCGTTGCGCGATGATCTGCAGCGCGTTTCCCCTGTTCGACGCGGCGGGCGCCATCGCCTACGTGGTGTTCGTCTTCAAGGATGTCACGGCGGAGCTGCAGGCGCAGGGGCAAGCGGAGGCCGAGCGCGATCTATTGCGCGCGATCATCGACCAGAGCGGCGACGGGATCATCGTCGCCGACGCCAGCGGCGAGCTCACCATCTTCAACCGCGCCGCCGCGGAGCAGCACGGCGCCAGCGGACGCGGCCTCAAGGCGGCACGCTGGGCTGATCTGGTGGGGCTCATCAGCCTCGACGGGAAGCCGCTCCCCTTCGACCAGCTGCCACTGCAACGCACGCTCGTCGACCGCGTGATCTCGGAAGGGCGCTGGCGTGTGTGCCGCCCCGACGGCGTGACGCGCGCCATCGCCGGAACCGCGGCTCCGATCACCCGTCCCGACGGCAAGGGGGGCGGCGCGATCCTGGTCACGCGCGACGAGACGGAACGGCTGGAGCTGGAGGCGCGGGTCGGCGCGATGGGCGCGCAGCTTCGGGCCATCGTCGATCACAGCCCGAACGCGCTGTACCTGAAGGATTTGCAGGGACGTCACCTGTGGATGAGCCCGGGCTACGAGCGAAGCAGTGGGCGCGCGCTGGGTACATTCGCGGGGAAGACCGCTCGCGAGATGTTTCCGCCCGAGATGGCGGCGATCATGGAGGAGAACGATCGTCGCGTCATCGCGACGCTGGCGCCGGTCACCGCCGAGGAGACGGTGCCGGAGCACGACGGGTTGCACACCTATCTGACCGCAAAGTTTCCAGTGCTCGGCACCGACGGCGAGGTGATCGCGGTCGGAGGCCTTTCGACAGATATCACCGAGATCAAACAGACCCAGCAGCGGCTGCGCCAGTCGGAGGAGCGCTTCACGCGCTACTTCCAAGCGAGCCCGATCCCCGCCGCCATCACCACGCTCGGCGGGCGGATTCTCGACGTCAACCCGGCGTGTGAGCGGTTCGCCGGGCTGCCCCGATCCCAATTGGTCGGTCGCGACGGAGCCGAGCTGAACCTCTGGCTCCGGCCCGAGGATCGTCAGCGCGTCGCCGACGTGATGGCGCGTGACGGACGGGTCCGCGACCACGAGGGAATCGTAGAGACGCCCGACGGGATCCGGCACCACATCCTGCTCTCCGTCGAGACGATGGACGTCGAGGGGGAGCCTCGCGCCCTGACGATGATGCACGACGTGACCGATCACGTGCGGCTGCAGGACGAGCTACGCCAGTCGCAGAAGATGGAGGCGGTGGGCCGCCTGGCCGGCGGAGTGGCGCACGACTTCAACAACCTGCTCACCGCGCTGAGCGGCTACAACTCGCTCCTGCTCGCGGCTCTGCCGGTGGGCGATCCGCTGCGCCATTTCGCCGAGCGGGTTTCGCAGGCCGCGAAGCGCGCCTCGGCGCTCACCGATCAACTGCTCGCATTCAGTCGCAAGCAGCCGGTGGCGATCGAGAGCCTCGACTTGAACGAGGTGATCCGCAGCACCACCGACATGCTGCGCCGCCTCATCGGCGAAGACGTGGCGCTGATCTCCGATCTGTCGCCGCGGCTCGATCCGGTGCGCGCCGATCGTGCGCAGGTCGAGCAGGTGATCGTGAACCTGGTGGTCAACGCGCGCGACGCGATGCCGCACGGGGGCAGCATCACGGTGACGACGGCCAACGTACGCATCGAACGCGACGACTTCGTGCGCTTCGCGGTGCGTGACACCGGCGTGGGCATCGACCCGGAGGCGCGAGCGCGGCTGTTCGAGCCGTTCTACACCACCAAGGGGCCCGGCAAGGGAACGGGGCTGGGGCTGGCGACGGTGTACGGCATCGTCAAGCAGGCGGGCGGGCAGGTGCGCGTCGAGAGCGAGCCCGGCCGCGGCGCGCTGTTCGAGGTGCTGCTGCCACGCTCGGCCAGCGTCGCGGCCGCGGTCGCACCGGCCGTGGAGCAAGCCGACCCACCTCGCGGACGGGGCACCATCCTGCTCGTCGAGGACGACGACTCCGTGCGCGAATTCGTCGGCTTCGTGCTGCGCCAGCAGGGCTACGATGTGCTCGCTGCGGAGCATGGACCGCGCGCGCTCGAGATCGCAGGCGCACACGAGGGCGAGATCGATTTGCTGATCAGCGACGTGGTGATGCCGCAGATGCATGGCTTCGAGGTGGCAGAGGCGATGCGCCGCTCGCGCCCGGGGCTGCGGGTGCTGCACATCTCCGGCTATCCCGGCGACGCCATCACCAGCGACGCTGCCTTTCTCGCCAAGCCGTTCTCGCGCGAGACGCTGCTGGAGCGGGTGAGCCAGCTCGTCGCGAGCCGGTCGAGCCCCGCGAGCTCCGAACCGCCGCGCGCATAGCGGCGCAGCCCGTCCGCAGCGCGAGCGTGAGCAGCTTCCGCGATCTTCACAGATTCTGTCGGATGCAATAGGGAGGCAGCGCGTCTATCCGTCGCAGTGCCTCCAATGCGTCACCTCGAGTGGCGTCACGATCGTTAGCGTGAGAGCGCAAGGCGGACCTGTATCTCTCGGCCTTGTCGGCCGCGTCGACGAACCCTCCAAGTCTAAGCGCCGCAGCGCATAGTTTCCATGACGCTGCGAGCTCGCGTCTGGTTTCGCGGCGGTTGTCGCAGGCGGACATTGTCAAAGCTGCGAACAGCAGCGCGAGCCCGCACGTCAGCCTGATCGCTCCTCGAACGTCAGCGTTGTCATCTTGCCGATCGTTCAACCTCGTGCGGCGCTCCACGTCGGCAACTGTGAATAATCAGGTCAGCGGAATGCACGTCGGCGTCGGTGCGGACGTACCGTAGCCGGCGGGACACGCCTTGGCTCGCACGCGGATGAAGCCGCCGGCGCCGCCCCCTCGCCCGCCCAAATTGCCATCAGCACCAACCGCAGGCGGCGCGCTGCCTCCACCGGCCCCGCCCGGCGGGCCGTTGCCGAAGTTTGACGTCCCGCCACGACCGCCGCGCGCGTACAGGCCGCCGCATGAGCCGTCGAACTTGACTGTCGGCGATTCAACCAACACGACGCCGCCCGACCCGCCCCCTGCTCCCGGGCCGGTCGGATTGCTCCCCCCCTCCGACCCGTCGGCGACGACTCCGCACATCCCGCCCGCCGAGCCATCGAACTCGATGCGGTTCCCAGCCGCGACGAGCAGGGCCCCGCCACCGTTACCTTGGACCGCACTGACACTGCCGCCACCGCCGCCCATATCGTCGACGGAGTAGGTCCCGACCGCGCCACCCGAGCTGCCGCCGCACATCGGGTCGAATTGCGCAGGAACAGCGTCACCTCCCTGGGCGCCATTGTTGCCGCCCGCAGCGCCTGCCGTAGCCCCACCGGCACCGCCGGCACCCTCGGTCCAGGGCGATGTCGTCACCCACTGCCCCGGCGAGACCCCATACGGCGGCAGGGACGCTCCAGCCAGGCCTGGTGAGGGTGGTGGCGTCGCGAAGATCGCGCCGCGAATCGTTACGGTGTCGGCAGCGATGAGAGCGACTGCCGTCTGCGTCGGCGATTTCACGGTCGTGTTCGGCGCAATCAGCAGAGAGCCGAACGAGAACACCGCGATCTTCGGCGCGGGAACCGAGCTTCCGGTGCAGCTCGCCGCGACGGGAGCGCGTAGCTCCCAGCCAATGCCCTGCCACACGCCCGGGGTATTCAGACGGATGGTCAAGCCGTCGCAGCTGATCCTTCCCACATCGGGCTCGACGGTACAGCTGCCCGAGAGCGTGGTCTGCTGGTTGGTGGCGGTCCCGGACATCAGGCTGACACCATTCGACAGCACGAAGTTGGTCCCAATCACGTTTTGTCCGGTACAGCCGACCGCGCAGAGCACAGCCGTGCTCAGTAGACGTGTCATGCTCACGCTCCAGACCGTTAGTGCGATCTTGTCGGGAAACCTTACGGACGAAGCGCTCGACGTGCCGATTCGGCGAGTGGCCCATTGGGGGCGGCCGCGAGGTACTGGCTGAAATCCTCGCGCGCACCACCGACATCGCCGGTTCGTGCGCGACACACGCCGCGATCATAGTGAGCGCGATTGGCGACGTCGGGATCGCCATCGATGATCGCGCGCGCGAAGTCAGCGAGAGCCTCGTGGCATCGTCCCCGCTCTGCGCGGAGTTCGCCACGGATCATCGCCAACCGTGGGGCGTTGAGTCGTCCGTCGAGCACGATTGCGTCCAACCGCGCGAGCGCGTCATCGTTACGGCGCAGTTGCATTAGCGCTTCGATTGCTGTCGTCTCTGCCTCGGCCGCCAGCTCCCCGCCGGGATGCTGCATCCAGTACTTCTCCAACGAAGCGAGTGCATCCGCCGCCGCGCCTGCGTGGAGCTGACGAATCGCAGTGGCGACGATTTCGGCTTCGGCCCCCGGCGGTGGTGGTGAAGGTTGTTCGGGCTCGCGACCCCCACTCGGAGCTGACGTCGCCGCTGGTGCGTTTCGCAGGCGCGCGCCGGCACGCACAGCTCCCTTCGAGCTTCGCATTTCAAGTCGGTCAGGCGGCCGAACCGACTGCGAGTCAGGTGCGTGAACGGGGGTCGCCGCGGAAGTCCGCGGGGCATTGGTTTCGAGTGTCATCGCGATCTGGCGGCGTTCGGCGTCGGACACGGTGCTTACGCCGGCCGCGCTGAAAACCGTAGATGTGCCGATCTCGACAACGCCGGGAAACTCGCGCCACTCGGCCTCCACGCTGCCCGAGTACGCTGCCACTCGCGTGTGGAGAGAAATGACGTCGATGACGGCGAGGGCATTCGGGCGCACGCGGATTCGCCCTTCGGGGACCGTCACGGTTTGAGGCCGAGAAGCGGTTCTCACGATCAATCGGCCGTCGCGAATGACTGGCGCCATCCCGTCAATCGTCAACGCGGCAGGCCCGAGGACCAGCAGATCTGCGGCCGTCGGCGTCGACACTCGCGCGAGTGTTCCCGCTGGCACGAGAAGATTCGCACTCTCGTGATGCTTCGTGCGCTGCAAAACAATCAGCCCAGCAAACGCGATCGCCGCGACCGCGGCGGCTCCGAGCCGAAGCGAGACGCGCGGCCGCTTGTACGAATCATGGTCGAGCGCCTGCGCGATGCGGCCGAGCTGGGCAGCGTTGAGCAGGGCTGGCGGCGGCAGTTTCTTGATCTGCCGCTGTAGCCGCGCGTCCCAAACTCGCTCGCGCTCATCCCTGTCTGCCATCGGAGCCCTTTCCCTCGATCGCCCGAATATGCGCAGACATTTGCTTGCGCGCGCGATTGAGACGCACCCAAACGGTCCCGATCTTCAATCCTTTGAGGCTCGCAATCTCCGCGCAGGAGAGCCCTTCGACCTCGAACAGGATGAAGACTGTTCGGTACTTCTCGCGAAGGCGATCGAGCGCTCCATAGATCAGCCGTGCGGCCTCGCGCCGTTCCACCGACTCGGCCGTCGCGACTGCCGGCAGATCTTCGATTGGCGCGTCGCCGCAGAACGTAAGCAGGCGACGCAGTCGGTCCTTGCGACGCTTCGCCATCACGACGCGCTCGCTGATCGCATACAGCCAGGTCGTCGCCTTGGCGTCCCCGCGGAAGGAGGGCAATCGTCTATGTGCTTGTAAGAACACCTCCTGGACGAGGTCCTCGACGTCTGCGCCCGGTCCGGCGAGGCGACTCACCCACGCAGCGACGCGCTGCGCGTGAGCCATGAACAGCTCTTCGCTCGTTGGCGCGACTCTCTCAGGCGCAGGGTCGTCCGCTGACACGATTCTCGGCATTCCGGTCCTGAGGTGTGTGTGTCGCGGGCGCAAAAAACCTTTCACTAAAAATCGCCGAATGAGGCGCCGGCCAGGAGGATCACATCGAGCCGCGGCAAATCGGCGCGGACCGCCAAGGCGTTCGCTGACACAGTTTCCGAACGAAGCCATCCCGTGATCCCGACACCGAGGAACGGCATCAGCCTGTGCCAGCGGTATCCCGCTCTGATACCCGCTGCGAGCCCAGGGTCGAAGTTGGCGACGGCCGCGTTTTCTGCGAATCCGTTCCCGCCGACGAGGAGCAGCGCTGCGACGGCATCCGCGGTCATATCTGCAATCCAGTGGCCCGCGCGAATGCGATAGGCCGCTCCGAGCGACAGCGCCAGACGCGTCCATCGTGCTTGCCCGGTTCCAAGCACTATGGACCTCTGACCCGTTCCACTCAGTGCGACGTGTCCCCCGAACCGGCCGCCCGCCCTGCCCAAGATCGCGGCGATGCTTGCACCAGGCGCGACGCCGCCGTCATTCGCGATAGCCGAGACGAATGCGGCGCTCAAATCGTAGCCGGCGCGCGGCTGCTGCGGTGGCGCTGCTCGCCGGACCATCATGGCTTGGGGCGCGACCGCGCCTGGCGGTCCAGCCGCATCCGGCGGCGGTAACGCCGCGCCGGCTGTCAACTGCAGTCGCTGAGCAGCGATGATGACTGCCGCCGATCGCGCTCGCTCTCCGCAATCGGGCCCGGCTGCAAGCCATCGTTTTCCGGTCACGACACCGACCGCGTTGATGAATTGGATTCCGACTCCAGATCCCGTCGAGCGAATTTGAACGCGTTCAGTGCTTGCGTTGCGCGTGTCTTGTAACAGCGGCTCGAGCGCCGCAGCGATCTCCTCGCGTGTCGGACACTCACCTTCAACGTCGATCGAAACCAGGCCCATCGTGACGCTGAGGACGACGGCGAGCATGCTCGAACTGTACCATTCATCGCGATCGAGACCGTGCGCGCTACCAGAAGCGACGGCAGTCATCACGCCGCGGCGCTTCGTTGTTCCGCGACGGGAATTCGCCCTTCCTGCGATAGGCGCAAGACGCCGCGCGACCGGCGTGCGCGCCCTCGATCCCCATCCTCGCCCTTTCCAAATTGGACACGCGTGTGGCCCGACTGGAGCGTAGCGCCCGCCCGCCCTGCCGTTACTGTATGCGCAAGAGGTAAACATCATGAAGCCGACGCATGCCTTTGTCGTGGCGCTGTTGTTGATGGGGTGCGGATCCAAGTCTCAGCCACCGACGGGCGGAGGCGGTTCGGGCGGAACCGGCGGCGGGTCCGGTGGCGGCGGCAGCTCGTGGCTGACCGGCGCGTCGGCGACGCTGTTGTCGACGAGCGACGGCGACCGCTTCATCACGCGCAGCGCGCCGACGACGGCCGACCTCTACAGCCTGGTCTGCGTCGGTCACCAGGACGGCTGGGCGGCGGGCGCCGAGGGCACCATCATCGGCACGCACGATGGCGGCGCGACCTGGAGCGTCGAATCGAGCGGCGTGACCACCAGCCTGCGCGCGCTGGCGTTCTCCGATCTCGAACATGGCCTCGCCGTCGGCGATGCCGGCGTCGTGCTGCGCACCGTCGATGGCGGCGCCAGCTGGCAGCGTGTCGCGGTGGCGACGGCCGCGGACCTGCGCGGCGTCGCGCTCTCGAGCTTCGACGGCCGCGCCTTCATCGTCGGCGCCGGCGGCCTGGTCTTGCGCTCGACCGACGGTGGCGTCAGCTTCGGCGCGGCGTCGACTCCCGTCGCCGGCGAGCTGCGCGCGGTCCGCTTCCGCGGCGAAGTGGGAGCGGGCGTTGCCGTTGGGGACGCCGGCCTCGTGCTGGTGACGCATGACGGCACGACCTGGCAGCCGCTGGCGCGCGCGCCAGGCGATTTGACCGCGCTGTCCCTCGCGGCCGACGGCGCACGCATCGTCGCCGTCGGCGCCGCCGGCCTGGTGTGGCGCTCGAGCGACGGTGGCGCCAGCTGGCAGGCGTCGACGAGCGGCGTCAGCGCATCGCTCGCGACCATCGGCTTCTCCGACGAGACGCCCGACCTCGGCTGGGCCGCCGGCGCACACGGCGCGCTCCTCGTCACGCACGACGGCGGCGCGACCTTCCGTTCGCTGCCGTCGCCCACGACGCTCGATCTCTACGCCGTCGAAGATCTCTAGTTCAACTGGCGCTCGAGCGCCGCGGCGTCGCGCGTCGCCTGGCCGTAACCGTGCGCGGCGGCTTCACGCTGCAGCGTCGCGATTGCCCGGCGCGCCGCGTCGCGGGGCCCGTGACGCACCAGCAGCTCGGCCACCAGCTGGCGCTGATCGAGGGCGGCGTCGACGTCGCCTTTGGGGTCGTTGTCCGCGATGGCGACGCGCAGGTTGCCGAGCGCGCCCGCCACGTCGCCTTGCGCCGCCTTGACGAGCGCCTGGGAACCGACGACCGACGTCTGCGCCGCGCCGGTCTGGCGCAGGAGCTCGTTTTCGCGCGTCGCCGCGACCACCGCGTCGTCCATACGGCCGGCGCGCACCAGGATGCGGATCAGCTCCGCGACCACGCTGCCAACTGCGATGTCGTCGCGGCGGGGGCCGGCCGGGGCGAACGGTTCCGAGTTGGTGATCGTGGACTCGATCTCGAGGCCGCTGCCCTTGCGCCGGTCCGACATGCTTTGCACCTTCCCGCATCTGGCCGCCCGAGATCAAGCGGTCCCCTCCGTGGGCATCTTCGCGGAGACGCGAGCCAGACGTGAGCCACACATGGGGCAGAGGTGCGGCATCTTGTCGCAGCGGCTCAGCGGCCTCGCCTCGCGTGACCACCGCCACCCTTTTCCGCCGAGGTCGACGGCATTCTCCCCCACTCGTGGACCGCGGACCCCAGTCTTCATCTATCGATTCCTTGATTGGCGACCACTTGCGACGGGTCCGCGCGTTGCACAGAGCCGTCAGTTCGCTCCTCTTACAGAAAGGTCCCCGCACGATGAAGCAGACCTCGTTGGTCCGCGCCGTGATCCTTTTCGGCGTCCTCGTCGCCTCGCGGTCCGCATCTGCCGCCGACATCCCCTACCGGAGCTTCAGCGGATCGGCCACCATGGGTCCGCAGGCGGAGGCGTTCGCCGCCAAGCTCGCCGCGCTGTCGAATCTCGCGCTCGGCTCGGGCAACGCGGTCCGCTTCGTCAAGCTCCCGGGCCTGCCGCCCATTCCGTCTCGTTTCGGCGGCAGCATGGTCGCTGCCGTCGCCGCCGGTACGAACGCCGGCGGCTTCGACGCCGCCTACATCTCGGGCACCGACATCAACAAGGCCTGGGGCTTCATCTATAACTCCGGCGTTCCGTTCGGCCCGCGGTTCGACGAATTCACCGGCTTCTTGTACGGAAAGGCTGCCGCCGGCGGACAGTCGAGCGGCCTCGAGCTGATGCAATCGATCCTCGACGCGCGCCGGCAGAACGTAGTCGCGATCCCCATCGTCGCCAGCTCGGAGCAGCTCTCGGGCTGGTTTCCGTTGCCGCTCGGCAACAACGACGCGCACTATCGGGGAATCGGTCTGGCCGGGTTGTGCCAGCAGCGATGGACCCTGCGCTACCTGCCGCCCGGCGAGTACGTGCTCGGCAAAGCGTGCGACACGCTCGTCGCCGAGCGGGTGATCGCCGCCAAGAACATTCGCTTCATCGCGGCGGTTCCGGGCGGCGGCTCCCTCGTCGAGGCGGTCAGAAGCGGCCAGCTGCAGGGATTCGAGTTCGCCACACCGCTCGACGACGTCTCGCAGCTCTTCGCCACCGCCGACAACCCCGGCACCGTCGGCGTTCGTTTCGTCCACACGCCGGGCTGGCATCAGGAGTTCCTCATCACCTGGATGCTCATCAACAAAGATGTCTGGAGCTCGCTCTCGCCGGCGCAGCAGGCGCTGACCTCGAGCGTCGCGCGCGACCACGTGCTCTCCTCGTACGGCGAGAGCATGCAACGCCAGGGAGATGCGCTCCGCTTCATCCTCGGTGCCAATCGCGCCGACTCCAACCGCGACAACGACATCGTCCTGAGCGAGTGGCCGGAGCGGGATCAACAGCGGCTCAGCCGCGCGACGAACCAGGTCCTGAACGAACGGACTGTCGACCCGTCGCTGCCCGCCGAAGACCGCCAGGATCTGTTCACCATCCTGGAGACGCTGCGCAAATACGTGCGCGCGAACATCCTGTACTGGACGGTGCGCGGCCCTCGCCGCGAGCTGCGCCTCGAGCGCTGGACCAGCCCCACCGGCGAGCCGTGGCTCGACGACGCGCCCCGCGACCGCTGAAGCGCCGGCGCTGACGCCAGGCGGCGAACCGATGGCCAGGACTGCGCCTTGCAGTAAGGCTGGCCATGACCAAGTGGTGCCTCGTGCCCCTGGCCTTCAGTGTCATCGGCTGCGGCGGCGGCGGGACGGCGTCGACAGCGACGGTGGGCTCAACGCCGGACATCCCGACGGCGAGCGTCGACGGCGGCGTCGACGGCGGCACCGACGGCGGCACCAACGGCGGAGAGGCAGCGCCGCCCAGCTGGTTCGTCACGTCGGTACCATCCCAGGGGCTCATCATGAGCATCTGGGGCGCCAACAAAGAGAACGTCGTTGCCATCGACGATCACGGCGCGATCTGGAGCTCGTCCGGCGACGACCAATGGTCGCTGGCACAGGACACCGGCTTCGACGGCGCCGGCCTCAATGCGGTGACCGGCGATAGCGGGCAAAATCTGTTCGCCGGCGGCTGGAGCCGGCAGCTCTGGCACTCGAGCGACGCCGGTCGCAGCTGGGCGCTCGTCCCGACCTCCAAGGCAATTCGCATCAACGCGCTCGGGCTGGCAAACGGCGTCCTCATCGTCGGCGCTGAAGAGGGGCTCTACTCCTCAAGAGATGGCGGCCGGAGCCTCGTCGCCGCCGGCGGTGTCACGGATCCGGTCAATGGCGTCTACGCGCACGGTGACGCCGTCTACGCGGTCGGGGTGAACCAAACGACGTCGTTGGTCACGGCCTACACCTCGCGCGACGCGGGGCTGACCTTCCGCGCCGTCGCGCTCGACCAGATCCATCGCTGGACCACCGGCGGCATCTGGAGCGACGGTGCCGGCACCGTTTTCCTCGACGGCAACGCGATGGAGCCGCCCGGCGTTCCCGCAAAAGACGCGACCCAGCTCGGCTACGTCGCCGTGTCGCACGACGATGGCGCAAGCTTCGTGTCGCAGGAGCTCTCGCCCCCGATGTTACTCGTCCGCGCCTGGGGCACGAGCGCGAGCGACGTCTGGATTTCGGGAGTGGGCAGACAGCTCGCGCACTTCGACGGCACGACCTGGACTCGCAGCGTTCTGCCCGGAACCTCGCCTCCCGACGGTTCGTGGACCACCCTCAGCTCGATCTGGGGGACCGCAGCGGACGACATCTACGTCGGCGGCGACCACGGCCTCATCGCGCACCTGCGCCGGCGCTGATCGTCGCCGGCGACTGGCGCGCGCACGACCTGAACGAACCGTCACGCGTCGAGGGGAATCGACACGACTGTCATCGGTACCTTCTCCTGCTGTAGGCGGGTCTGCAATCGAACGGCGTCGTCGTCTCGGAGCAGCGGATCGATCGCAGACGCGTCCGCGCCGGCCCGGAAGCCCACGACCATCGCCTGCGTCCCACGTCTGTGGATGACTTGCATGACCAACTCCACCGCGGTCTCGATGATGTCTGCGCCACGTCGGAGCTCGACCGTAATCCGCCAGCCTCGTCGCCGCGCGTGCTCAGCGACCGATTCGAGCGCGCGCCGGCGTTCGCTTTCGAGCTGACGCAAGCGCTCCTCTCCCTCCACCGCTTCCGCGTCGACGAGTGACACGCCGGCCAGCACGATCTCGGAAAACTGGAAAGGCATTCGCTCGAGCCATTTGAGCGCGAGCTGCGGGAACTCCGAGCGCTGGCTGAAGATGACCACGACCGCGAGCGGCGCGCCGGTCGCTGCTGCCGGTTCGGGTCGAGGCGCCGTAGGCGCGAGCTGTTCGCTCATCTGCTCGATGGCCGTCGTCATGGCGCGGTAGCGACGCCGAATCCTCAACGACACCAACGTGGCGGTCGCGATCAGCGCGAGCATCACGACCGACGGTTTCCAGTGCGTCGCTATCGTGCCGACGAGGATGACTCCGCACAGGACCAGGGCGGTGCCGTGCACGGCCGCGTCGACCCGCCACCCCGGGTCGGCGGATCGGCGACGCCGCACGGCGTGACGCAGCATTGCCCACTGGCTGATCGAGAACGTCGTGAAGACCGCGATCACGAATGCGACGACGAGCGGCTCGATACCTCCGCGCGCCACAAGGGCGGTGCCGATCGCCGCAGCCGCGATGAGCAGAATGCCCGGCGCGGGTGCGAGGCGACCATTCAAACGGGCGAACCGACGAGGGACGAAACGGTCGGTCGACAGTGCGCCGAGGATTCGCGGCCCGTCGACGAATCCGGTCTGAGCGGCTTGTACGAGCAAGACCGCCTCGGCAAGCAGCGGCAGCGTCACCAGGACAAAACGAAACGGTTTGCTCGATACTCCGAGGTCGGACGCAAATCGCTCGAACAGCACCGCGTTCAAGGTCTTGGTGCCCGCGGGCCTGACGTCGTAGACGAGGTAGTCGACGAGGATCGCGGCGATGATCACACCCGGAACCCCGACGAGGAGCAACATCGTGCGTCGTGCGCTGCGAACCTTCGGCTCGCGAAGGACCGGGAGACCGTTCGAAACCGATTCCATCCCGGTGTAGATGGATCCGCCAAGGGCATAAGCGAGCAGCAGCTTCCACAACGTTCCACCGGTTCCATGCTCGGCGACGCTCTGTCGCATCTCCGTCGGTATGGCGACCACCGCAGCCGGCAATTCGTGAAATCGGTGGACCGCGGCCGCCCCGAGGATGCAGAGGTGCGAGACGACGAAGAGCAGCACGATCGGAGCCAGGACGGCGACGGACGCCTTGACGCCCCGCAGATTGACAACCGCCAATGCGAGGATGAGGCCGACCGCGATCGCCATCCTCGGCAGGTGCCACGTAGCAGGCACGACATCGGATATGGCGCGCACGCAGGTCACGACGGACACGGAGACGTTGAGCGCCGCATCGAACACCAGCGCCACACCCGACACCAGCGCCAGTCGCTCGCCGACGGTGTGCTTCGCAGCGGTATAGCCACCACCGCCGTGAGGGAACTGCGCAATCATTCGCATGTACGCGACGGCGAGGAGGACGAGCGTTCCGACTGTCGCGGCAGTCGAAATCAACAGGACGAAGCGCAGACCGCCGGCGGCGCGCCCGAGGACGTCGGGACCGTAAACGCACGAGCCCAGCAGGTCGCCGCCCATCGCGATCCAGGCAGCCATCACTCCGACCGTAATCCGGCTGAGGATTCGTGAATCCCCAACGTCGACGTCCTTTCCGAACAGCGCTTGCCGGAGCTCTACAAACGACATTCCAGAGAGGATCGACACCGATCCGGGCCGCGAGTATCGGCGATTGGCCCCAGACAGGAATCAGTCGGCTGCCTGCGGGCGGTCAAGCGTTGCCGTTAGCGTGATTGACTCCGGGCGCTCACGACTCGAAACGGAGTGCGTCGATCGGATCGAGGGTCGAGGCGCGCCACGCAGGATAGAGGCCGAAGACGATGCCGACGACCGCGCTCACGGCGACTGCGAGGAGGATTCCGTCCGGCTGCAGGATGCTCGGCCAGCCGAGCCAGGCTGTGAGCCGCGCGGAGGAGACGAGACCCAGGAGCACACCCAGAACGCCGCCGACCAACGAGAGCGTGATGGCCTCGAGCAAGAACTGAGCGAGGACATCGCGCGGGCGGGCGCCGACCGCCATGCGCAGACCGATCTCGCGAGTGCGCTCGGTGACGCTGACCAGCATGATGTTCATGACGCCGATGCCGGCGATGAGCAGCGATACCGCGGCGAGGCTCGCCATCAGGGTTGCCATCGTGCGCGCGCCTTCCTCCTGCGCCTGCGCGGCCTCGACGGTGTTGCGAACCTGGAAGTCGTCGTCCACGCCCTCGGGGAGGTGATGCCGGTCGCGGAGGAGCGCTCGAATCTGCGATTCCGCGCGGCCGGCCTCCTCCGGCGAAACCGCGCTCACGAAGACCGTGCCGTTGACGAACTGGTTGAGGCCGCCCTGAATCTTCGCGTAGTACGTGGTGAGCGGAATGTACGCGTTGTCGTCGAAGCTGCCGCCTTGCGGCGCGCTGCCCTTCTCGGCCAGCAACCCCACGACGGTGAATGGGACGTTGCCGATGCGGACCTGCTGCCCGACGGGATCGACGCCGGGGCCGAAGAGCTGATTCGAGACGATCTGAGCGAGAACCGTCACCTTGGTTCCGCCATCGACGTCGCTCTGCGTGATGTTGCGCCCGGAGACGATGCTCCAGTAGCGGACCTCGAAAAATTCGGGCGTCACGCCGCCGAGGTCGGTGGACCAGTTCGCCTCGGCGCTGCGAATCTGCATCTTCACCTCGGGGCGCGGAGCCACCTTCCGCACCGTCGGCAGCTCGCGGATCGCGCTCAGGTCGTCGAAGGTGATGGTCGGCAACGAGCCGAACCCGCCACGCATCCCGCCCGCCTGGGCGGCGCCGGATCGCAGCAGCAACAGGTTCGTGCCCATCGCGTTGAACGCTTCGCGCACCTTGACGCGCGCGGCTTCGCCAAGGCCCTGCGTAGCGATGACCGCGGCGATGCCGACGGTGATGCCCAGGGTCGTGAGGAACGAACGGGCTTTGTTGCGCGCCAAAGAGCGGCCGGCCCCGCGGAGCAGCTGCCACGAATTCATCGGCCGACGGCCAATCCCGCGGCCGGCGGCGCGGCGAATGCGCGCAGCAGGCTCGGTCGCGACCTGGGCTGCTTGCTACGGCTCTCCATTGCATCTCCTGAAATGGCGGATAGGCCGGGATTCGTCAACGTTGTTCGCCGGCAGCCTTCCGTAACCGACCGCACCTGCGCAAGCCTGTGCTAACGTGAGGACCGCTTTTCATGTGCCTGGTCTGGCCACTCTTCCGCATGTTGCTCGTCGCTGCCAGCGTCGCCCTCGTCGGATGCGATACGCCGCACACCGCCGTCGTCTTTCAGAATGACTACCCCGGGTCGGCCGCGGCCCAGCTCGTCGTCTATCGAGCTTTCTGGGAGGCGACGTCATTGCAAGACCCGCTCTTGCCGGGCGCCCGCTCCGACCCGCTGGATTCCGTTGCCGCGTCGCCGAGCAGCGCCTACGTCCTGCTCGCGCCTGGATGGGATCCGGCCAGCTCCACACCGCCCACGTCGCTCATCGTCCTGCAATCGACGAACGGGTTCGAGCTTCACTTCAACGACACGCTGCGCATTGTGATCGACGACTCGGCGTTCGCCGGCAGCTGTGCCGCCGGGAGCTTCCTGTCCCAGGACCAGGCCGATTTCATCACTCAGCGCGTCTTTGCGAGCGACTTCGCGGCGCTCACGTACGACGCTGCGACCTGCACGACCAGGAGCGCGCGACCGTGATGAGGGTGCGCCTGCTCTCGGTCGCGTTGATCGCTGGCAGCCTCTTCGCTTCCGTGCCGGTCCACGCTCAGGCCGGTCCGCCGTCGGCTCACGAGGATGTCGCGTTCGACTTCATGAACCTGCTCGCCCATCGCGGCTTACACAATCTGGAGCACGAGCGCTGGAACGTATACGGACAATTCACGTACATCACGAGCTTCAAGTTGCCGTTCCACGCTCCGTACACGAATGCGAACGGAAGCATCAATTCGCTCGTTCCGGATTACGAGCGCAGCTTCACGGGTAGCTTCACCCTCTTCTTCGGGTTGAGGCTGTGGCGCGGCGCCGAGGTCTATTTCGTCCCCGAGGTCATATCGGAGCGTCCGCTGTCGAACCTGCGCGGGCTCGGCGGGGCCATCCAGAACTTCGAGCTTCAGAAGGGCGGATCGGAAACCCCACAAGTCTACCGGGCGCGCACCTACCTTCAGCAAACCATCGGACTCGGCGGACACGCCGTGCCCAAGGACTCCAATCCGCTGCAGCTCGGGTCGGTCGTCGACAGCCGCCGACTCGTGCTGACCATCGGCAACTTCAGCATCCTCGATGTGTTCGACCGGAACTCCGTCTCGGGCGATCCGCGCCAGCGCTTCTTCAACATGGCCTTCATGACCTACGCTGCGTGGGACTTCCCATCGGACGCGCGCGGCTACTCGTGGGGCGCGGCCGCCGAGCTCTATTGGGACAATTGGTCCGCTCGCATCGCGCGCATCACCCCGCCGCAGAACCCGAACCAGCTCCCGATCGATTTTCGCTTCTGGATGTTCTACGGCGACCAACTCGAGTTGGAGCATGACCACGTCCTCTTCGGACAGCCGGGCGCCGTACGCATCCTCGGCTATCACAATCACGTGCAGACGGGACGCTTCGACGAGGCCATCGCCGCCTACCGCGGCGACCCGGCGAAGAACGCCGCGAGCTGCGGCGATCGCTTCAACTACGGATCGGGAAACGCTACCGCGCCCGATCTCTGCTGGGTGCGAAGGGGCAACGACAAGCTCGGCATCGGGATCGATCTCGAGCAATACGTCGCCAGAGGCATCGGCCTGTTCGCGCGCGCGATGTACTCCGACGGGCAGACCGAGGTCGACGCCTTCAACTCGCCCGACCGTTCGCTCTCGTTCGGCGCTCTGGCCGCGGGCTCGCTGTGGCAACGGCCCTTCGACGTCGCCGGAGTCGGCTTCGGCGCGAGCTGGATCTCCGACGTCCACGCCGAGTATCTATCGATGGGCGGCATCGACGGCTTCGTCGGAGATGGCCACCTCAAGCAAGCCGCCGAGGGCGTCGTCGAAGGCTTCTATAGCGTAAACCTGCTCAAGGCGATCTGGCTGGCGGCCGACTATCAGTTCATCTGGAATCCGGGGTTCAACGCCGACCGCGGGCCGCTACACATCCTCAGCGCCAAGGTCCATGCCGAGTTCTAGCCGTCGTCGCGCCGTCGGCCTCGCCTTCGTGGTGATGGCAATGGCCGCGAATGCATCGTCCGCGGATGCGCAACAGCAAGCCAAAGGCTTCGCCGTCGAGCGCTTGTATCCGTCGGCGCCCACGGGCGGCTGGTTCGTGATGGACGACCTCGACATCGAGGGCGCGCTTGGTGGTGCCATGGCGCTGACCCTTGGATACGCGCACAACCCGTTGCGCGTGCCGAACGGTTCGCAACCGCTCGCCGTCGTCTCGGATGAGGCGATTGCCGACTTCGCCTTTGCGCTCACCTACAGCCGTTGGCGGTTCTACCTGAATCTGGACGTGCCGCTCGTCATCACCGGCCACAGCGGTACGATCGGCGATCATGCGTTCACTTCTCCGTCGGTGGATCTGGCGTCGACACCCGATCGGCTTCTCGATCCTCGCATCGGCGTCGACGTCCGCATCTTCGGAGCTGCGAAGGCGCGCTTTCGACTCGGCGCCGGCGCGCAGCTCTTCGTGCCCAACGGCGACCGCGCCGACTACTACACGGACGATACGTTCCGCGGCATGGTGCGGCTGCTCTTCGCAGGCGACGTGGGACTGTTCTCGTATGCGGGCCAGCTCGGCGTCCACATCCGGCCGCTCGATGATTCAGCCACGCCGGGGAGCCCCAAGGGAAGCGAGCTGCTGTTCGGCGTCGCCGCTGGCGTGCGGCTACCCGTCGCTGCGCGCCGGAGCCTGGCCGTCGTCGTCGGCCCCGAGCTCTTTCTCGCGACGGCGTTTCGATCCTTCTTCGGCACGAATGGCACGGCGCTGGAGTGCCTGCTCTCCGGCCGGCTCGAAGGAACGCGCGACGATAGGCTGCAATGGCGACTCAAGCTCGGCGTCGGTGCCGGCCTGACCGAGCGCTTTTCGGTCCCCGAGATTCGCGTCATCGCTGGTATCGAGGTCTTCAATCACAATCGCCGTCCGTCGCTCACGTCGACACGATAGGTCGCTGTTCTCAGACGCGATCGCCGCTCAGAAGCGGCCGCCGATCGACGCGGTGGCGCCGCCGACGGATCGATTGACGCCGAAGGTAACGTCTCGGACCTGGCGGTAGCCGAAGTAGCTCATGATCGCGCCGCCGACGGCGCCCGCAACGCCGACGGGCACGAGGACGAGGCCGGCGATGCGACTACGCTGGCCGTCGTCGTAGAGCGATCGTGCCTGCGAGTCCCACGCGCCGCCAACGCCGGTGATGCGATCGAGCTGCTGGCCGTCGGAGACCGACAACGCCAGGTAGTAGGCGCCGAGCGCCAAGGTCACGGCACTGCCGGCCAGCATGATCGGGCCACCGAGGCGCAGGGCGGTTCGGCTGCGCGGCGCCGCCACGACGTCGACCGGTGGAGGCGCGGATCCCATCGATGCGATCGGCGGCGAGCGCTGCTGCTCGGCGCGTAGCTCCTGCAGGCGCTGCTCGACATCGGCGCGGTTGGGCGCTCTCGGCTCCAATCTCAGATAGGTCGAATAGAGGAACGCCGCCTGCTCGCGGCTACCCTTCAGTCGATATGCCTGCGCCAGATTGAACAGGAGCTTGGGCGCGCCCGAAAGCTCGTAGGCTTGCTTGAACTCGGTGATGGCGCCGTCGAATTCGGCGAGGTTGTAGAGCACGTTGCCGCGGTCGTAGTGCTCGCGCGCCTCACGAATGCGATCGCCGGCCGAGGCCGGCGAGGCCAACGCGATCAAGAAGGCGACCGCAAGGCACCGCACTTCAGTCGCCCCCACCGCCACCATGACCGCCGCCGCCGCCACCATGACCACCGCCGCTGCCGCCACCGCCGCCACCGCCACCCCCGCCACCGCCACCGCCACCACCGCCAGCACCGCCACCCCCGCAGGGAGCGCCGCACGTATACGTGACGCTGCTGCAGGGATCGTACAGCGTGCCGCAGGCGACGTTCTCGGAGATGCACGTCTTGGTCTTGCACATCGCGTCCGAGCTTCCACCGTCGGTGAGCCGATGCCAGCAGTGCCGGTCGGAGCCGCAAACGTAGTCGGGCGGGCACTCTCCTGCGTCGCCGCACGCGAGCTTGCCGTCACCGAGATCCGGACTGAAGCAGCCGGCGGCAGTCAGGGCGACCGTGACCGCCAACATTCGCGCCGCCACATGCCTCATGTAGATCACGTAAGCACCGAACCTCGGGTCTCCACGCTAGAAGACAGCCCCGATCCCCGAGTCGGCGTGAACTATTTTCTCGATCGCGGCCGCCCCCAAAAGGGGCACGCAGCGGAACAACTCAGGTCACTCTGACAGACCTGTCCCGCCCAGGTGCGCGTCGTGAGTGGTACGATTGGCGCGAACACTGGATGACGCGCAAGCGCGAGCGCACGCAGCGGGAAACGGGGATGGCGCGGCTGCCCGCACCGCCCGCGCTCTTTCTCGGCCGCGACGCGGAGCGGCGTCGCCTGTTGGCGCAGCTCGGGCGCGTTCCGGTGGCGTGCGTGAGCGGCGTTGCCGGCGTCGGCAAGACCGCGCTCGCGTATGCCGTCGCTGCCGACTGGCCGGCGCCGGCGGTCTACCGGCGCGCGCAGGCGGGCGAGCCGCTGGCCTCGCTCCTCGACGACGCGCGCCGCGCGCTCGCCGGCGGCGCGGTGCGCGAGCGCGACAGCGATGACGAACGGCTCGACGAGCTGGCCCACGCGCTCGACGCCGACGGCGCGCTGCTGATCGTCGACGATCTGCATCTCGTCGCCGACGCCGATCGCGATGCGCTGCTCTCGGCCCTGGGCGCCCAGCTGCGACGCGGGCGCCTCCTGGTCACGTCGCGCGAGCGGCTGGTCTCGCGGCGGGGCGCCGATCGCGTCGAGCTGCGCCTCGAAGGGCTCGACGAAGCGAATGCGCGCGCGTTGTGGGCCTCGCTCGACAACCTGTACGGCACCTCGGCCGGGTTCGAGGTGGTATGGGCGCGTTCGTTCGGCAATCCGCTGACGCTGCGCCAGGCGCACGCCGGCGATCTCGGCAACGAGGATCCGATCGCCGACGTCGTCGCGTCGCTGTCGGCGGCGGAGCTGCGCATGGCGAGCCTCCTGGCGCTGGCGGCGGTGCGCCTGCCCGGCCCGGCGCTGGTCGAGCGCGCCGGTCGCGACGGGCGGGCGGTGATCGCGTCACTGGTGCGCAAGATGATCGCCGAGAGCGACGCGACCGGACTGTGCGTGCACGACGCCTTCCGCGCGCCCATCCTCGCGTGTCTCGACGTGCCGACCGAGCGCGCCCGGCATGGCGAGCTGGCCGAGTTGGTACAGGGAGCCGCTCTCGACGCGGTCGTGCGCGGGCGCGAAGTCACGCGCCATCTGGTGAGGGCCGGCCGCGTGGCCGACGCCGGCACCTTCCTGGTGGCGCACGCGGCCGACTTCATCCGCAACGGCGCGGCGCACGAGCTCTTGCGCGCATATGACACGATCCCGGCCGCCGAGCGGTCGCCGGCGGTGACGATCGCGCGCGCCCGAACGCTGACGCGCGCGCTCGATGTGCGCGCGGCCCACGACGAGCTGGCGCGTCTCTCGGCGCGCGGCGTGGAGGACGTGGAGCTCGATCTGGCGCTGGCGCAGTCGGCGATGCTGACGGCCGAGCTACGCGTCGCCGAGTCCGCCGTCGCCCGCGCGCTGGCGCGCCCACGCGTGACGCCCGAACAGCTGGTGCGCGCGCAGACAACGCAGGCGCTCGTCTCTTGCCACCTGGGACGCGGCGACGAGGCCCGCGCGCAGCTAGAGGCGGCGTCGTCGCGCACCAGCATCGACAAGCACCGCGCGCACCTCATGCTGACGCACGCCTTCACCCTGTGGCTCGACGAGCGCGCCGGGCCGGCCGAGCGCTTCTTCGCGCAAGCGCGCGCCCTGTACGAGGGGGACACGACGGCGTATCAGTCGGTCGCGCTGGCCGTGCCGCTCTTGGCGGCGCTGTTGGCGCGGCTCGGCCACGCCGATGAGGCGCGGCGCGTCGAGCGCGAAGCCGAGACGCTCATCGCGGCGCGGGGCGGCGATCGACTCCTCGTCAGCGACGTGCGCTTTCTGCGCGCCGGGCTCAGCTACGATCTGGGCGAGCGCCGCGCCGCGCTCGACGCCTTCGCCGCCTGCCAGCGCAGCTTCGACGCGTCGGGACAGATCCTCGGTTCGCTCATGGCGCGCGCCTGGCGCGGTCGCGTGCTCCATGCGCTGGGACGGCGCAAGCAAGCGCAAGCGCTCCTGGCCGCCACCCGCGCCGAGGCGGAGGTAAGCGACGTGCCGTCGGTGCTGGCGCTCGTGGATCGCGCGCGCCTCGCCGACCCGTTGCACGCGCTCGCCGATCTTCCGGCGAACCCGTCGGGCGAGTCGAGCGAGTCGCCGGCGGCGTCACCGCGCCGGCGCGTGCTGGCGGCGCTGCAGGCGGCCGGACGGGGCGACGCCCGTGCCGTCGAGCAGCTCCTGGCCCCGACGCGACCGTGGCTGTCGCGCGCCGACTACGCGCTCGACGCGGCCATCGCGCACCTGGCACGCGCCACCCTGGCACTCGTCGACGGTGACGCGCGGCGCGCCAACCGCGAGCACCGGCGGGCCGAAGCGCTCGCCCTGGCCCACGACATCGACGCCGACCTCCTGACCGAGCTGGCGCGTAGAGCGGGCGACCGCCGCGCCACGCCGACGCAAGCTGCGGCGGCGACGGTCATGCTCGACGGCCGCAGCCACGAGCTGCGCTGGCCCGGCGGCCACGCCCCGCTGGCGCGGCGCCCGGCGTTGCGCCGGCTCCTCTATGCCCTCGCCGGCGGCACGACCGCGAAGACGGCGCTGGCGGTCGCGCTGTGGGGCCAGGCCTATAAGCCCTCGACGCACGACAACGCGCTGTGGATGAACGTGACACGGCTGCGCAAGCTGGTGGCGCCGGCCGGCCTCGGCATCGAGGCCACCGACGGCGAATATCGGCTCGTCGCCGCGGACGGTTTCGTCTTCGTGGCCCCGGCGGTTAGGACGAGTTAGGCCAAGTCGCGTCGCGCTCGGCCACGCTCGCGGTACGAGCACGACATGACGGCCACCCGCCTTCTTTGTTGTGCGCTGATCTTCCTCGTCCACGCCGGTTGCGGCGGTGGTGACGGCGCCGGCGGCCCTCCGACGGTGTCCGCCGATCTGACCGGCATCAACCTCAATCCCCGTTTTCGCGATCCGAGCGTCACCGGATCCAACGCCGGCTACGCCTCGCCCGCCGATCTCGTCGCCATCGGGATCGCGCGCGTGCGCTTCGAGTACATCCTCGACGACGCCGAGGATCTGAACGAAGCCTTCTCCCGCTACGATCCGATCATCGACGAGTACCTCCTGCACGGCATCGAGGTGCTCGTCATCCTCGACCACGCGACCGTCAAGCTCGACGGCAGTGCCGACGACGTCGTCGCCGCGGGCGGCTGGAACGCCTACGTCGCGCGCTTCCAGACGGTGACCGAGCTCATCGTCGGCCACTACGCGGGCAGGGTCGACGCCTACGAGATCTGGAACGAAGAGAACGGTCAGGGAAAAGACTTCATGCACGTGCCGCCGGCGGCCTATTCGCAGCTGCTGCTCGCGGCGGCGACGACCATCAACGGACGCGCGACGGTGGTCGCCGGCGGCCTGTTCTGGAAGGACGTCGACTTCGGCGATTCCGCGCAGCCGTCCTACCTCGGGCAGCTGCCCGACGGCATCGTCGCCGACGCCATCGCCACTCATCCGTACTTCAGCTGGCCCGGCGGCGTCGACGACATGCCCGACGAGGTGCGCAACGACGCGATCGGCTGGGACACGATGGACGATCACCTGGCGTCGCTCGCCGGCTACGGTCTGCCGGTGTGGATCACCGAGTGGGGCACGCCGAGCCAGACGCTGTTGCCGCAGCTCATCCGCGCGTTCTACACGCACGCTCCCGCCGTCGAGCGCTCCTATTTCTTCGCCTGGTCGGACGCGATGAAGGATGGCCACGGGCTCACCTACGCCGACGGGCACACGCCCAAGCCGGCGCTGGGGGAGCTCCAGCAGGAGCTGGCCAACGAGCAGGCCGCGCAGCCGCGCATCGACCTCCACGGTACCGTCGTCGACGCCGACAGCGGCGCGCCCATCGCTCCGCCCTACCGTGCGACGGTCTACCTCGACGGGCTGGCCGGCGTGCGCACCGCCGACGACGGCAGCTTCACCGTGGCCAACCTCAGGCCCGGCTCGTATCCGGCGCTGATCGCCGGCTCCGGCGGCGACGGCGCCTATGGCGTCAGCACGGTCGTGGTCGCCGCCGGCAGCGGCGAGGTCACGCTGCCTCTCCCGCGCGATCCGCTCGACGCCGCGACGACAGGCGGTACCGTGCGCGGCAGCGTCTACGACGCCCGTACCGGCAAGCCGATCGCCGCGGTCGTTGGTGTGCTCGTCGGCTGCGGCGGCGTCGTCGCCAAGGTCGCCTCCGACGGCACCTACCACCTCGACAACGTGCGGCCGGGCGCGCGCCACATCGTCGCCACCAATCTCTTCGGGCAGCGCGTCTACCATGACTGGGCCTGGACGGCCTACGTCAGCGCCGGCACGACCTCGACGCAGGACATCACACTTGTTAGGTAGTGTTAGTCCACTAACGAAGAGATCTCGGGTATTCGTTTGATCGGGGGGCCACCGCTCAACATGCGCGAGGTCCACAATGAAAAGGTATTTCAAAGAGACGTTCCGAACATCGTTTGCGATCGCTCTTGTCCTCTTCCTCGGCCCCGCGTGCAGCACGCCTCCTGAGCCCGTCACGGTAGGCCGACTCGGCGCCGCCGATGGCTCGATCTTCGGCGTCAACATCGATCCCAGCAACGACGCCGCCTGGAGCCAATCTCAGCCACGCCGTCTCGTCGACGAAGGCTTCCGTGGCGTCCGGTTCGTCTCGCGCCGATCCATCCAAGGCCGAATCGACGCACTGCATGCGGCAGGCTTGAAGGTGATGGCCGTCATCACCGATGAATCCGGCGGGTATGTTCCGTGGAACGCCGACTTCCTGCAGATCGGCAATGAGCCCGACGATCGGGGCACCTACCTCAGTCCCGAGGCGTACGCCGATCTATGGGTCATCTATCGCAACACGTATCCTCAATTCGCCGGCTCGTTCGTCATGGCGGGGCTCGATTCGGGCGGGGAGAACGCGGTCGACTACGCCTCGTCGGTGTTCGCCGCCATCGCAGGCCGCGCGCCCTTGCCCGACGTGCTGGCCATCCATCCCTATGCCAAGACACCTTCTGGCGCGGCGGGCGACTTCGACCTGATGTGGAACGCGTTCGGGCGCCCGGTCATCGCGACCGAATGGCACAACGCCAACGATACGTGGAACTTCCAGTGCATGTTGGGCAACCCGTCGGACGGCCGATCGACGATATGGAATTCGTCATTCTGCTACACCGACGCGATGGTCTCGGGATTCGGATTGCGCGACCTCGCCGGCAATCCCAAGAGCCTCTACTATTCGTTGCTCTCCAGTCCGTCCGACTGTCGCTGAATCATCTCGCGCGGCCCAGTGACGCCTACAGACCGAGGAGCCTATCGAGATCGCTCTTGGTCTGGCGAGCGGACTTGGTATCGCGCTTGGCCAGAATCGCCCGCTTGCGCGCCGGCGAGAGCTCGCGCGACCTCTTGGCGACGCTCTTCTCCGCTCGCGGCGGTACGTCCAGGCGCGCGGCCTGCTCCGGTCTAGCCGGCGGAAGCTGCGCGGGCGAACGAGCCAACTCGGCCGTCTTCGGCGCCGCGACGCCGGCTGCGGCAACGACGCCAGGGCGTGGTCGAGGCGGACGCGTCAGGTCTACGATGAGCCAAGCGCTTCCCACCGCGATCACCGAGAAGGCGCCGCCGAGCGCGATACCCACCCATTTCGGCATTTTCCACGCAGGCCAGCCCGCATAGTAATCCATGTTGCCGCTCCTTCTCTCGAGAGTCATTCGCGCCGTGTTTGCGGCGACGCGTCTCTAACGTGCCGCTCGCTTCTTCGTCTTCGCGTTGCGCTTGCGGCGACCAACGGTCGGATGGATCGCCGAGGCCTCGGCGTTCATCTCCTCGGCGACGGCCGTCCACGACTCGGCTAGCGCGCGCAGGTCGGAAACAATCTTCGGGGTGATGAGCGCAAGCATGTCTGCCTCCACTCCGCCCGTAGGCAAGCGCCACGCCACGGCCCCGGTGCCGGCCCCGGCGTTCAGAACGTCGCAAGTGGACAGACACAATGGCCTGCAAACGGCGTTCATCAGTAGCGAGGCGTCGAGGTTCCAGGGCAGGTTGCCGCGGCGACGGGGAGCAATGCCTCGCGGCGACGCGTGGCCTCGCGGCGACGCTCAGGTGCACCAACACATCACATGCGCGCTCTAGCCAGATGGATCTTTCTCATTTCGATCGTCGCCGGCTGCGGCCGTACGGGCGATCTGTCGTCGTCGTCGAATCCCTCGGGGGCCATTTGCGACACCGGCTGCCCGACGGGGCAGACCTGCGCCAACGGTGCGTGCGTCCCGACTACGACCGGGTGCAAATGCGCCGCCGGCGAGACCTGCGTCGACGGAACCTGTGTGCCACCGACGACGCCGGCGGGCTGCGGCACGGGCGCGAGCTGCCCGCCGCCGCTGGTCTGTCAGGGCGGACAGTGCTGCGGACAGATGGGTTGCACGCCGCCGCCGATGACGTGCGGCGGCCGAGGAATGACCTGTCCGCCGAACACCCAGTGCGTTGGCGGCCAATGCTGCATCGGCGGCCAATTCTGTTTCCCGCCGGTGACGTCGTGCGGCCCGACCGGGAATTGCCCGAACGGGGAGATGTGCCAGTTCGGCATCTGTCTGCCGGGCGGGTTCGGCGGCGGTGGCGGTGGCGGTGGCGCCGGCGGCGGCCCCGGCGCGATGTGCACGACTGCGAAAGATTGCCCGTCCGGCGATCAGTGCCTCTTCGGCTTCTGCCTACCGAGCGGTCCAGGCGGCGGGCCCGGCGGCGGGCCGCGCGACATGGCGCGCTGATTGCTCGAAGCGAACATCTACGCTCCAGGCGTCGTTACCGCATCACTCCGATTCTCAGGCGTCGGCGCCGCGACATGCGCTACCGCGGATCGCGCGGCGCTGCTCGTCGAGCTCGACCACCTCGACGACATACTTGCGGCCGACGCTGCGATAGTGAATCGCTATGGTGCTCACGCCGGCGTACGCGTCGATCAATTCGAACTCGAGCGGCGGCTTCGCGGCGGCGATCCCGCCGCCCCAGTACGGGCGGACCGCCGCCTTGCCGCGTAGCACGCCCGTCGGCGAGAAGCCCCGCTCGGCGATCAGCGGCGAGCGCATCTCGAAGTCGTCGACGTAGAGCGAGAAAATGCGCTCGAGATCGCCGCTGTTCCACGCCGCGATCCACTCGGCGGCGAACTCGCGTGCGAAGGCGCTATCGATGATCGCGGACCTACTCGGAGCCACCGCGCGATCGTCGTCGGTCACTTCATCCTCGGTTCTCCGCCCGCCGGAGGCCACAGTCTGCGGACCAGCGCGGGGGCGACGTTCTCGTAGATGTTGGAATGGCGCAGGTCGGAACGCGGCTCGTAGTACCAGCTCAGCCCCGGAGGAGCGCTCGAGCGCAAAGCGGCGGCCAACGCGTCGATGGGCTCGCCGATGTCGTCGCCCGCGCGCGCGAGGTAGAGCGTCCCCGTCGCTCGCGGATGCGCCTTCATCCAGCGGTCAGCTTCGCGCGCGAGCGCCTGGTCGTTCCACCACAAGCTCGGGCTGACGGCGATCCACGTGTCGAACAGGCCGGGCTCCACGAAGAGCGTCTCGATGACGAACAGGCCAGCCAGTGACTCGCCGGCGATGGCCGTCTTGCCGGCCCGCGGCACCTTCTGCTTCACCATCGGCATCAGCTCGTCGCGAATGAACGCGCGAAAGGCGGCCGAACCGCCCACGTGCGCCGCGATCTGCTTGTCCTTGTCGACCTGCGTCGGGCCGGTCGTATCTCGCCGCCGTTCCGTGTTCTCGATCCCGACGACCGCCAGCGGACGCATCTCGCCGGTCCGGATGGCAAGGTCGATGGCGGCCAGGACCCCCGGATGCGGGAAGTCTTCCTCGTCGCCGCCGTCGAGGAGGTACAGGACCGGCAGTGGACCGGCCAATTTCGCGAAGCCGGGTGGCGTGTACAGGTGGATGCGGCGCCGCTCCCCCAGCGCTTTGGACATCATGGTGAGCGTCTCGTGGACGACCTGCCCGGGCTTTGGGGGAGCCGCGTCGGTCGTCGGCGCCGCGGCCTGCGGAGGCGGGCCCGCGTGCGCGAGCGGAGACCTCGAGCCGCCCGCGTTCGTGAGCGCGAGCGCAACGAAGAGGCCGCAGCGCAAGGCGCTACCAAACAGGGTTTCCATTGCAAACAGGGTTAACACGATCACCTGTAGCTCCACACGAATTTGGACGATTGTCGGGTGTCTCGGCGCCAAGGCACGCCGGCTGCACTGTCGATGGGCGACAGGAGGACCCGCATGTCCAGAACTTTTGTCCAATGCATGGTGCTCGGCGCGTTCGTCGCAGGTTGCGCGAGCACGCCGAGGTCGGAAGGTAAACGCTCGCAACTGGAGATTGATGCGGCGCAAGCACGGCAAGCGATGCTCGCCAAGGATCCGGCGCTCCGCTCGCTTCTCGATCGGGCTGCTGGCTACATCGTCTTCCCGGCCATCAAGCAGGGTGGATTCGTCGTCGGTGGGGCGGGTGGTGAGGGCGTCGTATACGAACACGGCCGGCCCGCCGGCTTCGCGAGCTTGAGCCAGGGCTCGTTCGGGGCTCAAGTGGGAGGACAGAAATTCGCAGAGCTGATCGTCGTGCGCGACAAGTTCACGCTCGACAAGATCAGGGCCGGCTCGTTCGACGTCGGCGCGCAGTCATCAGCAGTGATTTTGAAAGCGGGCGCGGCCGCTGCCACACACTTCGCCGAGAACGGCGTAGCCATCGTCGTCGATCCGATAGGCGGAGCCATGCTGAACGTCTCGATCACCGGCCAGAAGATCAAAGCCACGATGTAGCCGCGGCGCGGGTCGCGGCTATTTGATCCGCTTCAGCAATGACACGCGGCGGCGGGCCGCGACCGCGACGTAGTTGCCCGTCTTGAGTGCCGCCTCGGCCTTGTCGCTTCCGTTTCGGCCGGTCCGGTACGCGTAGAGGATGTAGTCCGCACCCTCGAACCCATAGCGAAGTGCGTAGCACTCGGGGCGCGCCGACACGTGCGGCAGCTCGGCTTCGCTCACGGCGAGGCTGGCGGTGAACGGCACCATGGCCGCGAGCGCTGCCACCTCCGCTGCGAGGTTGCGATCGGCTTCATCCAGCGGCGCGAAGCGCACCTGAGAAAAGCCGCTCTGAAACGACGGTCGCGGCGGAATCGCGCCCCACCGGATCGTGCACAACAGCGACGCCACTACGAGCGTGACGAGCGCCGCGCGGTAGCGTTGCCGGCCCGGCGGCTGCGACCTGAGCTCAGCCAGGAGCACCGCCGTGCTGAAGAAGACGTACGGGACGAGATGGCAAGAATATTGGAATGCGATTTGGGTCGCGGCCGGATATTCAGTCGTCAATATCGTGAAAAAGAATCCGGGTATGAGGAGAATCCAGAATGACGGTTTCCGCAACGGCATGAATGCGAGCGGCGCCAGCACCTGCAGCGCATAACGAAGCTTGTCTCCCGTCAGTAGCGTGCGGACGACGAACCAGGGATTGCTGATGATCGTCTTGGTAACTCCTCCGTAGCTGTGGTCCTCGGCCGGAAAGAGCTGCTTGTACATGTCGGCGAACCAGAAGGTGCCGAAGCGCGGCATGACGATGAACTTGATGGTCACGAACCAGACGGCGGAGACGACCGCGACCACGACGCCGACGCGAAACCGCTTCCCCTCGAGCGCCAGATACAGACCGAAGAAGAAGAGGCCGAACGAGATGTCCTCTCGACATCCCAGCGCGAGCAGCAGCGGCGCCGCGCACAGGAGCGTGCGGCCTTCGTCGATGAAGTCCATGGTGAACAGGACGAAGACGGCGCCCAGCGGTTGGAAGTGGAAATCGTAGAAGTTCGCCCCGTGCAGCGGCGGGTACAGGAGATAGGCGACGGCGAGCATCGCCGCGACCGATCGCGGCAAACGGCGCGCGGAAAAACGATAGATCGGAATCGCGCCGGCGGCGATGGTGAGCGACTGCAGCACCAGCAACGTCTCGGCGCGCGGCGCGACGGCGTAGAAGGGAAGGAAAGCGTAGAGCGAGAGCTCGGCGTGAATCCTGAGGATGCTCCAGTTACCGGCACGCAGAGATGGCGTGCTGCGGAATGGATGGCCATGCAGCGCCTGCCAGAATTGATTGTCGTAGATACCGAGATCGTAGCTGTAGGTATTGAAATGGCGATGATTGAGAATCGTGAAATAGATCATGTAGGCGGCGTACAGCAGGATCGCCGCCGCGGTCACGACGGCCGGCGCATGTCGCCGCAAGCGGGCCGCGGAGCGCAGCGTGAAAGAAGGAAGCTCGAGCCGAGCCTCGCGCAGCGCCACCAAGGAGGTGCGCAGGAGCGGCTCGAACGCCAACACGAACGCGCTCAGCGCCAGCGCCCCGACGAGCGGATCGGGCCAGGCCGCCCACCACAGGAGCGGCGGCACGAGCCCCGCGAGGGGAAGCACCGCGCAGATGCGCGCGAGGCGCGTCAAGCGCGGCACCGCCGCCCGACCGCTACGCCAGAGAAAGATGCCGCCGCCGGCCATCGCCGCCACCGCAGCGATCAGCACGGTGAGAATCATCGACAGGCGATATGCCGGGTTCAATTGGTTACGTTCGATGAACGCCGGAATCCACGAGCCGACCAGCTCGAATGGAATGAGCGCGACCGAGCCCGCGGCCAGGCCGAGCACCAGGAGCGCGCGCAGCGCCGCCGGCTCGAGGGCCGTATCGCTGGTTGCCGGCGTCGGTTCGCGGGGTTCGCGCTCGGCTTGTTCCACCGGGTCGCTCATCGGCCCGTACATAGTGGAGATCGAGGCCCTGCCATTTCGGAGGCATCCTACCAGCCAACGGGCATCGACGAACCAAAGCTCTCGTGGACGCGTTGGGCGCAGATTGCAGCGCGCCCCATCTCGTCATACTAGTTTCAGTGTCAAATCAGAGCCTTGAGAAGGCTTCTGACCTTGCGTTCAATTATCGAAGGAGCGCATCGTCGACTCCTAAGCGGTAGGCGCCAACATCCTCACGTCGAGCGACCGCGTGCCTTTCGCCGGCTCAGTCGCGATCATGATGCTCGTGGTGCTCGCCCTCGTGGTGGCCGTCACGGTGCTCGCCGCGGTAACGGTCGTGCCCATAGTAACCGTCGCCCCGCGCCGCCTGGTAATGGTCGCGATGATAACAACCACCCGTCGCTGCGAACATGGCGATGGTGGCTCCCGCTGCTAACAATCTCCGCATGAATGACCTCACCGAGAGAGGGAATGCAAGGCGAGCGCCGCGCGACGGTTGCGACGATCCTCACCGTGTTGTCGACTCGGCTGGCGGCAATCGACGGCGCTTCCACAAATCGTAGATCGCGGGATAGACGAGCAGCTCCAGGGCGAACGAGGTGACCAGCCCGCCGACCATCGGCGCGGCGATGCGCTTCATGACGTCCGAGCCCGCGCCCATCGACCACAAGATCGGCAGGAGGCCCATCAGCGCAGCGGCTACTGTCATTGCCTTTGGACGTACCCGCCGCACGGCGCCGTGGATGATCGCCTCCACCAGATCCGCGCGGTCGCGCATGCGGCCGGCACGTACCGCGTCGTCGTAGGCGAGGTCGAGAAACAGGAGCATGAAGACGCCGGTCTCGGCGTCCAGACCCATGAGCGCAATCATGCCGACCCAGACGGCGATCGATACGTTGTAACCGAGCAGGAATAAGAGCCAGACCGCGCCGACGAGCGAGAACGGCACGGCGAGCATGACGATGATGGTCTTGAACGTCGACTTCGTGTTCGCGTACAGCAGAAGGAAGATGAGCAGCGCCGTGATGGGCAAGATGACCTTCAGGCGCTCGCGCACACGCACCATGTTTTCGAATTGGCCGCTCCAGACGAGCGTGTAGCCCGGCGTGGGGCGCAGCTTGGCGGCGACCGCGCGCTTGGCGTCGTCGACGAAGCCGCCGATGTCGCGTTGGCTCGTGTCGAAGTCGATGAAGACGTACGCAGCCAGGAGGCCGTTCTCGTCGCGGATCATCGACGGGCCCTGCGACAGATGAATGTCGGCCACTTCCGCCATGGGCACGTGCGCGCCGGTCGGGGTCGTGATCAGCACGCGGCCGAGTTGCTGCACGTTCTCGCGCAGCTCGCGCGGATAGCGGAGGTTTACCGAGTAGCGCTCGCGACCCTCGACGGTCGTGGTCGCCTCGGCACCGCCGAGCGCCTGCATGATGACGTCGTTGGCGTCTTGCACCGACAGTCCGTAGCGACCGAGCGCGTCGCGCTCGAGGTCGAAGTCGAGGAAATATCCGCCGGCGGCGCGCTCGGCGAACACCGAGCGTGTGCCGGGCACGTCGCGAATGATCCGCTCGAGATCGAGGCCGATGCGCTCCAGCTCCTTGACGTTGGCGCCGAGGATCTTGATGCCGACCGGTGTGCGAATGCCCGTCGACAGCATGTCGGTGCGGTTCTTGATTGGCATGGTGAAGGCGTTGGTCTGACCGGGAATCTGCGTCATGCGATCGATCTCGGCGACCAGCTCGTCGTGCGAGATGCGGTCGTTCCAGATGGGCCGCAGCACCGACTTCAGGAACTCGGGCGCCCAGCTCGAGTACCAGCGCTGCTTCTCGCGCCATTGCGCCTCGGGTTTGAGCAGCACCGTCGTTTCCATCATCGACAGCGGCGCCGGATCCGTCGAAGTCTCCGCCCTACCCGCCTTGCCGAAAACGCGTTCGACCTCGGGGAACTGGCGCAGCAGGCGATCCTGCGTCTCGAGCAGCTTTGCCGCTACATCGACGGAGATGCCGGGCAGCGTCGTCGGCATGTACAAGATCGAGCCTTCGTAGAGCGGTGGCATGAACTCCGAGCCGAGATGCAGATAGACGGGAATCGTCGTCAGCACGATCGCGACCGCGCCGCCAATCACCGCCTTCGGCCAGCGCAGGACGAAGTGGCACACCGGCTCGTAGACGCGAAACATGAGCCGGCTGACCGGATGCTTCTCCTCCGGGTAGTAAGTGCCGACGAGCGCTGCATTGGCGACCCAGGCCAGCGGGCGCGGACGGAAGCGGAACCGATCCATCCGCGACAGCAACATTCGCAGCGCTGGATCGAGCGTCACCGCCAGGAGCGCCGCGATCGCCATCGTCAACGTCTTGGTGTACGCGAGCGGCTTGAACAGCCGGCCCTCCTGATCGACGAGCGTGAAGACCGGCAAGAACGCCACCGCGATGACCAGGAGCGAAAAGAAGACCGAGGGGCCGACCTCCTTCAGCGCATCGAGGCGCACCTTGTGAAAATCGCCCTGCCGCCCGCCCGCGTCCCACAGCTGCAGCTTCTTGTAGGCGTTCTCGACCTCGACGATGGCGCCGTCGACGAGCACCCCGATGGAGATGGCGATGCCCGCCAGCGACATGATGTTGGCGTTGATGCTCATCGCGTGCATCGGAATGAACGCGAGCAGCACCGACACCGGGATCGTCACGATGGGCACGACCGCCGACGGCAGATGCCACAAGAAGAGCAGGATGACGAGCGAGACGATGATCATCTCCTCGATCAGCTTCTCGCGCAGGTTGGTGATGGCGCGTTCGATGAGCTCGGAGCGATCGTAGGTCGGCACGATGCGCATCCCCGCCGGCAGCGACGGGCGCAGCTCCTCGAGCTTGTCCTTCACCGCGTGGATGACGTTGAGCGCGTTCTCGCCTTGCCGCATGACGACGATGCCCGAGGCGACGTCGCCCTTGCCGTCGAGGTCGGTGACGCCGCGGCGGATGTCGGGACCGAGCGCGACCTGGCCGATGTCGCGGATGCGCACCGGCGTACCCTTCTCGTCCGTCTTGACCGCGACCTCTGCGATGTCGGCGAGCTTCTTGATGTACCCGCGGCCGCGCACCATGTATTCGCGCCCGGAAATCTCCAGCAGCCGACCGCCCACTTCGCTATTCGAGCGACGTAACGCGTCGGCGACGTCGGTGAGCGCGAGACCGTAGGCGACGAGGCGATTGGGGTCGACGGTGACCTGGTACTGCTTGACGAAGCCGCCGACCGACGCCACCTCGGCCACGCCGGGAACCGACTGGAGCTGATAGCGCAGGAACCAATCCTGGTACGAGCGCAGGTCGGCGCTGGAGTGCTGGCCGCTGTCGTCGACGAGCGCGTACTCGTACACCCAGCCGACGCCGGTCGCGTCGGGGCCGATCTCGGTCTTCACACCTTCGGGCAGGCGCGCCTGGATCTTCGACAGATACTCGAGCACGCGCGACCGCGCCCAATAGAGGTCGGTGCCGTCTTCGAAGATGACGTACACGTACGAGAAGCCGAAGTCGGAGAGCCCGCGGATGGTCTTGACGCGCGGAGCCCCCAGGAGCGACGCGACGATCGGATACGTGACCTGATCTTCGAGGATGTCCGGGCTGCGATCCCATCGTGAATAGATGATGACTTGCGTATCGGACAGATCCGGCACCGCATCGAGCGGGATCGAGCGCACCGACAGAATGGCGAACGCGACCGAGATGGCCGACAGCGCCAGCACCAACCACTTGTTGTGCGCCGACCACTCGATGATGCGCGCGATCATGGCGCGCTGCCATCGAGCGGCGACGGCGAGCCGCCCGGAGCCGAGCGCAGCCGCGCCTCGGAATCGAGCAGGAAGCTGGCGCCGGTCGCGACCTTCTCGCCCGCGGTCAATCCCGACTTCACTTCATAGACGCCCTCGAGGTGCGCGCCCACTTCGACGGGCCGCGGCTGCAGCTTGCCGTCACCGACCGCGACGAAAACCAGCTTCCGAGCACCCGTCTCGATTACCGCGTCCTCGGGAACGACGAGCGCCTGGCGGGGCGAGGTGTCGAGGACGACGTCGCCGAACATCTCCGGCTTGAGCTCGTTCCTGGGATTCGCGATCTCGATCCGCACCTTGACGGTGCGCGTCTTGTCGTCGACGGTCGGAAGGATATAGCTGACCGTGCCCGTCCACTTGCGATCGGGCCAGTACGACAGGGTCAGCGTCGCCTTCTGGCCGAGCTTCAAGCGCGGCAGCTCGTTTTCGTAGACGTCGGCAAGCACCCACACGCGCGAGAGGTCGACGATCTCGAACAGCGCGTCGTTGGGCTGGACGCGCGAACCGGCGACGACCGACTTCGTCGTCACGAACCCGGAGATCGGCGCCCGCAAGGTCATCGCCCGCTCGGCCGATCCGCGCTTCGCGAGGCGGTCGATCTCGCCGTCGGAGATTCCGTAGAGCTCGAGCCGGTCACGCGCCGCCCGCGCTGCATCGGGCAGCCCGGACTCGGCCAGCGTCGCGCGCGCGCGAATGGCGAGCAGATACTCCTCGGCGGTGGCGAGGAGGTCCGGGCTGTAGACCGAAACCAGCGGATCGCCCTTGGACACGAGCTTGCCGGTGAAGTCGGCGTACAGCTTCTCGACATAGCCGTCGAAGCGCGCCGTGACCTTCTCGACCCGCCGCTCGTCGACGGTGATGCGGCCGGTGGTGCGGATGCCGCCGCTCAGCGGTGCCATTTTGACTTCGACCATCTTGAGGCCCATCAGGCGCTGCCGCTCCGCGTCGATGTCGATCGCGCCGCCCGCCTGCTCGGCGTAGACGGGCACGTAGTCCATGCCCATCTGATCCTTCTTCGGCGTCGGCGACGTGTCCGCCGGGTTCATCGGGTTGCGGTAGAACAGCACCTTCCGCTCGGCCGACGGCGCCGCGGCGGTGGTGCTCTTCTTCGGCACCAGCTGCATGTTGCAGATCGGGCAGTCACCCGGTTTGTCCGACACGTACTGCGGGTGCATCGGGCAGGTCCACTGCTCGGATTTGTGGTCCTCCGATTTCGCGCAGCTCGCGACGAGCGCGACCGGAACGAGGAGCCATGCGACGGACCGGATCATCGCGTCTCCTCGGCGCCGAAGTCCTGGCCGACTGCCAGCTCCAGCTCGGCCAGCCGCTTCTGATATTCGATGAGGTAGCGTTCGTGATCGAGGTGGTGCGTGCGGAGCATGCGCGCGGCGTCGAGCACCGAGAAGAAATCGATGCGATCGTTTTGATACGCCGCCTGCGCCGACTGCAGCGACAGCTCGGACAGCGGGATCAGCTTTGCCGAATGCAGCTTCTCGTGGCGCAGCGCCGCGTCCATCTGCAGGATCGCCGTGCGCACCTCCAGCTCCGCGCGCCGCCGAGCCGCGTCCAGCGCGTGTCGGCTCGCTTCCAGCTCGGCCTCACCGCCGGTCACCGCTCCGGTCCGGCGTCGCGCCGAGAAGATCGGCAGCGTCGTCGAGACGCCTGCCGTGAAGGTGTCGACCCCGCGGATGTTGACCATGTAACCGGCCCAGACCGCCAGCTCGGGATTGGCCTCGCGACGAGCGACGCCCAGCCGCGCTTGCGCCTGGGCGACCGCGTCTTCGGCGAGCTTCACGTCCGGCCGCCGTTCGAGCGCGGTCCGCACCAGCTCCGTTTCGTCGGGCAATCGGACGGCCGACGGCGGCAACGCCACGGGCGGCAGCGGCGCGGCTGCCGGTCGATCGAGCAGCGCGTTGAGCCGCGCGCGTCCCTCGTCGCGGGCGCGCTCGAGGTCGAGCCGCTCGTTGTCGACCGTGAGCAGCTCTTCCTGCGTCTTCAGGATCGACGCCTGGGGCGCCTTGCCGACGCGATACCTCGATTCAGCCGACTGCACCATGGCCTCGACGAGGGTGCGCTGGCGATCGTTGATCGCGAGGCTCTGCTCGGCGAGGGCCAGATCGAAAAATGCGATCTTCGCTTGCGCTTCGAGCCGTCGCTCCGCCTCGACGATCTGGTCACGCGACGTCGCCACCTCGCGCTCCGCCACTTCCCGCCGGGCGCGCAGCTTGCCCGGCCAGGGCAGCGGCTGACGCACGCTGACCATGAGCGGCACCATCGAGAAGTTGATCGGCTGCTGCCACCATTCGACGGACAGCATCGGATCATCGAGCTGACTGACCGCGCGCGGCCGCGCTGCTGCGGCCCGCGCCAGCGAGCGGCGCTCCGCCACTTCGGGGTTGTTCCGCCGCAGCAACGCGACCAGATCGCGAAGATGCAGCGGTGACGGGAGCTCGTCGGCCCATGCCGGCGAGGACAGCAACAGCAACGATCCGACGGCGGCCATGACGCCGCGCCGGTGCGAAATGCACATGTGATCCTCCAAGCGCGAAGAAGAGATCGAAGCGGGTTCGCGCGGAGGCTAGATGCGAAGGATGGTAGAGAAGCGATCGATCTGATCGCCGGGCGGCCAACCGCGCGCCTGCGCAGCCAGTCGGACGAACGAGACATCGTTGCCGAGCTGCCCGTCGGCGAGGGCGAACGTCAAGAGAAGCGGCGCCGGGGCGAGTCGCGGCTCGACCGTCGGTGCCGAGGCGCGCGCCTGCAGCGTCGCGCCACGCACGAGCTCACAGCACGGCGCGCGGATCGCGGTATCCGGCACGGCGTCGCACTTCGGGCAGCAGTCGCCGCCGGGAGCCATCCGCCTGTCCATCGCGACGCAACGCGCGCCGTCGCCGGCCGGCAAGATGCCGGTGACGCCGATGCAAGCGGCGATGGCGAACGCGATGAGGCGAGCGAACATCGAGCTAAGCATACGGTCGGCAGCACCTCGTGACAAGCGGTGCATTTTGATTCGCTCCGTCATGGTCCGACCTACAGCCGAACGCTGCGCAGACGCAGGGCGTTCGCAATGACCGAGACGGAGCTGAGGCTCATCGCGGCGCTGGCAATCATCGGGCTCAAGAGGATGCCGAAGAGCGGATAGAGCGCGCCGGCGGCAACCGGCACGCCGAGTGAGTTATATAGGAACGCGAGCCACAGGTTCAGGCGGATGTTGCGCATGGTTGCGTGGCTGAGGCGATCGGCGCGCACGATCCCAGTCAGGTCGCCCTTCACCAGCGTCACGTCGGCGCTCTCGATCGCCACGTCGGTGCCGGTGCTCATCGCGATGCCCACGTCCGCGATGGCGAGCGCGGGCGCGTCATTGATGCCGTCGCCGGCCATGGCGACGCGGTGGCCGGCCTTCTGCAGCTCTTTGACCGTCGCTGCCTTCTGATCGGGCAACAGGTCGGCGCGTACCTCGTCGATGCCCGCCTGCCGGCCAATGGCTTCGGCGGTCGCGCGGTTGTCGCCGGTCAGCATCACCACGCGCAGCCCTTCACGATGAAGCTCGCTGATCGCCTGTCGGGTCGTCGGCTTGATCGGGTCGGCGACGCCGACGAGGCCCGCCAGGTCGCCGTCGACGGCGACGAACATGACCGTCTGTCCTTGTTGGCGCAGCGACGCGGCGCGACCCTCCAGGTCGGCAAAGCCCGGCAGATGCTCGACGACGTTGCGATTGCCGACGACGACCTCGCGTTCCGCGACACGACCGCGAACGCCCTGACCGGTGATCGATTCGAACTCCGCGACCGGCAGCAGCGTCAGGTTCCGGCTCCGGGCGCCCTCGAGGATCGCGGCCGCGAGTGGATGCTCGCTCGCCTGCTCGAGACTGGCGACCCATCGCAGAAGCTCGCTCTCGTCACCACGCACAATGTCGAGGCTGACGAGCTTCGGCCGACCCTCGGTCAACGTGCCCGTCTTGTCGACGACAATGGTGTCCACGGACTGCAGGGTCTCCAGGGCAGCGGCGTTCTTGAACAGCACGCCGGCGCGTGCGCCACGACCGGTGCCGACCATGATCGACATCGGCGTCGCCAGACCGAGCGCGCACGGGCAGGCGATGATCAGGACCGAGATCGCGTTGACGAGCGCGTAGGCCAACCGCGGCTCCGGTCCGAGCAGCCACCAGCCGACGAAGGTCATCCCGGCGATGGCGATGACGGCCGGCACGAACCACGCTGCGACGCGATCGGCGAGGCGCTGAATGGGCGCGCGGCTGCGCTGCGCTTCCGAGACCATGCGTACGATTTGCGCGAGCATCGTGTCGCTGCCCACGCGCTCGGCGCGGATGACCAGCGTACCGGTGCCGTTGATCGTCCCAGCAGTGACACGGCTGCCCTTGGTCTTCTCGACGGGTAGCGGCTCGCCGGTGAGCATCGACGCGTCGACTGCGCTGCGACCGTCCAGCACGACGCCGTCGACCGGGACGTTTTCGCCGGGACGCACGCGCAGCCGGTCGCCGACGTGCACCTGTTCGAGCGGAGTCTCTTGTTCACTGCCATCCTCGGCGATGCGGCGTGCGGTTTTCGGCGCCAGCTCGAGCAATGCTCGAATCGCGCCGGAGGTCTGGCTGCGCGCCCGCAGCTCGAGGACCTGTCCGAGCAGCACCAACGCGGTGATCACCGCGGCCGCCTCGAAGTACACGGGCGGGTTTCCTCCATGCCTGCGGAACGCATCCGGCAACACCCGCGGGAGGAGCCACGCGACGACGCTGAAGCCGTAGGCGACACCGGTCCCGAGCGCGATCAGCGTGAACATATTGAGGTGGCGGTTGCGAATCGACGCCCAGCCGCGCTGGAAGAAGGGCCACCCGCCCCACAGCACCACCGGCGTCGAGAGCGCGAATTGCAACGCGAGCGACAGGCGCGCGCCGAGCGCGTGCTGGACAGGCGCCCCTGGAATCATCTCGGACATCGCGAGGAGCAGCGTGAGCGCCGCGAGCGGAGCGCCGACCGCGAGCCGGCGTCGCATCGACAGATACTCTTCGCTCGGCCTCTCGTCGGCGACGGCGACGCGTGGCTCGAGCGCCATTCCGCAAATCGGGCAATTGCCCGGCCGGTCGCTGACGATCGCCGGATGCATCGGGCACGTCCACAGGCCGCCGTGCGTCATTGGCCAGCCTCCCGCTCAATCGACGCAGACCCGCACGCGCTCTTCCACTTCCGGTTGCGGCTCGCCGTAACAGTCGCCACAGCGACCGCCGGTCGTCGCGCATGTGTCGCCCGTCGATTCGGGCCGTTCGCGAAGCGCCTCATGGGCGCGATGGAGGCTGACGTGCGCATGGTTCGGCGTGAGGCCGCGCTGGGCAGCCACCTCTTCAATCGATAGGCCGCCGATATCGACCTGCTCGATCATTTCGGCATCTTCGCCCTCATCGCCGGCGAGCTGCCGTCGGCGGACGTCAGGCCGGGGTGAACGTAGCCAGGTCGTAGATGCCGATCGACTGCTCGATCTTGGCCACTTCCTCCACCATCTTCTCGAAGCCACCATGAGGAAGCGCCTTCTCTTTGTCCTCGAAGGTGTCCATCAGCTTCTTCAGCTCGCGCTCGCTCAAGAGCGCGCGGAACGTCGGGAACAGCACGGTGTCTTCGCGCGCCGAATGCGGTTCATACATGCGCACGAACGAGCGGAGCCCATCCGCGAGCTGTTTGCGGCTGGCTTCGCCCTTGAGCCCGGCTGGTGTGGCGAGGCGCAGGATCTCGGCGGTGACGCGGCGCCCGGCCTGGTGCTGCGCGAGGAGGACCGTGACCAGATCGGTCAGCTTGCCCGCCTTCTGCAAGCGCGGGAACACGAACTCCTCTTCGTCCTTCTCGTGGTAATCCTCGATGAACTCGCGCACGATCGTCGCCGAGCTCGTCACCCATTCGGCTTTGATCTCCTGCTTCGCGTCCACCCGACGGGTGATCTCGCCATAGACCAGCAGGATGCGTCGGAGCACGCCATGCTCGCGCATCAGGTCCTCGGTCGGCGACACTTCATCTTCGTCCTTCTTCACCGCCTTGCCGTACACCTCGCCGGGCAGAACCGCAGCTGCCACTCCAAGACCGCCAGCGAACACGAACTGGCGGCGGGTCGTATCGATCATGGTCATGTGGGCTCTCCAGTCGGGAGCAGGATACGACCGGTCTGGCCGACGCGGCTACTGAACGGCAGGGACGCAATAGGAGCCGCCGGCGAGGACGGGGGCGCAGAAGGTGCCCGCGCAGCACGACGTCGTGGCGGGATCGCAGGCCTCGCCGCCACCCACGCACGAGACGACGCCGCCGTCCGTTCCGCTCGATGGCAAGCAGACCGTGCGGCCGGGTTCGCCGCCGCACGCGCCAACGCAGCAATCGCCCGATACGGTACAGGGGGAGCCTGTAGCAGCGCACGTCGAGCGGCACGCCCTTGCACCGGTCGAGTCGGGCAGACAGAAGTGCGAGCAGCATTGGTCGGGCGCGACACAAGCCGCGCCATCGGCTTTGCACGCAGCGCCGTCGAGGCAGCGCATCGTCGGCGCGATGCCGACGCTACAAGGGACGCCATTGCAGCAGTCGCCTGGCTTCATGCAGCGATCGCCGAACGCACGGCAACTGGTCATCGCGCACCGCAAGACTCCGTCGCCACCAGCGGCACAGCTGCCCGAGCAGCAGTTTGCATTCACGGCGCAGCGCTCGGCGACAGGCGCGCACCCGGCCAACGGTTGGCAGCGAAGCACGGCGTCATCGCTCATGCGACAGATTCCGGAACAGCAGTGCATGTCGTCCGGACAGACCTCGCCGACGACCGAGCAGCCGCCAGTTTTCTGGCAAATCGACGCGCCGTTTGGTTGGACCGAGCATTGGCCGTCGCAGCAATCGGACGGGCGATCGCAGGTTTCGCCGTCGACGCGGCAACCGTCGAGCGGCGCGCAGCGCATTTTTCCGGCCAGCATCCGGCAAACCGTCGAGCAGCAGTCCATGTTGTTGTTGCAAGCTTCGCCCGCCGGATGGCATCCGCCTGCGGGCAACGCGCACTTGCCGCCCATGCAGACCGAGCCGCAACACTGCACGGCATTGTTGCACGTCGACATGGCCGGCGCGCAGAGCCCGGGCTGACACCTCGACGTGGCAACGTCGCAGTTGAGCGAGCAGCAGGCGCCCGCGCGGTCGCAAGGCTGACCGTCGGAGGAGCAGCCCGACGGATTCTTGCAGACCCGCGATCCGGCGGCCGACTCGCCGCAGAGGAAGGAGCAACAGTCGTCGGGAGCCGCGCACGTGTCGCCTTCGTGGCCGCAAACGGTGTTCTCGACGCAGAGTGCGCCGACACAGCGGCCCGAGCAGCAGGACTCCGAGTTGCCGCAAGCCGCGCCGTTCGGAGCGCACTGAACAAGCGCTGCGAGATCCGGGGCGACGACCAGCTCGAAATCGTTACGACAGCCGGAGGCGAAGAGCAGCGCCAGCACCAGCGCTGAATGCTTCACGGCCCGCGACCCACCGCGCCATCGACGATCCGACGCGCCTCGGCCGCGCTCAGCCCCTCCGGGAAGGCGCTGAGATAGCGGCGCGCGGCGACGAGGGCAGCAGCGCCGTCGCCGGTCTGAGCGGCGGACTCCATGGCTCCGATCATCGCCTCCTCGCGTAGCGCGCCGGTGGGCGCCGCGGTGAGCGCGCGCTCGAAGTCGGCGCGCGCCGCGACGGAATTTCCGAGGCGACGCTCCAGCTGCGCCGCCGCGTACAGCGCGTTCTGCCGCGTCGCTGACGGTGCGTCGCGCCGGTCGAGGGTCTTATAGGCGGCGACCGCGTCCTCGAAGTGTCCGGACGCGCGCAGCGCCTCGGCGCGGAGATAGCCGAGCTCGGTGCGACAGACAATCGGCCGGCAGCTCGGACGCGGACGTAACGCAGGCTCGACCAGCGATTGCACGCGCGCGTAGTCGGCGCCGCGAATGGCCGCGCGCACGGCTTGCGTTACGTGACCGCAATCGACGGCGGGCGCTTCGCAGACGTCGCGCGCCGGCGACGCCGAGGCAGGATTCGGCGCCGGCGGCGCAGGCGCCGCGAACGAATGAGTCTCTCCTGCGCCGACGCTCCACTCGCGCTCGTCGGCGTCGAATACCGCGACGCGCCCTTCGTCGACGCGTACCAGCGAGGCGCCCGGCCGCGCCACCACGACGAAGCGCGTGCCGCGCACCTCGACGCGCCCGTCGGGCAAGGCCACCGTGAAGGTCTGACCGGGTTGGCGATGCGCGACTTGCGCTTCGAGCCGACCGTCTTGCAGCGTCAAGGCGACGTGGGCGTCGTCGCCGCCGAGCAGCAACGTCGCCGGGCCAGTGAGCGTGAGCGACGCGAGGGTCGACAGCTGCAACTTGGCGTCACGCCCCGCCGGCAACACGACTCGGCTGCCGGGCGCGAGATGTGCAGCGGCGTTCGCGTTTCCCGACGTCATCGTCGCGAACGGCGGCGCCGACGGCACGAGGGACGCCGGCGGCGCGGGCTGATGTCTACGTGACGCGAGCATGATCAGGACCACCGCCGCAGCCACGGCAGGAGCCAGGTAGAGCTGCCAGCGGCGAGACCGAGAATCGGCAAGTGGCGCCGGGCGTGACAGTTGCCGCTCGATCTCGATTTCCATGCGCCGCGCACGCAATGGCGTCGGCGGCGGCGGTTCCAGCTCGCGCATCGAAGGCAAGAGCGTCGCCCAGGTCTTGGCGCGCGCGCGGCAGTCGCCGCAGGTTTCGAGGTGCGCGTGTACCCGCAGCTCGCTGGCGTTGTCGAGCCGACCGTCGCGCAGATCGACGAGCGCGTCTTGCGCTTCGCGGCACGTCATCGCGGCTCCTTGGCGCCGACACGCTCTGAGAAGTACGGATCTTTGAGCGCGCGACGCTCCAACTCCCGGCGCGCGTCGTGGATGCGCACCTTCACGGCGGCGACGGAGGCACCGACCATCGCGGCGGTCTCTTCGATCGAATATCCCTCGAGCGCGTGGAGCACGAACGCAGCCCGCTTCTTCGGCCGCAACGCCGCCAGCAACGCATCGAGGCGCCTCAGCCCTTCGCGCGCCGAAGCATCTTCGTGGGGACCTTGCGCCTGGCTCGGCTGATCGCCCGCGACGTCCAGCGGCACCAACATCAAGGCAGGACGCTTCTTGGCACGCAAACTGACGCGGACGGCGATGCGACCAAGCCACGTCGAGAACAGCGATTCGCCGCGGAAGCTCGGCAGCGATCGAAAGCCCTCGACGAAGACGGTCTGCACGAGATCGTCGACGTCGGAGCTGGCGCCGGCCATGCGGTGGACGATCCGGTGAACGCGCGACAGGTGCAGGCGAAACAGCTCGCGGAACGCCGCCGGCTCGCCCGCTCGCGCGCGCTCGACGAGCTGAGACACGTCGACGGGAATGAAGCGATCAGCCATCGGCAGCACATCCATGTAGTGGGTGCCGGCTCGCAAAACGGCGAGAAAAAAGCGTCACCACAACGCCACCGCCAACCCTGCCGACGCGCCTACTTGCAGCCGCGATACGTCGAAGATGGGCGCGCTACGTACCAGGTAACGCGGCCCGTCGACGAGCCCGATCGCCGACCCGCGCACGAACAGCGACAGGGCCGACACCAGGCGCACCTGTCCCGTCAGCTCCGCGCCGAACCCTGGCGCGACGGTCCGATCAGAGCGCACGACCGCAGACGCGCTCGACGCCTCGAGCGACACGATCAGCAGCTCCGCGACCGCAGCGACCGCGCCCTGCCAGCGGCCTCGCGAACCATGCACGCCGCCACGCGCCGTGATCGGGACGGCGAACAGCACGCCGGCAACCTCCTGGCGGCTCGCGTGTGCGGGCGCGACGATCTCGGCGCCAAGCGCGACCTCGAACAATCGACCGAGCGCCACGCGCGCATCGATCGCGACGCCATGCTCGACGATGCCGTCGAGCGGAAACGAGACGAGGGCATAGCCGGCATCGAGCGACCAACGGCGCGGGCGCGCCGGTGCGACGGGGGCAGCGACGAGGCGATTCAGCTCCGGCGCCTCTGTCGCCAGCGTTTCGTGCCGTTCGTAGAGGGAGGAGCGTAAGAGCGCCTGTACTTTCAGCGCGACCGCGCGATACAGGTCTTCGTCGCGCGGCGGTCGCGCCAGTGTGGCGATGAGCGCTTTACCCGACAGGCGATCGACGAGCGCGATCTCTACGGTGCCGGCACGCGCGTCGGCGACGCGAATCGCGGCCACCGCGCGAACGTCGGCGCCGGTCGCTTTGGTGGCGTCGAGTTGGGCACGCAGCTCCGTGTCGGTCGATGCCGCAGCCGTGACGACGTCGACGGCGAACTCGTCGAGATAGGCGCGCATGGCCTCGGCGAGCCGATCGGCATCGACCGGCGCCACGGCCGTGACCACGACGCGCGGTCGCTCGGCGGCGCGCGCGCTGCAGACGAGCAACATCGCGGTAATGCACACGATGCGCACACCTCAGCGTATCACGACCTAACCTTTTCGGCGGCACCGCCCACTAGAAGATCGATGCGGTCGGCGTCGTTGTTCCTTGTGGTCGCGTGTGGGTGCAACTTCACCCTCACCGGGCTGCCGTTGCTGGCGCCAACCGACGACCGGGTCGACATGACCGTGGCCGACGGCGTGGATGGTGAGGCCGCCGATCTCGACAACGGCGTCGCCGCGGACCTCGCGATGACGACGGCGACCGATCTGGCGATGCAATGCTCGACCGACTGCGCGACGTCGTGCAGCCCCTGCTGCGCGCAAAGCTGCGCGGCCGGCGCCAGCTGTAACTTCTCGTGCTCGATGAAGATGTGCGACTGCAGCTTCGTCTGTCAAACGGGCAGCACCTCCTGCTCGTCGAGCTGCAGCGCCGGGAACACGTGCACCGTGGTCGTGCAAACCGGCCTTTCCGTGACGGTCGATTGCTCGGGCAAGTCGACCTGCGACGTCGATTGCTCGGCTGGCCTGGCCTGCACCCTGAACTGCAGCGGCGGCTCGCACTGCCTGTGCAAAGGCGCCGGCTGTACGATCAGCCAGTGCAGTCCCACCAGCTGTCCCAACGGCGTGCAAGTCTGCGCGCGCCCCTGTCCGTGACAGAGCAAGAGGTCTACTTCGTCGACGGAGATGATTGGGCGCGCCACGGCAATCGCTGGTACCGCACGCGCGATCACGGCGCGTCAGGAGAAAAGATCGAGACGGGCACCTAACCTTTTCTGCGCGCGCGACCACTACGGTGCATGGGAACCGTGATGCGCAGAGCTGGTTGGATGGTGCTCGTCGTCCTCGGTATGTCGTGGCAAGGCTGCTCTTGCAGCCACAACGCCGGCAACAATGGCGACGGCGGCGATCTCGACATGTCGATCAACCCTGACGCGATCGCCGGTGGCGATCTGATCATCCTGCCGAAGGACGTCACGCTCGATCTGCAAGCGGGCGGCTCGGCGCCGTCGCAGAGCTACACGGCCGCAACGCTCGCGGGCGCCGACGTCACGGCGATGACCACCTTCACCGTCGACGATACGACGCTCGGCAGCTTCAGCGGCGCGACCTTCACGGCGTCGGGCGCGCATGGCGGCACCACCTTCGTGCGCGGCACGTTCCAGGGCATGACCGGGTACGCCACGCTTCACGTCAAGCTGCATGCCTCGGTGCCGTCGGACAACTGTCCCGGTTGCCCGGCGTTCCCCGCCTCGGGAACGCCCGCCTGTACGGTGACGGCGGCGACGCCGACGGTGCTGTACCCAAACGACGGCACGCTGGTGCCGCCGAACATGAACGTGCTCGAGACCCAATTCGATCAGGGCACGGGCAACACGCTGTTCGAGATCGACTACGAGAACGCCGCCACCGACGTACGCGTCTTGACGATGTGCACGCCGATCAAAGACTCCAAGGGCGGCGCGACCAACGGCTGCGCCTACGATCTGTCGCAACAGGTCTGGGACTTCATCGCGCAATCGAATCGCGGCGGCGATCCGCTCGACATCATCGTGCGCGCCACCGACGCTAGCGGTAGCTGCATCGCGACGTCGTCGAGCCAGGTCCGGATCTCGTTCGGCCAAGACGACCTGAACGGCGGTATCTATTACTGGCAATCGGTCGCGGTGACTGGCTTGCAGGGCGCCACCGGCGGCATCTTCCGCTACGACTTCGGCAAGCGCGGGCAGACGCCCCAACCGTTCCTCGCGCCAACTGCCTCGGGCGGCACGATGCAGCGCTGCATCGGCTGCCACTTCCTGTCGCGAGACGGACAGAAGATGACCTACGGCAACGACGACCCCGATGCCGACGACGAATACGGAGACCTCAAGGTCAACCTGCTCGACGTCGCCACCAAGAACGCGATCGCGCTGACGACCGCCGGCTTCCAGGCGTTCGCGCCCGATCACAGTCGCCTGCTCGCGTCGAACGGCGTCGGCAAGGGCACGGTCACCAACTTCTTCCTCTTCGACGGCACCACCGGTGCTGCGGCGACGCCGGCCACCGTCTCTTCCGGCGCCGCGCGCGGCACGCAGCCGGACTACTCCGCCGACGGCAGCAGGGTCGTCTTCACACAGGCGTCGAACTTCAGCTTCACCGGCAACAACCGCATCGACGACAACCACTTCTCCGGCGGCAGCCTGTTCGTCATGAGCGCCAGCGGCAACACGTTCGGAACGCCTTCGGCGCTGCTCACCTCGGCCGGCGAGAACAACTACTATCCGGCCTTCTCGCCCGACGGCGCCTTCGTCATCTTCAATCGCGTACCGCTCACTGGAATGCCGGGCGCGTGCACCGCGAACTCTTGCCCGAACGACGCGTTCTCGAATCCGAACGCACGCGTCATGCTGATGCCGTCGGGCGGCGGCGCCGCCGTCGATCTCGCCAACATCAACGGTAGTGGCGCGCTGGCCAACTCATGGCCGCGCTTCGCGCCGACCGTGCAGACGTACAAGGGCGATCAGATCGCATGGGTGACGTTCTCGTCGACGCGCGATTACGGCGACGTTGTGCGCAACTCGGTGCCGGTCGGCGGCATGCCACAGCACCTCTGCTATCCGCCCGAGTCACCGGAGAACACGTCGACCAACAAGAACGTCACGACCGATCCGATCTGCTTGCAGCCGCAACTGTGGATGGCGGCGATCAACCTGTCGAAGGGCGGCGGCCTCGACCCGAGCTACCCGGCGTTCTGGCTGCCATTCCAGGATCCGACGGCGCACAATCACATCGCGCAATGGGTCGTTTCGCTCGTGGGCCCGCCGCCACCACCCGCCGACGGCGGCGTCAGCGACGGCGGCTCGTGCATCCCCGACGGCGTGACGTGCACGAGCGGCTCGGGCGTCTGCTGCAACGGAGTCTGCTGCGCCAACGGAACGTGCGGCTGCATTCCATGAGGCACGCCTCGGCCGATGGCGAGCGTACGCGCACGGCGGACCATCGGCGGATGCCGACCGCTCGACGCGGCTCAAGTTGCTGCGCAAGCGTTCGATGAGCTCACATATGACGGCCTCCGCTGCTCCCCCCGGGTATCGAGACCGAAGGCAACTGTGTGTGGAGGTGCGGCATACCGCTGCCTCGACCTACCGGTTGGCATTCACCCGGCAAAGCAACGCACCTCGACTCGACCCACCGACGGTAAAACGTCCGACAAAACCGCTCGCGCCCGTGCTGGTGTCTGACGCAATCGCCATGATAGCGTGGACCCAGCTTTGAGTATCGGCCGTTCCCCTACAACGCATGCGCCATTGTCGATCGCGAAGTCGGTGCAGCACTGCGCCGCGGTCGCGGCCGCGTCTGCGGCGTCGCGGAATCCTTGAAACCATGTCGCGACATGTTCCCGCTAAAGAAACCGCGCGGCATCTAGATCGACGAAGAGACGAGAGACGAATGTCGAATCCGTTGTCGGCGGCACGCGCGCTTCGGTCGCTCGTGCTGTCGTATGTCCCGCAGCGAGTGCGTACCTTTCAGACGCTTCTGTACGTGGTGCTCGTCGCCAACGCCGTCGATCTGTCGACATCGTGGCTGCCGACATTCTTCGACACCGTCGAGCTGACGCGCCCCTCTCGCGCGATGACGGCGCTGCAGTTGACCTTGCTGGCACCGCTGCTCTGGTCCGCGCGACGCTGGCCATGGCGTCGCCTCGCGCGGCTATGGGCGGACCTGCCGATCCCCTTTGCCTCACGCGCGATCTTGTCTGCGATCGTTTTCATGCAACTCGTGCACGTGGCCTTCCGTATGGAGAGCTACCCATTCTCGAGCGTCGCGATGTTCTCGAACGTCGTCGAGATTCCCGCCACCGGGAGCTACCGCAACAACAGCTACGTCATCTGTCGCGACAACCAGGTCGAGCTGGTGCGCATGCTGCGCGAGGCCAACCCATATTTCGCCCGCCACTTCGACTGGGACTACAAGGCCGGCTGGCTCCTGCGCATGTACAAAGGGACGCCCGCGGCCGACGCCGTCATGGCGGAGGCGGCGCGCAGCGCCGGTATCCCTGCGCCCACGATGGCGACGATCACGTACGACGCCGGCAGTGGCCGCGTACGCTCGCTCGTCCCCTGGAAGCGTCCGTGAACGATTGGATCGGCGCGCGCTGCCGGCTGCCCGGCTCGGCACTACACCTGGCCATCATCCGCATCGTCTTCGCGATGCACGCGCTGACGGTGCTGACCAGCCCTTCGCTTCCACTCATTCGTCGGCTCTCCGACGAGCCGCTCCTCTCGACGCACACGATGCTGCCGCCGGCGCTCGAGCAGCTGGTGATCCGGCGGCTCGACTTGATCATCGCCGTGGGTGTGATCGCTGCGGTGTTCGTCATCGTCGGTCTCGCGACGCGGACGGCGTCCTGGATCCTCCTCGCCGTATTCCTCTCGACGCAGAACTATTTCTTCCGGTTCTCGCTCTTTCACGACGATTGGCTGTACTTCAACTTCTATCTGCTCGTACTCTGCCTTTCTCGCTCGGCCGACCGCCTCGCGCTCGACGCGCTGATCCGCCCGCGTCCGGCGGCAGCGTCGCCGGCGTACCGGTGGCCGGTCGAAGTGATGATCGGTTGGTTCTCGCTCGTCTACATATCGGCGGGCATCGCCAAGCTCATGCCCCTGCGAAAGGGCGTGCTGTGGCTCGGCGGCAGCAGCCTGCAACACTTTGCGGTTCACTTCTATTTCGACAGCCCGATCTATTGGCTGCTCGGTCACCCGCTCTTCGACTACTCGACGCGCTGGCCGTTCTGCGTCGGCGCGGTGGCGACGGTGCTCATCGAGCTGTCCGCCGGATTGCTGCTCGTCACGCGCACCGCCGACGCCTGGATCGTGGGCGCGATCATCCTCCTTCACGTCGGCGTGGCGCTTCTCGGCATCCCCGGATTCGTGCAGATCTCGATCTTGTCGAGCCTCCTGTTCCTGCGGCCGCGATCGAGCGTCACGGCTGCCAGTTCGGGCTCGAGCGGCCACATTGCTCGCAGCCCGACTCGACGCTCTGCACGGCGCGGCGCGTGATCGGCGAGCGCGTGCTCCTGTCGTGGCCTCGCGAAGAAGTGGAGAAGAGCTGACTCACACCGCACAACGATTCGCGCACCGACTGACGCCGCTTGCGGCCGCGATCGCCGTCGGCTTCGCCGCCCAGGCGGCACTCGCGTCGCCGACGCGCTTCATGGGTCCACACCCCGCCGCCGAGCGCGCGGGCGGCTCGTATTGCTATATCGAAGCTCCGCATCTCCACGCCTACGCCCCCGACCATTCGATCTTCTATCATCCGACTTCAGCAGGGTACGTCTTTGTCGGAGACCCGACGCCGTTCGGCTACGCCGGCGAGCGCCACATCTTTTATGGTCACCACCCCGTCGCCGTCGCCGTCGACCAGTCGGTGTTCTGCTTCCTCGATGGGCCCCACCATCACGCCTTCGCGCCGCCGCCCGGCGACGATTACCGCATCATGGACGGAATCGCATTCTATGTTGGACCGCTGTCGGCCGCGTATGTCGATGAACGGGCGAAGCGATGGGAGCTGGTCAACGACGAGTTCAAACCCTTCGCGCGCTTTCGGCCGGCCGTGAACGTCGTCGTTCCACCGGCGGAATGGAGAGGTCGTATCTACATGCCTCCGGATGTGAAGATCCAATTGCCGCACCGCCCCAAACACGTCCACCGCACGCGAGTCCGCGTCGAAGTCCACGAATAATAGGAGCAACCATCATGAGACTCTCTGCACCGAAACACATCACCTGGTGGATCGCTCTCATCGCCGGTGGATTGGGCGTGATCGAACAGTATCGCGTCGTCCATCTGCCGGTCATCGGGCCGTACTCCATGTTGCTCATCATCGGGGCATGGGCGCTGCTCATTCTGGCGACTTTCCTCAAGGGTCTCTGAGAAAGCTCGACCGGCAGCGAGCGCAACTCAGGGTGCTGATTGCGGCGAGCGACTTGTCAGCAAGGTTTCGACACTGGCGATCAAGTCCTCGGCGCGGAACGGCTTGCGCATGACCGCTTCGACGGACCGCGCAAATGCGGGTGCCGTATCGCAGGCGGTCAATACCAACACTGGAAGATGCGCCAGCCGCGAGTACCCACGTATGATGGACACGAGCTCCTCGCCGCCCATCACCGGCATGCGCGAGTCGAGGACGACCGCCGAGGGCAGCTCTCCGTCGAGCAGCAGGCCCAGCGCGTCCCGTCCGGTCGTCGCGGTGTCGACTTCAAAGCCCGCTCGCCGGAACAGATCGCGGATGCTCGCCAACGTCGGCGGGTCGTCTTCCACCACCAGGATTCGATGTCGTTTCATGTGCCTCACTCGCCCCTACCTCAGCCCTAAGCACTGGGCTACGAGTGCTCAAGTTCTGCACGAACGGGGTGCGTCGCTATCGCCGCAACGAACGGAGATGTCGGAACTTTTCAGCGGCATCAAATGTAAAGGCTGATTGTGTCTGCCAACACGTATTGATTCCAGGGCGGCGATTCCGAGGCCGAATAGCTGAACGTTACGCGCCGACGCTTCGCAACCTTGGATATCGATAACTCAGCTCGGCTTCGTCGAAACGAATCTCCGACATCAGTATCTCGAGATCCGCGATCTCGACTTGAAGCGGAGCCAGCGCGGCAACGAGCGCTTCGTCGACCTCGGACCGGTCACGAAGCTGCTCGATGACCGCGACAGCTTCGCGATGCGCGCGTTGCGCTTCGACGAAATCGGCGTCGCGCTCCTTCAGCGAGCGAGATTGCTGGCCCTGGCGCGTCAACGCCTCGTCGGCCTGCCGCAGTAACGAACGCGCTCTTTCGAGCTCTTGACTGCGCTTGTTGTCTTTCTTCATTCGAGTCTCCTTTTTCCCCTGAGGATTTTGTTCTCCGGGTCGCTCCACAGCCACCTCCATGGCCGCTTCATCGGAGCGACGCAACGAATGCATCGTATTTGGCTGACTCGCTCGATCAAGAAAATGCTGCCTCGCGATCGCGAGCAATGTTTGCGCGAATGCGATTTGCTCGAATCGGTCCGACGTGCAGACCGAAAATGCGAAACTCGATATCTCGCGCAGCGTTGATCGGTACATGTCTGACATTAACGCCAGCGATTTCTGTTGGATGAATTGCATTCTCGAAATCGGTGCCTAGGCAGATTGCGGGGGGGTGAGTGGAGATTTCATGTCGTCGCCGGGCGAATTGACGCGCACAGGCCGCGTCGATGCCAGTTGCCCCACCTGCAACACGGGAACGTTGCTGCTCGTCGGCCGTCCTGGTCGCGTCGTTTCGCATGAGGGTGCGCCGGTGGAGATTCCGCGCGACTTCTTGATCCCGACGTGCAGCGATTGCGGTCGAGAGAAGCTCGAAGACGAGCTGGCAAGAGCGCTCTCGGAGCTCCTCGCCAACAGCGGCGTCGCGGCCGGGCGTTCGGCGCTCACCGAGAAAATGGCCGTGCTGCAGCCGCCGCGTCCCGTCGACGCGACGCTCACCTTTGCCCGGCCGGCCGCGCCCGTCTCGATCAGCCCCGGCGATGTCATCGGCTGCTACGAGATCCTCAGGCTGTTGGGCGCCGGCGGAATGGGCGCCGTCTACGAAGCGCACGACAGGCTGCTGAATCGTCGGGTCGCGATCAAGGTCGCGCAATCGACGTCGCCCGAGCTCTCATTGCGCAAGGAGGCACAAGCGCTGGCAGCGATTCGTCACCCATCCATGGTGGCCGTGCACGCGCTCGGCTCGCACTGCGGCGTCGAGTATCTCGTGATGGAGCTGGTTCGTGGCACGACCCTCGCGAGCCACGTGCAGAAGCAGTTGCGCAAGCAGCAGCCGTTCACGGTGCGCGAAGCGCTCGACATCCTCATCGGCATTGCCGAAGGGCTGGCTGCGGTTCACGCGTCGGGAATATCGCATCGCGACATCAAGCCCGCCAACATCATGCTGGCGCCGGGCAATCGCACGGTGCTGATGGACTTCGGCCTCTTCACGCCCGAATTCGAGCGGCTCGAGACCGTGGCTGGCTCGCCCGAGTACATGGCACCCGAGGTCTATGCCGCGCGCGTCGAGGCCGGCGCGGGACACCTGGTCGATCTCTACGCGCTCGGCATCATCGCCTTCGAGCTCTTGTGCGGGCGGCCGCCGTATCAGGGCGCGAACGCAATCCAAACATTAGGCATGCATGTTCACGAACCGATTCCCAGCCTCGCTGCCGAGCGCGAGGACGTTCCTGGCGAGCTGGCGTCGCTCGTCGGCGAGTTGCTGGCCAAGGCCCCGTCCGATCGGCCGCACGGGATCGAGGACGTCCTGGGCCGACTGCGGGCGCTGCGCACGCGGACCGAGCGGCGCTCGAACGACAGGTTCTCGGTGCTGATCGTCGACGACGATCCAGACTTCGCCGAGAGCATGCGAGCCGTCGTGCGGGCGGAGCTGCCCGAAGCGGACGTGAACATCGCACGCGACGGCGAAGCGGCGTTCGCCAGCCTGCTCAAACAAGTACCCACGGTGATGCTGCTCGACCTCAACATGCCGCGCATGAACGGATTGGAGCTGTGCATGACCCTGCGCGGCTCCGGTCTGGCGGCTAAATGCCACATCGTATCGATGAGCGCGCCGACGACGGCGAAGGACCGCGAGCTTCTCGACCAGCTCGGCGTGCGCGACATATTCACCAAAGATCGGCACCTGCCGCGCACCATCGTCGATCTCGTCAAGTCGTCGAAGCGCCGCTGGCAGATGGCCGCCGGCCGCTAACCGAACGGCCGCGCATGCCCGATTGGCTGTACTGTGTCAATCCTCGGGCTTGGGAATCGTCTTCATCTTCTGCGTGGGATGCTTCTCGAATTCGAGCGCCTCGGGCGCTTCCTTGGTTTGCGCGGTAAGCAGTCCGCCACACTGCGCACACTCTTTGGGCGCTTCGTTCGCCGAGGCTTCGAACGAATAGCGACATGAGGGACAGCGGAGCAAACGTAGTCGGTTGGGCATGGGTCTGAATCAGCCCGAGTGAGCGACTGTGACGGCGGGATTCTGTAGCGACTGCGCCACGCCTTCGTCATCCTCGATAATCAGTGCGCTCATGTCGCCGATGGGGCGGTTGTAGGCGCGATGAATCAAGATTCAACCTTTGCCGGCCCGAAGAATCGAAGGAGGGGCGAGCGACTTTCGATCTTCTATTTGTCAGACACAATTGAAAACAATTCCGGCCACTTGTATCTGCTTTTGTCGGGCTTACACCGTAATCGACGATGGCGCCCATAGGAGCCGAATCGAACCGCGAAACACTCGAGCGCGTCGCGCGAGAGCTGCGTCGCGCGACGGCCGCCGCTCTCACGGAGAGATCATTCCTGGTCACGACGCTTGACGACTGTCGCGTCGATCTCGACCGGAGCCTTTCGCTCGGCGAAGAGCAAACCAGTCCCATCGAAGTGCATGCGCTCCTGTTGCGGGCAGAGCTCGTGCTGCGAACGTGGCGGCGACTGCAGACGGGATCTTTCCGCGCGCTGACCGGCGAGCGCGCATGCTCGACCTGTGAGCGCGGCACGCTCATCGACGTGGCGCGTAAGGGCCGCATGACGCGGTTTCGCGGCGGCGAGGTCGAGATCCCTGCCGACTTCGTGATTCCAACCTGCAATTTCTGCCGCGCGGAATCGCTCGACGCCACCACCGCTGCGCAATTGGACGATGCGCTCCTGGCCGCCTACGTCCGCCGTAAATGACGAGCCTTCACCTCGAATATCGAGCGGTGGACTGAGAGATGGCCGATACCTGGCGACAAGACGCGGGGCCGACGGAGCCAATCCCGACACCACGGCGTAGCTCGAAGTCGCTCACGCTGTCGCCGCTGGTCGAGCGCGCGCTGTATCGTGAGATCGCTCGTCGGCGCGACCTGCGTCCACATGCCCAACTGGGCATCGCGCCCGGCGCGGTGTCGGCTGCCATCGAATCGGCGTTCGCGCGGCTGCGAAACGAATACGACCCCCAGGCCTTCGAGGCGTACGGCGAGCATGCCGTGGCGGCAGCGACGGAGATCTGCGAGCTCCTGCGCGGTGCGTACGACGCAATGCATGCGCGTGGCGAGTCGGCGGATTGTGCGGAACCGCCGCTGCGCGCCTTGCAGCCGCGCGAAGCCTCGGACGAGACGCTGCGCGCGCGCGAGACCCTGCGCGTCGCCATCGAGCGGCGGCGGGCAGACGCCGATTCGCACCGTAACGCAGGTCGCACGCGAGAAGCCATTCGCGCGTACGAGTCCGTGCTCCTGCTCGACCGCACCGACGAGACCGCCCGCACGCAGCTCGAACAGCTGCGCGGCGCCGGGGAGCCGACGCGCGCGCGCTCGTGGCTGGCCATATTCCGCCGCAAGTCCCGCTGACGTTCCGGCACAACGCGATGAGGTGATGCGCCGGTGGCGAGCGCCGGTCACCATGAACGCTCAGTAGCGCCAGGTGAGCTCGACGTTCCCGCCCGCCGCGTTGCAGCCGACATCGACTCTGAAGCGCGCCCGCTGCGCCAACTCGACGCCGCTGGCAACGAGCACGAGGAGGCCCATCGCTTGGAGGCCGGCCGAGATCAGCAGCGCCGGCGTCAGCTGGTTGTCGAGTGGATTGCGCGCCGCAGACGACACCGCACCGACGATGGGAACGCTGTCGACAACCGAGATCGAGTGCGGCTGCGCGCGCGCCACAATGATCCCGAAGGCGTAGCTGACGGCGACCACGCCCAGTCCGACCGCGAGCTGCATCTTGAGATCCCGGTCGCGCGGCGCTCCATCGGGCGGCCGCACGGGGATGAGCTCTAGCTCCGGCTCCCGCACCGTCGCTTCGCCCGCCTCGCTCGGACAGCTCGCACAAGGTTGCGCCCGCGCCGTCGCCGCCCAGGAAATGATCGCCGTCAACGCGATCCACGCTGTGCCCGCCCTTTGGTTCATGATGCACCCCGCGTGGCGTGTGTGGCGCTCGTACGCCACAAGTCAAGCGGTCTCTCCCGCATCACCGAATAGGCGAGAAGCGATGAGCCGCCGCAGCTCCTCGCGCGACACCGATCACCGCCTCGAACATCCTGCAGGTCGTCTCGGACGAACGTATTCATCAGCGCGCGTCGGACGTCGCCATTTAGCGCAAGCGGTTGCTTCGCCGCCGTACGCGTCTAAGGAGGTTCACTGCGGGAGTGACGGGGATGGGCGGCGGAACGATCATTGGCATCGACCATCAGCTGCCGCCGGCCGTGACAGCGCGCAAGCGCCGCATCCATTCACGCGCGATCGTGTGGACCGTTCTTACGATCGCCGCCCTGACCACGGCCATTGCGCTCTTCCTCCACCATCGTCGGGACGCAAAGCGCCCCCCGCCGTCGACCACGAAAGTTTCGACCACGGCGGTGGCAGCGAGACGGGGCGACATCGGCGTCTACCTCGAATCGATCGGCACGGTCACGCCGGTCTACACCGCATCCATCACGACACAGGTCTCGGGTCTGGTCGTCCGCGTCCATTACGTCGAGGGTCAGAGGGTCCAGACCGGCGCCCCCCTGATCGACGTTGATTCACGCCCCTACCGCGCCACGCTGATGCAGGCAGAGGGCGCGCTGCAGCGCGATCGCAACCTGCTCGCGCAGGCACGCATGGACCTCGAGCGCTATCGCGCCGCATGGGCGCGCCACGCCATCGCGAAGCAACAGCTCGACGATCAGGAAAAGCTGGTGCTGCAGACGGAAGGCACCGTCACGAGCGACGAGGGAGTGGTGCGCTTCGACCGCATTCAGGTCGATTACTGCCGCATCACGGCGCCGATCGCCGGCCGGGTCGGCCTCCGGCTGGTCGACCCGGGCAACGTGCTCCAGGTCGCGAGCGGGCAAACGCTCGTCGTCATCACGCAGATGGACCCCATCACCGTCGTCTTCACGATTGCCGAGGATTCCATCGGCGAGGTCCAGGCGGGGCTCAAGGCCGGAGCCCCGCTGACCGTCGACGCGCTCGATCGTGCTGCGCAGAAAACCCTCGTCAGCGGCCGGCTGCTCACGCTCAACAACCAGGTCGACACCACGACGGGCACCGTCAAGGCCCGTGCCGTCTTCGATAATGCCGACGAGCGCCTGTTCCCGAACCAGTTCGTCAACACGCGTCTGCTCGTCGAGACGTTGCATGACGCGACGCTGCTTCCAGCAACGGCGATTCAACAGAACGGCCCGGCCTCGTTCGTCTACGTGATCCGTGACGGCGTCGCGCACACGCGCAAGGTGAAGCCGCGCGTGAGCGATCGCGGTCTCACCGCCGTCGACGGCATCGCGCCCGGCGAACAGGTCGCCACCGGCAGCTTCGATCGCCTGCACGACGGGATCGAGGTCACGACCGTGCCGGCCGACGGCCGGGCCCCTCCATGAGCGCCAACCCGTCGCGCGCGTTCATACGGCGTCCGGTGGCGACGTCGCTGTTGATGGCGGCCATCATGCTCGTCGGCCTCGTCGGCCTGTCGCAGCTTCCCGTGTCGGCACTGCCGCAGGTCGATTATCCGACCATCCAGGTGCTCACGTTCTACCCGGGCGCCAGCCCCACGGTCGTGGCCGCGACGGTGACGGCACCGCTAGAACGGCAATTCGGCCAGCTCCAGGGCCTCAGCCAGATGACGTCCTCCAGCTCGGGCGGCGTGTCGGTGATCGTGCTTCAGTTCGACCTGTCGCTACCGCTCGACGTCGCCGCGGAGGAGGTGCAGGCGGGCATCAACGCAGCGCAGAGCTTCCTGCCGTCGATCCTGCCGGCGCCGCCGATTTACAGTAAGACCAACCCGGCCGACGCGCCGGTCATGACGCTCGCGATCACGTCCTCGTCATTGCCGCTGTCGAAGGTCGAAGATCTCGTCGACACGCGTCTGGCACCCAAGGTCGCGCAGCTCGGCGGCGTCGGGCGCGTCAGCATCTCGGGCGGGCAGAAGCCCGCGGTGCGGATCCAGGCCAACCCGACGGCGCTGTCGTCGTACGGCATCAACCTCGAGGACTTGCGCACGGCGATCACGCAGGCGAGCGTCAACGCCGCCAAGGGCGACTTCGACGGCCCGCGGCGCGCCTATCAGATCGACGCCAACGATCAGCTCGTCACCAGGGCCGATTATCGCAGCGTCGTCGTCGCCTATCGCAACGGCGCGCCGGTGATGCTGACCGACGTCGCCCGCATCGTCGACGGCGTCGAGAACGATCGACTGGCGGCGTGGATGAACCGAACGCCGGCGGTGATCCTCAGCGTGCAGCGCCAACCGGGCGCGAACACGATCAGCGTCGTGCGCAGCATCAAGCGCCTGTTGCCGGCGCTACAGGCCTCGCTGCCGGCCGATGTGCACGTCGCGACGCTGACCGATCTGACGACGGCGATCGAGGCGTCGGTCCACGACGTGGAGTTCGAGCTCCTTCTAACCGTCGGCCTCGTCGTGCTCGTCATCTTCCTGTTCCTGCGCAGCCTGCGCGCCACCCTCATCCCGAGCATCGCCGTGCCGGTGTCGATCGTCGGCACCTTCGCCGCGATGTACTCGCTCGGGTACAGCCTCGACAACCTGTCGATGATGGCGCTGACCATCTCGACCGGCTTCGTCGTCGACGACGCCATCGTGATGATCGAGAACATCTCGCGCTACATCGAGGCGGGCGACCGGCCGCTCGAGGCGGCGCTCAAGGGTTCCGCGCAAATCGGCTTCTCGATTGTCTCGCTGACCGTGTCGCTCATCGCCGTCCTGATTCCGCTGCTCTTCATGGGCGACATCGTCGGCCGCCTCTTTCGCGAGTTCGCGGTGACGCTGGCCGTCACCATCATGCTGTCCGCCGTGGTGTCGCTGACGCTCACGCCGATGATGAGCGCGCGCATTCTGCGCAAGGAGGAGCACCCGGGCCGCTTCTATCTCGCCATGGGCCGTGTGTTCGATCGCATGGTCTCGTTCTATGGACGCACGCTGCGCGTCGTGCTCCGACACCAGACGCTGACGCTCTTCGTCGCGCTCGGGACCCTGTGCACCACGGTGATCTTGTACCTCGTCATCCCGAAGGGCCTGTTCCCGGTGCAGGACACCGGCGTCATCCAGGGTATCTCGCAGGCGCCGGCCACGGTCAGCGTCGCGGCCATGGCCGAGCGGCAGCAGGCGCTCGCGGACGCGATCCTCGCCGATCCCGCCGTGGAGAGCCTCTCGTCCTTCATCGGCGCCGACGGCATCAACACGACGCTCAACAGCGGGCGCTTCTCGATCAACTTGAAGCCGCTCGGCGCGCGCGGCCTCGGCGCCGCCGACGTGATCCGGCGGCTCAAGGTGCAACTCGAGCGCGTCCGCGGCATCGAGCTCTACCTGCAGCCGGTGCAGAACATCACCGTCGACAACCGCGTCAGCCGCACGCAATACCAGTACACGCTCGAGGACGCGGACGCCAACGAGCTGGGCGTGTGGACCCGCCGCTTCGTCGAGCGGCTGAAGACGCTCCCGCAGCTCGAAGACGTAGCCACCGATCAGCAGGCCGGGGGCCTCGTGCTGTCGCTCGATATCGACCGCGTCACGGCGTCGCGGCTGGGCATCGCGGCGACGACCATCGACAACACGCTCTACGACGCGTTCGGGCAGCGGCAGGTCAACACGATGTACACCGACGTCAACCAGTATCACGTGATCCTGGAGGCCGAGCCGACGTTCCAGAAGAGCCCGTCGATGCTCGACCACCTCTACATCCAGGCGAACGCCTCGGCGGGTGCGACCGGCACTCCGGCGGCGAGCACCTTCGCGGCGGCGGGCTCGCAGTCGGCGGGATCGAATGTGCTCACCGCCAACGTGCTCTATACGCCGGCAGCGAACACCCTGGCGCCGCCGGCCGGCGCGCTGACGCCGACGAGCGCGACGCAGCCAGCGAGCCCGGCCCTCGCGGCCACCCCCACGACGATGAGCAACGCCGTGCCGCTCGCCGCCTTCGCTCATCTCGCGCGCTCGACCGGTCCGCTCCTCATCACGCATCAGGGGCAATTTCCCGCCGTCACCGTGTCGTTCAACCTGGCGCCGAACGCGTCGCTCGGCGGCGCCATCCAGGCCGTCGACGAGGTGAAACGCTCGCTGCGCCCGCCGCCGAGCGTGCAGGCGCAGTTTCAGGGCAGCGCCGCCGCGTTCGAGCGCTCGCTCGCCAATGAGCCGCTGCTCATCTTGGCGGCGCTGATCACCGTCTACATCGTCCTCGGCGTGCTGTACGAGAGCTTCATCCACCCGCTCACCATCCTGTCGACGCTGCCGTCGGCCGGCGTCGGCGCGTTCCTGGCGCTGCTCCTGTTCCACGGCGAGCTCGGCGTCGTCGCCATCATCGGCCTCGTCCTGCTCATCGGCATCGTGAAGAAGAACGGCATCATGATGATCGACTTCGCGCTCGAGGCCGAGCGCCGGCATGGCAAGAGCCCGACCGACGCCATCTACGAAGCGTGCCTCCTGCGCTTTCGGCCGATCTTGATGACGACGATGGCAGCGCTGCTCAGCGGGCTGCCGCTCGCGCTCGGCCGCGGCTTTGGCTCGGAGCTGCGCCGGCCGCTCGGCGTCGCCATGGTCGGCGGGCTCCTCGTCAGCCAGGTGCTGACGCTCTACACGACGCCCGTCATCTACGTCTTCTTCGACAAGCTGGGCCGCCGGCTTCTCGGCGGCGCGCGCCGACGACCAGAGGAGCGGACGTGAACGTCTCCGCCCCGTTCGTTCGTCGCCCGGTGGCGACGACGCTGCTGACGCTCGCCGTCGCGCTCGCCGGCGTAGCAGCCTACGAGGTGCTGCCGGTCGCGCCGCTGCCGCAGGTCGACTTCCCGACGATCTCGGTGACGGGGACCCTTCCCGGCGCGAGCGCGACCATCATGGCCTCGTCGGTGGCGACCCCGCTCGAGCGGCAGCTCGGCCAGATCGCCGGCGTCACCGAGATGACTTCGGCCAGCACGCTCGGCAACACGGTCATCACGATCCAGTTCGAGCTCGACCGCGACATCGACGGCGCAGCGCGCGACGTCCAGGCGGCGATCAGCGCCGCGCGGACCTACCTGCCCGCCAACCTGCCGAGCAATCCGACCTACCGCAAGGTCAACCCGGCCGACGCGCCCATTGTCATCCTCGCGCTGACGTCGAGCAAGTACGGACCGGGCAAGCTCTATGACGTCGCCTCGAGCGTCGTCTCGCAAAAGCTGTCGCAGATCGAGGGCGTGGGGCAGATCCTCGTCGGCGGTGGCGCGCTGCCGTCAGTGCGCGTCGACGCCGATCCCGCGCGGCTGGCGAGCTACGGCTTGACGCTGACCGACGTGCAGTCGGTGCTGTCGCTGCAAAACGCGGCGCTGCCCAAAGGGCAGATCGCGGACGACGCGACGACGGCCGACGTCGTCGCGAACGATCAACTCTCGCACGCGGTCGACTACGCGCCGCTGGTCATCGCCTACAGTCGCGGCGCAGCGGTGCGCTTGCGCGACGTCGCCGAGGTGAGCGATTCGGTGCAGAACGTCCGCGTCGCCGGCTATCTGAATGGGGCGCGCGCGATTCCGCTCATCGTGTTCCGCCAGCCCGGCGCCAACATCATCCGCACCGTCGACAGCGTCCGCAGCCAGCTGCCCTTTCTGTACGCGTCCATCCCCAAGGGGATCGACGTTCACGTCGTCCTCGATCGCACCACGACGATTCGCGCGTCCATTGCCGACGTCGAGCGGACGCTCGTCATCTCCGTCGCGCTCGTCATCGTCGTCGTATTCGTGTTCCTGCGCAACGGCCGCGCGACCCTCGTGCCCAGCGTCGCGGTGCCGGTGTCGCTCATCGGCACGTTGGCCGTCATGTACCTATGTGGCTACAGCCTCGACAACCTATCGCTGATGGCGCTGACCATCTCGACCGGCTTCGTCGTGGACGACGCCATCGTCGTCATGGAGAACGTCGCGCGCTACCTCGAAGCGGGGATGCGGCCCTTTGCCGCAGCGCTCGAGAGCGCGCGCACCATCGCCTTCACGGTGCTCTCGATCAGCATTTCGCTCGTCGCGGTCTTCATCCCGATTCTCCTGATGGGCGGAATCGTCGGCCGCTTGTTCCGCGAGTTCGCCGTCACGCTGGCGACGGCAATCGTCCTATCGATGATCATCTCGCTGACGACGACGCCGATGATGTGCGCGTACGTGCTGCGCACGACCCGCGACCAGCAGCACGGACGCGCCTATCGTGCGACCGAGCGCGTCTTCAACGGCATGCTCGGATTGTACCGGCGGAGCCTCGAGCGCGTGATCGCTCGCCCAGGGCTGACGCTGCTCCTGCTCTTTTCGACCATCGCGCTCAACGTCGTCGTGGTCATGAAGATTCCGAAAGGATTCTTCCCGCCGCAAGACACCGGCTCACTCCTCGGCACGGTGCGCGGCTCCGAGGACGCGTCGTTTCAGGTGATGGACGCTGCCATCCGCGAGATCGAGAGCGTCATCCAGAACGACCCGGCCGTGGCCGACGTGATTGCCTTCACGGGAACACAGGGCGCGACGAACACCGGCAGCCTGTTCATCACGCTCAAGCCGCTCGCGGAGCGCAAGGTCGACGCCTTTCAGATCATCGATCGACTGCGTCGACGGCTGCACCGGATTCACGCGGCGTCGACGTTCCTGCAGGCCGTCCAGGATGTGCGCATCGGCGGGCGCACCAGCAACGCGATGTATCAGTACACGATCCAGAGCGACGATGTCCATGAGCTCGCGAAGTGGGGGCCGCTCATGCTCGGCGAAATGCGGCGCCTGCCCGGCCTTCGCGACGTCAGCTCCGATCAGCAGACCGGCGGGCTCAATACGCGGCTGACCTACGATCGGGTGCGCGCGGCGCGGCTCGGTCTGACGGCGCAATCACTGGATCGCGAGCTGTACGACGCATTCGGGCAGGCGCAGGTATCGATCATCTACACGCCGATCAATCAGTACTACGTGGTGCTCGAGGCGTCGCCACGCCTGACGCAGGATCCGTCGGGGCTCGATTCCGTCTATTTCCAGACCTCCGGCGGCTACGTTCCGCTGCGCACCGTGGCCACGAGCGAGGCAACTACGGCGCCACTGGCGATCAACCATACGGGCCTATTTCCCTCCATCACGCTGTCGTTCAATCTGGCGTCGGGCGTCTCCTTGAGCGACGCGACCCTGCGCATCGACCGCATGAAGCAGCGGCTCGGCGCGCCGGCGACGCTGCGCGGCTTCTTCGCCGGCACGCTCCTGGCCTATCAGCAATCGCTCAGCACCGAGCCGCTGCTCATCGTGGCGGCGCTCCTCGCCGTCTACATCGTGCTCGGGGTCCTGTACGAGAGCCTGGTTCACCCGCTGACCATCATCTCGACCCTGCCGTCGGCGAGCATCGGCGCGATGCTGGCGCTCGTCCTGTTCGGCCAGGATCTCAACATCATCTCGATCATCGGCATCGTGCTCTTGATCGGCATCGTCAAGAAGAACGCGATCATGATGATCGACTTCGCGCTTTCGGCGGAGCGCGAGCAGCACCTGAGCACGCGGGCGGCCATCTTCGAGGCGTGCATGCTGCGCTTTCGTCCGATCCTGATGACGACGACGGCGGCGATCCTCGGCGCCGTGCCGCTGGCGATTGGGACGGGCATGGGGCACGAGCTGCGCCGGCCGCTCGGGATCGCCATCATCGGCGGCCTGGTGATGAGCCAGCTGTTGACGCTGTACACGACGCCGGTCGTCTACCTCATGTTCGACCGCTTGCGGCTCGCGTGGCAGCGCCGCCGTGGCGGAGCGACATGACGTCGCTGCCGACGACGTGGAAGAGTTGCGCGCTCGCCGTCGTCGCGACGGCGTGCAACGTCGGGCCGAAGTACGTACGGCCCGCGGCGCCCGTGCCTGCCGCGTTCAAAGAAGCAGCCGCGACGTCGCCGCTGCCGCCCGGAACGTGGCAGCCGGCGATGCCGCGCGACGCCGCGCTCAAGGGGAAATGGTGGCAGCTCTTCGGCGAGCCCGAGCTGAACGCGCTCGAGGAGCGGCTCAACGTCGACAACCAGAACATCGCGCAGGCGTTCGAGCAGTTCATGGCGGCGCGGGCGCAGATCGGCCAGGCGCGAGCCGCGTACTACCCGACGGTGACGCTGGGGCCGTCGTACAACCTGATCGTCGAAGGTAACACCTCGACCGGGGCGCGCGCCGGATCGGTCGGGGTGGGGACGACCGGCGGCGGTGGCACGACGGGCGGCGGAGTGAGCGTCATCAACTCCTTCTCGCTGCCGCTCGACGTGTCGTGGGCGCCCGATCTGTGGGGGCGCGTGCGCAACACCGTGCGCCAGAATCAGTACGCGGCGCAGCTGAGCGCGGCCGATCTGGAGAACACGCGGTTGACGGCGCAGGCGGCGCTGGCCGAATTCTACTTTCAGCTGCGCGGACAGGACGCGCTGCAGGACGTCTACAATCGCACCATCGAGGTCGACCGCCGCTCGCTCGAGCTCACGCGCGCCCTGGCCGAGACCGGTATCGACAGCGACGAAGCCGTCGCGCAGGCGGAGGTGACGCTGGCCAACGTCGAGGCGGCGGGCACGGGCATCGCGGTCAATCGCGCCATCTACGAGCATGCGATCGCGACCCTGATCGGCAGGCCCGCGTCGCAGTTTTCGCTGCCGGTAAAGCCGCTCACCACGGCGGTGCCCAAGATCCCCCTCGTCGTTCCGTCGCAATTGCTGGAGCGCCGGCCCGACATCGCAGCGGCGGAACGGGCGATGGCGCAGGCGAACGCGGCCGTCGGCGTCGCCAAGGCCGCCTACTTTCCGAGCCTGAGCCTGTCGGCGTCGGGCGGCGCGCAGTCGTCGTCACTGGCGACGCTGTTCGCGCTTCCCGCGCTGTTCTTCTCGCTCGGCGCGGTGGTGTCGCAGACCCTCTTCGACGGCGGCCTGCGCAAGTGGACGATGGAGCAATCTCGGGCGCTCTATCGGGCGAACGTGGCAGCATACCGGGGGACGGTCCTGACGGCGTTCCAGCAGGTCGAGGACTATCTGGCGACGCTGCGCATCGTCTCGCAGCAGATCGTGCGACAAACGACGGCCTTGCGCGCGGCGCGCAAATACGTCGAGCTGGCGATGGCGCGCTATCAAACCGGACTCGATCCCTATTTGAACGTGATCACGGCGCAGACGACGCTACTCGGCGACGAGCAGACGCTGGTGACCCTGCGCGTGAGCGAGATGACGGCGGCGGTGCAGCTGGTGCAAGCGCTGGGCGGCGGTTGGGACGTGTCGCAGCTGCCGCCGGCGGCCGACGTGACGTCGCCGCGCACGCCGGAGCGCTTGCGCTGATGGCGGCGGCCAGCCGGCGGCCGTTCGACCCGCGACGTCGGAAGCGCCGAGCATCAGCGCTCACGGGACCAGCAGATCGAGGTTGAGCGCCCCGTCGTGCTTACGCTCGACCGCCGTCGGCGACGCCACCACGTAGAGCTCCAGCGTCGGAAACGCGTGCGCCTCCAACAGGTGGCCGCCGCGCATCGTGCCGTCGGCGAACCCGAGCGCGATGTGCACGTGCAGGCCGGCGCCGCCGCCGGTCGGCGCCGCATCGCCGACCAGTGACACGATCTCCGCCTGCTGCTGATATGGCGTCCGGCGGTAGTCGCTCACCGCCGGATCGTAGAAGCCGATGACCGCATCGGTGCACGCGCCGAGTCCGTAGAAGTGCACGGACTTGAAATGGTTGCGCAGGATGAAATCGGTCAGCGTCGAGACGATCTCGGCGCGCGGCTCGAACACGAGCTGATATTCGCGCGTGCCGCCGTGCTCGCCGATGAGCTTGACGCGCACACCCGGCAGGCCGGTGACCGGATGTGGCTCGGCCGAGGCGATCACCGGAGGCAAAATCATCGCCAACGCCACCACCATCGTTCGTATCATGATCGGCTCCTATCGAATCGACGGTCGTGCTGCCCCGCTTGCGACCATTGCACCAGCGCCGTCGACCAAAGTAAGCGCCGCGGGGCCGCTGGCATTGAACAGCGTTTCGCACCCGAACGATGGACGAATACGCGGGCGGGCCGGTTGCGCCGAGCGCGCGGAGACCGAAACTGTGCTGATGGACATCCCGCGC
>JAQBQH010000230.1 GCA_028287105.1 Myxococcales bacterium
GTGCTCGTGCGGCAGCGTGTCGCACGGCGTCCTCGTCCGGAGGCCCCCAGCCGTCTGCTGTGAGCCCCGTCCCCGACGAGCACTCGGGTGATCGAGGGTGCCGGCGTTCAAGTGCCCCACCCATTGCCGGCGATGGCTGCGGCCCGAGATCGGGTTCCCAGAACGCCACCTCGGGAAAGGGGCAATCATGAATCGTCGAGCGCTGAGAATCGCATCCGTGGTCGTGCCGTGCTTGTTGGTATCCTGCCTATCGTTGATCGCACGGAAGGTGTCGGCCCAGGATGTGGCTGCCAAGAAGAAGATCTACAACCCCTACCCTCCCGGAATCCTTCCACCCGATTTGAATTCGGAGCTCGCCAGGGTCCTGCGCGAGATCGATACCATCGAACAGGAGGCGGTGGCGCAGTGGCACGCGTTGGCGCCCCCGGTCGTGGCCGGCAATCCGCCGACGCTGCAAAACACGGGAACCGCCTTAGTGGAAACACTCGGCAAGCTGATGAACTACGACAGGAACATTTCGCCGAACCGGAATGTGGCGTGCTCGTCGTGTCACATGCCGTACGTCGCCTTCAGCGGACCGATCCCGTCGGTGAATCTGACGATGGTCGCGTATCCCGGAACGCTGCACTATCGCGCCGGCAAGCGAGTGGCGCAGCGGTACACGTACGCACCATTCTTCCCGGTGCTCCAATTCAACGAGGTACAGGCGCTCTTCTTTGGCGGAAACTTCTGGGACTCCCGCTCGACGGGATACAAGATTCGGAACCCCGACGCCGAGCAGGCGCAACATCCGCCTGTCGATACGCAAGAGATGGGTTTCCCCGATACCGCGTGTATTGCATTCCGTCTTGCACACTCGAAATACAGGCCTCTGTTCGAGGAGGTCTGGGGCGAAGGCTCATTCGATATCCGGTTCCCGCGTGAGACCGAGGACATCTGCGAGACCCCGGGAGGCGCCGCGGTATTCGGCGGCAGCGCCACCCCGATTCGGTTGAGCCGGGAAGAGCGCACCCGCGCCAACGAGGTGTTCGATCACTGGGGTCAATCGATCGACGCCTACGAGCAGTCCGTCAGTGTCAGCGCGTTCTCGTCGAAGTTCGACGCGTTCCTGAAGGCCAAGGCGCAGCTGACGCCGGACGAGATGGCTGGCTTTCAGCTGTTCAACGGCAAGGGCAACTGCAATTCATGTCACCTCGACGGACGGGGAACCACGCTGAAGCCGGGTCAGACTGACACGAGCACCACCGCGCAGGTGAACCCGCTCTTCACCTGCTTCGGCTCGGCCAACCTCGGGCTGCCTCTGAATCCGAGGGTCGCGTTCTACTACCAGACGACGCCGGACTACTTGGGTTTTACCCCCAACCCCTACGGTTTCGGGTATCGCGACCTCGGCTTGGGAACCTTTCTGAGAAGCGGTTTCGGTTCGGCGCCCAATCCGAACGCGACGTGGGTCCCGTTCGCGCCAATCACGGATGGTCAGATGCAGACGTCGTCGGTCCGCAACGTGGCGATGACCCCACCGCAATGCCCGACGACCGAGGCGCCCGGGCCGTATTTCCAAAAGGAGTTCTTTCACAACGGCTATATCAAGAGCTTGAAGCAGCTCGTTCACTTCTACAACACACGGGACGTCTACCCGTTCAACGTCACGTCGGGACACTGCCCGCCGGGGAAGACCGAGAAGGTGGATTGCTGGCCCATGCCGGAAGTTCACAACAACCTGGACATGACGATTGGCAGTCTCGGTCTGACCGATCGGGAGGAGGACCAGATTGTCGCATTCATGCAGACGCTCACCGACGGTTTTACGCGACCGTATCCGGATAGAAACACCTTTACCGGAACGTGCATGAGCGGCGGGTCGGCAAAGACCCAGGGTAATGAGCTCCTGATACCGACTCCGCCGCTGCCGCCCTGTGCATCGGTGATCTGTGGCGTGCCCCCGTTGCCCACTACACCCATTCCATAGCGGACGAGGTCAATCGTGAATCGCATATTTCTGAAGCTAGCAATGACGGTCATCGTCGGCAGCGCGCTCTACTCGACGACCGCGGCCACGCAGGAGAGCCCGACGACCAAAAAGGCCGTGAGCGTTCGCATCACGCGAGGGCCGGAGATCGAGCGGGCCGACCCCGATTTCGCCATCGTCCGCTGGACGAGTAACAATCCTGGAGGTTCTCCGCAGCACCACGGCGTCGTGCGATATGGAACGGTTCCGACCAAGCTCGACCAGACGGCGCAGTCTCCAATCCGGCTGAACCCGGAGCATTCGCAGACCGTCTTCCGCGTGCGCATCGAGGGACTGAGGCCCAAGACGACGTATTACTACACCGTCGAATCGAGGGAATCGAACGGCACCAGTGACGGCGTGAAGTCCACGGTGAAGCATTTCAGCACGCCTGCCGCCGATGTGAGCTGAACCGGCGCCGCGCTACAAGCAGCTCAGCGCCGTCTGCAGCGCCGCCGAGACGTTGAAGTCGGCGGGATCGACGGTGTTGATCAAGAGCCAGCGATCCTCGGACGACAGCTGGCAAAAGCCGTTGTCGTGATAGCACGCCACGTGGGACTGAAACGCGCGCGCCTTGACGTCGTCGCAGACGTCGCCGGCGGGGAGCTGCGCGTCGACGTAACGCATGAGGCAGTCGCGCGCCACGTCGAGGAAGCGCTGCCCGGCGGGCGACATGCGCGGGCGCAAGGCTTGTAGGAAGCGCACGCAATACTTCTCCGCATAGCCGAGGTAGTAGCCCGACGCGCCGCAGGCGTGCTCGGCTTCACGGCAGGCATAGAACTGGCAGCCGCCGCAGCCGGCGAGGTCGATGTAGTCGCGGCACGTGGTCGACGGCGAGGGGTACAGCGGCGCGGTGCAAGCGGGCGCGGTGCAGAAGCGCACGATGCCGGCGGCGCAGGCGATGCCACCGAGCGTGCTCGTCAGGCTGCTGATCTGGCGCGTTCCCGTCGCCGAGGCGAGCTGGGCGCAGTCGATGGCGAGGAGCTGGCCGGCCGCGTCGCGATCGCAGCTGGTCGATGGGGCGACGGCCGTGCCGCCGCAGTCCTTGACGTGCGCGACGGCGAGAGCGCAGACGTCGCGATCGTCGGTGCCGCAGCCGGAGAGGAGGATCGCAGAGACGAGGCAGATGGCAGTCTTCATGGGAGGCGGACCATTGCCCGAGTCGCCGGCGACTGTCCAGCGCTTCGAGGTCAAACAAATACGAGGTACGCGACATACGAGGCAAACAGCTCCGGGGCACGCTCGGCGTCGGGGCCCGTGAGCGCGCCCTACATGGTAGACAGGGGCGTGATCATCCAATTCTGCAAGAAGTCGATCGAGCGCCTCGGCGCCGAGATGAAGCCGATGCTCTCCACGCTGCGCGACCAGGAGCACACGGTGACGGTCAAGGACTGCCTCGACCGCTGTCAGGCCTGCGACAAGCAGCTCATCATCGCCACCGCCGACGGGACGCCGGTCAGCGCCGTCAACGCGGCCAAGATCCTCGCGACCGTAGCGGCGCTGGCCGAGGATTCGTGACCTGACGGCAGCAATCAGCGACGGCCGAGCGGCTCAGCGCAGCGCTTTGAGCTTCGCCCGTTGCGCGTCGGTCAGAAGATTGCGCAGCCGCACCAGGAGCGCCAGGTGGCTGCGCTTTACCTGCCGCTCGAGGTCCATCACCTTCTCCGCCTGCGCCAGCACCTTGCCTTCGTCGAGCTTCGCGTCGTCGAGGAGCCGCGCCAGCTCGCCGGTCGCACCTTGCATCTGCCACTGAATCGGCAGCATCGCCGACTGGGTCTTCTCCACTTCGCGCAAGATGGCGACGCGCTGCTTGTCGTCGATGGCGAGCTCCTGCTGGTGCACCATGATGAGCTCGGGCGGGAACAGGCGCGCTGCGATCGGATCGTCGCCGGCGCGCGGTGGCGACGGCGCCTCGGCGCGCGCCGCGCCGGCGAGCGGCAGGACCAGCAGCAGCAGCAGTAGCAACAGGCGATTCCGGGCTCTCATGGCCAGTCTCCTTTGGCGTCGAAGCGGGGCGTTTCGGCGAGCATCGCCTCGCCTGGCATCTGCAGCAGGAAGTCGAGCGGACCACGCGACGGCAGCCGCAAGGACGAGAGCTCGAGCGGCGGCGGCGGCGGCGGCGGCGCATGCGGCCACAACAGCAGCGTCGCCACCAGCGCGCCGGCGAAGGCAAGCGGCGCGAGCAGCCTGGCGCGCCGCCTCGGCCGCCGCTCCAAGAGCGTGCCGAATGGCGGCGGCGTCTCGCCGCGGTGCGCGGCCTCGAGCGCGCGACGCACGCGATCGTCGTCGGCACCGTTCATCGCAGCTCTCCCCGGAGGCGCGCCTTGCCACGCTGATAGTGCACCCGCGCCGCGCCGACGGAGACGTTCATGATCCGCGCCGCCTCCTCGACGGTGAAGTCGTGATAGAAGACGAGATCGAGCACCTCACGCTGCCGCCGCGAGAGGCGAGCCAGCGCCGCCCGCACCCGCGCGCGCTCGTCCGATTCCATCGCCGGCTCGTCGGAGGACGCGGGCGCGAACGCCGCGAACAGGCGCTCGAGCCCCAGCGACGCGACCCACCGCCGCCGCCGCAGATCGACCGCGGTCCGTCGTACCACCGCGAACAGCCAGGTCTTGAGGCTCGAGCGCCCGTCGAAGCGCGCCCGCCCGTCGAGCATCTTCAAGTACGCCGTCTGCAGCACGTCCTCCGCCTCCTGCCGATCGAAGCCGCAGCACGTCAGCGCCCAGGCGAAGCTGGCCGGGTGAATCCCGGCGAGCTCGCCCGCGAGCGCACGATCGATGAGCGCCGGCCGTTCCCTCATGCGCCACGAGGCTGCGCCACCATCGTCTCATAGGTCCGCGAAGGCGGCGTCAGGGAAGGCACAGCTCGCCGGATCGCCGTCGCTGGTGCTCCCGTTGGTCACGAAGGTACGCGCGAAGCTCGCGTCCCAGCATTCGCTGAGATCCATCGCCGCCCCGGCATCGCCGCCGCGAACGTGCGCATCCCCGCGGCCGGCGCCCGACGGCAACCAGCGCGAACGCACCAGGCCGTCCTCGAGCGTCGCCGGATCGCCGGCCAGGTTGGCGTGCGTGGCGAAGCGGAAGTCGCCGCTGCCGTCGGGGAGCTGATCGTAGCGATAGACGGCGGCGACGTTGCCGTCGCCGACTTGCATGCGCACGGCGGTGGCCGCATCGAGGTGGTAGGTCGCCTGCACGGCGCCGGTGCCGGGGTTGGCGAGCGGATCGAGCTGATGCGCCAGGCTCTGGTCGACGGTGAATCGGCCACCGCGCGCGCCCGCGGCGTCGCCCGCCTCGCCGGCCACGAGCGGCCGGAAGGCGCTGTCGTCGCTTTCGCCGCGCGGGCGCGCGTCGAGGTGGTACCGGGTCGCATCGGGCGCGACGCGCTCGACGATCAATCGATAGGTCGCCGGCGACAGCGGCGGCGTGAACGGCCCCCACTCCGCCGCGTCGCCGGAGGCTGCCGTCGCCGGGTGCGCGCTGATGTCCGCGATCAGATCGAGCACCGAATCGACGGCGCCGTTCATCTGCTTGCTGGTCTGTCGGGTGACCTCATACAGGACGGCCGTCGTGCCGGCGTCGCGATGGGCCGGCACGGCGACGTGCAGCTGCGCGCGCGCCGGCAGCGCCGCCACCATCGAGCGTTCGGGCGTCGAAGAGCAGCCGGCGAAAACGAGGAGCAACCAAAGGTGTCTCATGGGCGACCTCCGTCTTGAATGACGATTGGTCGCGCGACCGGGCACCCTATATGACGCCGCCGCGATCGGCAGACGCAAATAGACGGGACGAGTTGCCAGGCCTGCGAGCGAGCGCTTCGTCGCTGCGCACAGGGCGTGCGGCGAAAAGGCGGCTTGCCGCATCTCATCCAGACCCACTTTTGTGCTGGAGGGCTTGGATGGCGGGGCTTGCGCAGCGAGCGAGCGGTTGGGTGCGGGGTCGCGTTCGATCGATCCTCGAGTGGCCGTGCCGCGACGAGCTGGCCAGGCTGCGCCTGCAGGGGCGCCGATTCAGCGACCTGCTCGATGCGGTCGAGGACGCGGTCCTCCTCAACGACTCGAGCGGCCGACTGAGCTTCGCCAACCGGGCGGCCGCTGCCCTGCTGCGCGACCTCACCGGCCGCGAGCCCGAGACGATGGTCGGCAAACAGCCGGCCGAGCTCGGACTTCCGGCCGAGCTGGCGCGCTTCATCGTGACGGAGCTGGAGCGTGTGGACGCGACCCAGGCTGCAATCACGCACGAGGTCGTCGTTCCGCAAAGCGGGGGCGGAGGGCGATGGTACGAACAGAAGATCAGCCCCGTGTTCACCGACGGGCGGCTGTCGGCGTACGTGATGATTGGACGCGACATCGACGCGCGCAAGCGGGCGCAGCGGCGCCTGGAGCTCCTCTCCAAGGTCAGCCTGCTCGTCGGCAATCTGGAGCTGGACGAGCTCTTGCCGGCCATCGCGAAGCTGTCGATCCCGGAGCTGGCCGACTGGTCGGCGGTCGACGTGCGCGGCGACGAGAAGACGGTGCGTCGCCTCTACGTGGCGCAGCGCGATCCCGGCAAGGCCGAGCTGGCGGCGAAGCTGCAACGCGTCCATCCGTGGACCACGCGCGCGGGTTGGCGCGAGCTGGTCGCCGGACGCTCTCTGTTCATACCGGAGGTCACCGACGAGGTTCTGCGGGCCAACGCGGAGGATTCGGAGCACCTCGCGCTGCTGCGACAGCTCGGGCTGCGCTCTGCGATCGCCGTGCCGCTGCGTGTGCGCGACGCGACGGTCGCCGTGATGACCTTCGCCACCACAGGCGAATCGGCCACTCGCTTCGGCCGCGACGATCTCGCGCTCGCCGAGGAGCTCGCGCGCCGCGCCGCCATCATCATCGACCGCGCGCGACTGCACGCGGAGCTGAAGGCGAACGAGGCGCGCTTCCGCGTCGCCCTGGCGGCGTCGCGAACTGCCGTCTTCGAGCAGGATCGCGAGCTGCGCTATCGCTGGCACTACAACGCTGCCGTCGACCGCGATACCATCGGCAAGACGCACGCCGATCTCTTTCCCAACGACGAGGCCGCGCTGCTCACCGCGATCAAGCGCCGCGTGCTCGACACGGGCGAACGGGTGCACGACGAGATTCAGCTCACGGCCGGAGGCGAGCCGCGCGTGTGGGCGATAGCGGTCGATCCGCTGCGTGACGAGCGCGGAGCGATCGTCGGAATCATCGGCGCCGCCAACGACGTCACCGACGCGAAGCGGGTGCAAGCGGAGCTGGCGCAGGCGGTGACGTTCCGCGAGCAGCTGATGAGCATCCTCGGGCACGACCTGCGCAACCCGCTTGGCGCCATCCTGGCCGCGACGGGGCTTTTGCGACGACGCCAAGATCTCGCGTCGCCGACGCGGGACCACGTCGACCGCATCGATCGTGCGGCCTGGCGCATGGCCGAGATGATTCGCACGCTGCTCGACGTGGCGCAGGTCCGCTTCCACGGCAGCCTGCCGGTCTCACCGGCGCCCACCGATCTCGCCGAGGTGGCGCGCGCCATCGTCGACGAGCTGCGGGCGGCGGAGCCCGACCGCGCCATCGAGCTGGACGTCCGCGGCGACGCGAATGGCCAGTGGGATCGGGCACGACTGGGCGAGGTGCTGTCGAACCTCGTCGGCAACGCGCTCGTACACGGCACCGCCGGCGAGCCGGTGCGGGTCGCCATCGACGTCAGCGGCGACGACGTGCGGCTGCGCGTGCACAATGGGGGCGAGCCCATCACGCCGGAGATGCGGGCGGCCCTGTTCGAGCCGTTCCGTCGCGGCGCCCAGGAAACGGGCACATTCCGCGGCCTCGGGCTCGGCCTCTACATCGTTCGACAGATCGTGCTAGCGCACGGCGGCGCCATCACGGTGGACTCGACGCCGACCGACGGCACGACGTTCACCGTGCGGCTGCCGCGCGCGCCGCGCCCATCGGTGTCGCTCTCGGCGGCACCCTGAGCCGCTCGCCGGGCCGTTCGTCAATCCGGTCCCGGCTCGCTCTGACGCGGCTCGATTCCCAGACGCGCCATCGCGCCGCGGAAGACCTCGAGCGTTTGCGCCCCCTGGATGACGAGGCGATCGTCGACGACGAACGTAGGCACGGCGTGAATATTCCGCGCATGCGCGGCCTCGACGCGCTCATCCACCGCGCGCCGCATCGTGCCTGCCTCGACGCTGGCGCGCATGGCGGCGGCGTCGAGACCCGCCTTTGCCGCCGCGGCCTCGAGCACCGCCCACTCGTGAAGATCCTTCCCCTCGCTCCAGTACGCCTGCAGCACGGCCGCGTGGAAAGGCTCGAGCCGCCCCTCGGCGCGCGCAAACTCGGTGCACTCGTGGGCGCGACGCGAGGACGGGATCCATTCGCGCTCGACGAGCGTGAGGCCCAGCTCCTCTGCCCGCGCCTTCAACGGGTTGTCAGGCGCCCCCATCTTGGCGCGCACGTGCGCCGGAATGGCCCAACCCTCTTCCGGCGCTCCGGGGCGCAGCTCGAACGGCTGCCAATCGAGCACGACGTCGTACTCGGCGTGAAGCTTCTCGACCTCGACCAGGCCGACGTAGCACCACGGTCATATGTAGTCGGACCAAACCCGAATCTGAATGGACATTCGATCTCCTCAGGATGTCGATCGCCGGCGCGGACGCTCGTCGGCGACCAGCTCGCGGCCCCAGCGCTCGATGGCCTCGGCGAGCTGCCGGAACGCTCGCCCCGTGCGCGTGAGCTCGTAGGCCACGCGCACCGGTGGTCCGGCGTCGACGTGGCGCTCGAGGAGGCCGCGCGCCTCCAGCTCCTTCAAGCGCGCGGACAGCACCTTGTCGCCCGGGCCGTCGGCGAGCCCGGCGAGCTCGCTGAAGCGCAACGGACCGCCCTGCAGCACGTTCAAGATGAGCGCGTTCCACGGCCGGCCCAGCACCTCGATGGCGGACTGAAACGCCCTACATTGTGAGTCCACCCGCTTGGTCACGGGTACCATTGTAAGGCGGCCGCTTCCCATTGGAAAGCCCCTTGACAGGAGACAGCGGGACGTCACATTACTTCCCCGAGGCGAGTCTCTATCATAAGGAAAGCGTGACCACATGGACGTGTCGGAGGGTCCCATCACCAGCCTGGTTCACCGATCGCTGGCTCGCGTCATCCAGCTTGCGCCGCCGGCGCGCGGTCAGTTCGGTCCCCAGCACACGGTCGTCGAAGTGCTGAGGCCGGAGGCCTGGGCCGAGCAGGACCCCTTCATCCTCTTGATGGACGATCGCATCGACGGCCTGGCGCTGGCTGGCCCGCACCCGCACGCGGGCTTCGAGACGGTGACGTTTCCGCTCGAAGGCGGCATGGAATCGGAAGGCGGCGCCGGCCGACTCCGTCCCGGCGACGTCGAATGGACCACGGCCGGAAGCGGCATCGTTCATGGTCCCGAGCGTCCGATCGAGGGCCACTTCCGCATCCTGCAGCTGTGGCTGACGCTGCCCAAGCAAGACCGCTGGACCACGCCCGACAATCAGATCGTCGCGGGCGACACCGTCCCGATCCGGCGCGAGGCCGGCGTCGAGATTCGCCTGTACAGCGGCTCGACGGGCGCGCTCACCTCTCCGACGCGGAATCGCGTGCCGGTCACGTTGCTCGATGTCCGCCTCGAGCCAGGCGCCCGCGTCGAGCAGACGCTGCCCGCCAGCTACAATGGATTCCTCTATGTGCTCGACGGGGAAGCGCGCGTCGGCGCGGACCACGCGGCGCTCCGCCCCACCCAGGTCGGCTGGCTCGATTCGCCGGCCGTCACCGGCGACAGCGTCGTGACGCTCGCGAACGAAGGATCCGAGCCGATGCGGCTGCTCTTCTACGCGGGCGAGCGTCAGGGCGTGCCCATCGTGTCCTACGGACCGTTCATCGGCGACACGCGCGAGGACATCGTCCGATCCTTCGAGCAGTATCGCGCCGGAACCTTCCGTCGAGTCTAAGCCCGATGGCGACGAGGTGGTTCGGTGTTACATTGCCAAACCGCGGAGGAAGCCGATGAGTGAGACCAAGATTCCGGCCAGCTATCAGGATCTGATCGCCCCCAAGGTCGCTTTTGCCCACCTGGCGACGGTGATGCCCGACGGCACGCCGCAAGTCACACCGGTGTGGTTCGACGTGGTCGGCGATCGCGTGCGCGTCAACACCGCGCGTGGGCGCATCAAGGATCGCAACATGCAGCAAAACGCTGCCGTGGCGCTCTCGATCATCGACCCGGAAAATCCGTACCGGCACCTCGCCATCCGCGGCCGCATCGTCAAGGTCACCGAAGAGGGCGCCGACGCCCACATCGATTCGCTCGCCAAGAAGTACCTCAACAAAGATTCCTACCCGTTCCGCCGGCCGGAAGAGGTGCGAGTGATCTACGAGATTCAGCCGACCTCGGTTTCGGCGATGGGCTGATCTGATCATGGTCGCGCTCGACGGCGCCGCGCCGCTCTCCGACGAGGATGCGCTGGCGCTGGTGGACTCGGACGCGCCGGCGGCGGATCTTCTCGCCGCCGCCCGCGTCGTCCGCGACCGCGCCTTTGGTCGGGTGGTGACCTTCTCGCCCAAGGCGTTCCTGCCGCTGACGAACCTGTGCCGGAACCGCTGCGACTACTGCTCGTTCCGCCGCTCTCCCGGCGACGACGGCGAGTGGACCATGCGTCCCGTCGAGGTGGAGGCATGGCTGGATCGCGCCCTGGCGCAGGGCTGCAGCGAGGCGCTGTTCTGTCTGGGCGACACGCCGGAGGCGGCGTTCTCGGCGTATCGCCGCACGCTCGTCGAGATCGGACGCTCGAGCACCGTCGACTATCTCCACTGGAGCGCGGCGCGCGCGCTGGACCGCGGCATCTTGCCGCACACCAACGCCGGCATCCTCGACGCTGAGGAGATGGCGCGGCTGCGCGAGGTCAATGTCAGCCTCGGCCTCATGCTGGAGAACGTCAGCCCGAGGCTGTGCGAGCCGGGGATGCCGCACCACAAAGCGCCCGACAAGCGGCCCGAGAAGCGACTGCGCATGATCGAGGAAGCGGGCCGGCTGCGCATTCCATTCACCACCGGGATCCTGGTGGGAATCGGCGAAACGCGGCGCGAGCGCGTCGAGAGCCTGCTGGCGATTCGTCGGCTGCACCGCGCGCACGGCCACATTCAGGAAGTCATCGTGCAGAACTTTCGCGCCGTCGCGGGCGTGCCCATGTCCGCGGCGCCGGAGCCCGACGAGGCGGCCATCACCGACGCGATCGCGCTGGCGCGCCTGATCCTCGACGAGGACGTGTCGCTGCAGGCGCCGCCCAACCTCAACCCGTCGTCGACCGAGGCGCTGCTCTCGGCGGGGCTCAACGACTTCGGTGGCATCTCGCCGGTGACGCCCGACTACATCAACCCGCGTCACCCGTGGCCGCATCTGGACCAACTGGCGGACAGCTGCGCGCAGGCCGGCTTCGAGCTGCGCCCGCGCGCGCCCATCTATGATCGATACGTGACGGCCGAGTGGCTCGATTCGCGGCTGCATCCGGTGACCCGCGAGACCGTCGAGCGGCTGGCGGCGGTGAAGCGGCCGGGCCAGCTCGCTGCCGCCGCCGTCGCCGTCGAGGTCGCCGTCGCCGTCGAGCGAAAGCCAGCCGCGGCGACCGCGACGAGGGAAGCATGAGCCTGAGCGGACTGTTCGACGGCGTCGACCGCGCCACGCGCGCGGTGCTCGACCGCTGCCTCGACGGCGGCGAGCCGACGGTGGCCGAGGCGATCGCGCTGTGCACCGTCAACGGGCGCGAGCTGCACGCGCTCGTCGCCGCCGCCGACGAGCTGCGCCGCCGCCAGGTCGGCGACGAGGTGGCCTACGTCGTCAACCGCAACATCAACTTCACCAACGTCTGCGTCAAGGCGTGCCGCTTCTGCGCGTTCTCACGCACCCAGCGGAGCGAAGAGGGCTACTTCCTGCCCATCGACGAGATCGTGCGCCGCGCGCTGGAGGCGCAGGCGGTGGGCGCCACCGAGGTGTGCCTGCAGGCGGGGCTGGCGCCGGGCATGGACGGCAACTTCTACGTCGAGCTGGTGCGCGCCATCAAGCGCGCCGCCCCCGCGCTACACCTGCATGCCTTCTCGCCCGAGGAGATCATGTTCGGCGCCGAGCTGCGCCGCCAGCCGGTGCGCGAGCTTCTGGCCGAGCTCAAGGACGCCGGGCTGGGCTCCTTGCCCGGCACCTCGGCCGAGGTCCTCGACGACGAATTGCGCCACCGCATCGCGCCGGGCCGCATCACCACCGCCGAGTGGATCGAGGTCGTGTCGAGCGCGCACGCGCTCGGGCTGCCCACGACGTCGACCTTGATGTACGGCCACGTGGAGAGCGACGCGCAGCGCATGGCGCACCTCGGAACGCTGCGCGAGATCCAGAAGGAGACGCACGGCTTCACCGAGTTCGTGCCGCTGTCGTTCGTGCATCAAGAGGCGCCGATGCACGTCAAGCGCTACCTGCCCGATCTGCGCCAGGGACCGACGGGAAACGAGGTGGCGCGGCTGTACGCCATCTCGCGCCTGATGCTGGGGCCGAGCGTGCGCAACATTCAGGTGTCGTGGGTCAAGGAGGGCATTCGCATGGGGCAGTGGCTGCTCAGCTGCGGCGCCAACGACCTCGGCGGCACGCTCATCAACGAGAGCATCTCGACCTCCGCGGGCGCGGCGCACGGTCAGCTGCAGACGCCGGCCGATCTGCGGCGCGTCATCCGCGAGGCCGGACGCGTGCCGGTGCAGCGCGACACGCGCTATCGCCGGCTGCGCGTGTACGGCGCGGTGCCCGAGGCCGGCGAAGAGACGGCGCTCGACGGCGTCGTCGACGCCGCGGAGCGTTTCGGCAGTTATCAAACGCTCACCCAGGATGCGCGCTTCCGCTTCAAGTTGCCGGTCGCGCGCGAGTGAGGGATCGATGGGTCTGATGTTCAAGGTAGCGAGCGGCATTCACGTGACGCTGTTTCGTCTGACGGGCGGCCGTATCGGCAGCGCGATGCGCGGACAGAAGATCATGCTGCTCACCACGACGGGAAACAAGTCGGGCAAGGAGCGCACCGTGCCCATCATGTGCTTCGAGGACGGCGGCCGCCGCTTCGTCGTCGCCTCGGCGGCCGGCAGCACCCAGCATCCGGCGTGGTTCAAGAACCTGGAGAAAACCCCCGCGGTGAAGGCAGAGCTGCGCGGCGAGCGCTACACCGGGCAGGCCGCGGTGCTGTCGGGCGAGGAGCGTGACCGCATGTACAAGAAGATCTCAGCGGTCGCGCCCGGCTTCGCCGAGTACGAGAAGAAGACCGGCGGGCGAGTGATCCCGGTCGTCGAGATCAAGAGGGCCTGAGCGCGCCGAGGAGCGCCGCGTGGTCGTCCGGACCGTCGACGTCGAAGGCGACGCGCGGATTGTCGACGACGACGAGGCGGAGCCCGGCGGCACGGCCGGCGGCGACGTGGGCGGCGAAGCTGTCGGCCCGGCCGAACGCCGTCGGCAGGCGGTCGGGCGGCGAGACCCAGAGCGCGTTGGTGTGCGTGCCGTCGCCGGCGCGGACGATGAGCAGATCGTGGCCCGCGGCGGACGCGAGCAGCGCGCGCACATCCTCCGGCGAGAGCCGCGGCAGATCGGCCATGAGCACGAGCCCCGCGCCGGCGCCGCGACGCGCCAACCCGGCGAGCCCGGCGTCGATCACCTGCGCCAGCGTGGAGGCCCCTGCCCCGTCTCGCTGCACCTCGGCGCCGTGGGCGCGCGCCGCCTCCTCGACGACGAGCGAGTCGGTGACGACCAGGATCCCGTCGAGCGCGCCCGACTGCCGCAGCGTCAGGAGCACGTGATCGAACAGGCCGCGCGCGAACGAGGCGCGTGCCTCATCGGAGAGCGTCGCGCTCAGCCGCGACTTGCCGCGGGCGAAGTCCTTCTGGGGCACCAGCGCCCAGGTGCCCATCATGTCGCGGCGAGCCCGCGCGCGAACAGGAGCGCCTCGTTGGCCAGCCGCAGTCGATCGTCGGTCGAGCGCATGATCGTGTCGGTGGCGTGCACCGCCGGGCCCGACAGCCCCGCCTCGTCGCCGCGCTCGACGACCACACCGGCGAGCAGCGCCCCATAGTGGCGGGCGATCGCGGCCGCCGACGGAGGCGCGCCGGTGAGCTCGGGGATCATCGTCGCCAGCGGCCCTTTGATCGCGCGGCCGCCCACGATGGGGCTCACGGCGACCACGCGCTTCTTCGCCAGCGCCGCCCGCACACCGTCGAGGGACAAGATGGGATCGATGGACACGTAGGGATTCGATGGGCCGAACATCACGAGCTCGGCGGCCTCGATGGCGGCCAGTACGCCCGGCGCCGGCGCCGGCTTCCCGACGAAGCGAACGCCGCGCACCGGCGGCTGTGCGCGGCGGCGGACGAACCACTCTTGAAACGGCAGCGCGCCCTCGTCGGTGTCGATGATGGTGCGGCAGGGCTCGTCGGCCATGGGGAGGATGCGGGCGCGAATGCCCAGCGCGCCGCACAGCCGCGCCGTCACCGTCGAGAGCGACTGCGCGGCGGCGAGTGCCTCCGAGCGCAGAAGGTGGGTCGCCAGATCGCGATCGCCGAGGCTGAACCAGTCGGGTCCGCCGTAGCGGCGCGCCATCTCCATGGCGGCGAAGCTCTCGCCCTGCAGCCCCCAGCCGCGCTGCTCGTCGGAGAGCCCGGCCAGAGTGTACATGACGGTATCGAGATCGGGGCAGATGGTGAGCCCGAGGTGGACGAAATCGTCGCCGGTGTTGACGATGGCGGTGACCGTGTCGGGCGGCAGCGCGCGCACCACTCCGTCGAGAAAGCGGGCGCCGCCCACGCCGCCGGAGAGAACGACGATCATGCGTAGAGATCCTCGTCGGGTTTGCGGTAGAGGGAGGCCGTCGGCTCGTCGGAGGGCGTGAAGTGGAGGCCGCGCACCAGCACGAACGGCCGTCCCTCGTCGGCCTGGCCGGCCACCAGATCGGCGCAGGCGGCCACCTGATCGCCGAGCGCCGTGATGGTCTCCACGAGCACGCGGCCGTGCAGATCGCGATCGCCGCGCCGATCCCACAAGGGCGGGAGCCCGGCGCAGCCGATGGCGGCGCCGACGGTGCCGAGGCGGAACGGGCGGCCAAACGAGTCGCTGATCACCACGCCGACCGCGGCGCCGCTGGCGGCCTCCAGCGCGGCGCGAATCATCCGCGCCGTGGCGTCGGGCGCCTCGGGCAAGAGCAGCGCCCACGGCCCGGTGTCGGGCGCAGCGTCGGGCGGCACCGAGTTGGACAGATCGATGCCGGCATGCGCGACGATAAAACCAAGTCGATGGCGGGTCACCAGCACGTTCTTGGCCCGTCGCGAGATCGCGGACGACTCGGCCAGAATCAGCTCCACCAGGCGTGGGTCTTTGTTGGTCTCGAGCGCCAGCGCGTGGGCGCGCGCCGACGGCGTGACCGTGGGGAGCGCGACGAACCGCCCTTCGGCGCGCGACACGACCTTGGAGGTCACGACCAACACGTCGCCGTCCGCCAGCGCCAGCTGCGCGCGCGCCAACCCGTCCAGCGCCAACCGGGCGAGATCGTCGCCGCGCGCGATCAGCGGCACGCCGGAGAGCGCGATCACCTCGAGCCGCTCGCTGGAACGAATCACCGGGTACTCCTCGGAATCACGGGAACTCCTGTACGGGGACTCCTGTTATGGTGCACGCCATGAAGATTGCAGTCGTGGGCGGCACCGGTAAAGAAGGCGGCGGCCTGGCCATCCGCTGGGCGCGCGCGGGCCACACGGTCATCCTCGGCTCGCGCGACGGCGACAAGGCGCGTGCACGCGCCGCCGAGCTGACCGCCGCCGGCCATGGCGCGATCGAAGGAATGGACAACCTGGAAGCGGCGCAGGCCGCCGAGGTGATCGTCCTGACGGTGCCGTACAGCGCGCACCAGGGCACGCTGCAGGCGATCAAGCCCGCCGTCGCCGGCAAGGTGCTCATCGACGTGACGGTGCCGCTGGTGCCGCCCAAGGTGAGCCGCGTCCAGCTGCCGGCCGGCCGCGCCGCTGCGCTGGAGGCGCAGGCGCTGCTCGGCCCGTCGACGCCGGTGACCGCCGCGCTTCATCACGTCAGCCACGTCCACCTCGCCGAGCCGGGCGCCAAGGTGAATTGCGATGTGCTGGTCGTCGGCGACGACGAGCGCGCGAAGTCGATGACCCTGGCGCTGGTCGCGGACCTGGGACTGCGCGGCCTCGACGCCGGACCGCTCGACAACGCGGTGGCGCTGGAGTCGCTGACGCCGGTGCTCATCCACCTCAACAAGAAGTACAAGAGCGCCGGCACCGGCATCGTCTTCACGGGAATCCCCGAGTGATCAGCGCTGCGGCGCCATCGCGCGAATGAACATCTCGACCATCTCCCACGGCATGTCCGTCGGCAGATTGAGAATCGGCAGGTCGATGCCGAAGCTGCGGCGCCGCTTTAGCTCGGCGGTGCAGTGCGCCGGATCGCCGGCGATGGTGAGCGCTTCGATCATCGTGTCCGAGACCGCCGCCGCCGCCTGAGAGCGCGTCGCTTTGTCCTGATAGAGCTCGGCGATCCGTTTGCAGTCGTCGGCGAAGCCGAAGCCCGACAAGAGCTCGACGTAGTAGTCGCCCATGCCGCCGATGTAGAACGAGATGATGCGGCGGGCCATCGTGGCGCCGCCCTCGGCCAGCGGCAATACCGTGGTAAACGGCGCGGTGGTGATGGCGGCCGGATCGCGCCCCGCTTTCTTGGCGCCGGCCTCGATGAGGGCGCGTCCGTCCTTGATCCGCTCGTAGGGCCAGAACGTGGGGATCCAGCCGTCGGCCAGCTCGCCGATCGACTCGATGGCCTTCGGCTTGAGCGCCGCCACGTAGATCGGAATCTGCGCGCGCGCCGGCTTCATCTCCAGCGTGAACGGGCGGTAGTCGGCGAGCTCGGCGCCGGCGTCGCTCAGCTTGCCGCCGGCGAGCAGCGTTCGCGTCACGCGGATGACGTCGCGCACCTGCGTGAGCGGCTTGTCGAACTTGCGGCCGTGAAAGCCTTCGATGACCTTCTTGCCGCTCGGGCCGATGCCCAGGATGAAGCGGCCACCGCTGATCTCGTCGACGGTGGCGGCGCTCATGGCGATGAGGCCGGGCGAGCGGCTGAAGACGTTGACGATGCCGGTGCCGAGCTTGATCTGCTTGGTGGCGAGCGCCATCTCGGTCAAGAGCGTGAAGATCTCGTAGCCCCAGGCCTCGGGCACCCAGAACGAGTCGTAGCCGAGCTCGTCGGCGAGCTGCGCCGCGCGCACGTAGAGCTTGCGATCGTAGCCCTTCCAGAAGGCGACCAGTCCAGTGCGTCCGCTCATCCGGCGCATCGTAGCGCGAACCTCGTCCTTGAGCGTGCGCTTTTCGTCTTCATTCGAGGCGCAGGGTCACGACCTCGTTGGCGGCAATGGGGACGGCCAGCTCGTCGCCGGCGCCGGAGAGGTCGATCTCGGCGCCGATGCGTTCGTCGAGATCGGACCAGCAGGCGCGGCGCAGGGGCCCAAAGAGTCGAATGCGCGCGGTGACCGGCTCGCCGGGCGGGCCGCACAAGCGGAGGATGAACGCGTCCGCGTCGTTGGCGCGTTTGAAGATCGAGAGGCGCACGGTCGCGGGCTCGATGGACAGAAAGGCGCGGTCGGCCGGTTGGGCTCGCTCGAGGGCGACGGCGCGCGGGCCGACGAGGGCCGGCTCGAGCGCGCGTACCGCGTCGGTGCCGACCGCGACGGCGTAGCGGAAGCGGAGCCGACCGAGGCCCTGGGCGTCGGGCGTCTGCACGTTGTATCCAGCGTGGCCGGGCCGCGTCGACAGATCGCCGCGCGACATCCAGCCGATGGCGCGAAACAGCGTCAGGAAGAGCGCGCCGTCGGCGCCCCGCTCGACCTCGTGCAGCCCCGGGCCGCCGAAGGCGAACGATGGGGCTCGGCGCGTCGCGCTGATCGCGGCGACCGGGTGCGTGCCCGCCGTCGTTCGCTCGAGCCAGCCGAAGGAGGTCTCGGTCCAGAACGACGCCGGCGGGGTCGAGAGATCGAAGCGCGCACGGAAGCGGTGGTCGGGCCTGTGATTGTCGATGTCGACGTCGATTTCGACGCGCCGACCGATGGCGCGCGCGCTGATGTGCGCTCCCAGCGGCGTGTCGCGCGAGCTGCGCGGCGGGGCGTCCTCTCGTGGGCAAAAGTCGTAGAGGTCGCCGCGGTCGCCTTCGTCTTCGAAGGTGTGCACGATGCAGAGGCCGCTCTCGGCGTCGACGATCTCGAGGCCGCCGGCGATGGGACGCACGGCGAGCGTCGTGTCTGGCGCGGAAAACGGCATCGGTGCGCCCGGCTCGATCGCCACGAGGCGCAGGCCGTGCGGCGGCAGGTCGCGGGCAAACAGGCGCACGCGGAGCCACTCCGCCGGTTTGCGATCGGGACCATCGGTCGGCGCGCGCGAGATGATTTCGTAGGGCAGCTCGCCCGTCGGGCCGACCAGCCGAAACGGCGTGTCGCGGTGGCGCTGCAGCTCGACCTCGGCCATGGCGCTGATGGCGAACGGATGCGGATTCAGGATCGCGATCGCCTCGTGCAGCGCGAAGTCGGGGGTGCGTGCACCGACGAGCGCATGGACGGCCTGGTCCACCAGCGTCCGTCCAAGCTGTTTGACGCGACGAAGGCGGGCGGTGATGTCCCGATGAGCTTCGTCGATGGAGCAGCCGCAGATCGAGTCGTGCGGTTGGCATTGCAACAGCAGGCGCCAGGCGTAGGCCAGCGCGTCGCGATGGTCGGCAGAGGGCGACGACGACAACGAGGGCGACGACGACGCCGCCGCCAGCGCCGCCAACGCGGTGAACGGCTCGGCAAACCGAACCAACAGCGCCTCGGCGCGATCGTGACTCCGCTTCTGCCAGCTGCGCGCCGACCAGACCCCGGAGAGCACCGGCACCGTCGGCGTCGCGCGGCGCAGCTCACCCTCGACGAGGGGGAGCGCGGCCACCTCGATTCGCTCGCGCACCAGCTGGGCGGCACGCTCGAGCGACGCATGCTCGATGTCGATCTGCGGCAGCGCGCGCCCCAGCGCGGCCAAGAGCGCCGGCACGTGCGGCTCGGCCGGCTGATGATCGTTCCCGTTCATCCACAAGAGCAGCGCCGCACGGCTCTGGGGCAACACGGTCGCGAGATCGGCGCGCAAGCGATCGAGCGCCTGATCGCGATCCGAGCCGAGTCGGTGCGCGTTGCCATATCCGCCCGGTAGAAAGAGGCACAAGACCTCGGCGCCGCTCGGCGCGCGCCAACGCCATTCGCTGCCCGGCGACGCGTCACCGACGCCGCGCCACACGACCGCGGTCTCGATCCCGAATCCGCGCAAGATGCGCGGCATCTGCGCGATGTGGCCAAACGCGTCGGGCAGATATCCGATGGTCATCGCGCGGCCGAATCGACGGGCGCTGGAGAGGCCGTCGGACAGATTGCGCACGATCGATTCGGCACCGACGAGAAATTCGTCCTGCAGCACGTACCAGGGGCCGATGCTGATGCGCCCGGAGTCGACGTGCGCCTTCAAGCGCGACCGGAGCGAAGGATGCAGCTCGAGGACGTCGTCGAGACAGACGGTCTGACCATCGAGCATGAAGTGGCGGAATTCGGGATCGGCATCGAGGATGTCGAGCAGTGCGCTGACCATCTGGCCGAGCCGCAAGCGAAACACCTCGAATGGCTGATACCACTCGCGATCCCAGTGGGTGTGCGACACGACGATGACGGTCGGCCGCATCGCTATTTCCCGGCGGAATGGGCGGCGCGGACCAGACGGTCGGCGTCGAGCAGGAACGGCCGGTGATAGTCGGGAATCCGTCCCGAGGTGTCGGGCCCGACATTGAGTAGCAGGTTCGCGCCCTGCCCCTCGGCGCGCAGCCGCCAGCCTGCGATCGTCTCGGCCGAGGGATGCGAGTAACAGGCCCCTGCCTGCCAGAACCAACCCGGCGTCAGCGTCGTGCAGTACTCGAGCGGCAGGAACACGGAGCCGCTCGCCGACGAGAGCACCGGGTCGACCCTCGGTGCGCACAGCTGCTCCCGCCACACGAAGTCGAAGTGCTCGCTCGTGCGCGCATCGACGGGAAGATAGTTCGGCACCCCGGGCCGGTCGGAGCTCGAGTTCTGGATGACGAGGCAGCGCGGCTGGAGGCGATGGATGTGCTCGTACATCCGGGTCCACTCCCAGCGCGCACCGGTGAGCGGCTCCCACGCCGGATCGTGCGGCCAGTCGCGCGTCGGATGGTCCTTGTCCCAGGCGCCGTCGAACCAGAGCTCCAGCACTTCGCCGTAGCCGGTCAGGAGCTCCGCCACCTGGTCGCGCATGTACTCGGCGTAGCGGGCGTCGTCCTCGAAGAACGCGCAGTTGCGGTCGAGCAGCGCGTAGTAGAGGCCGACCTTCAGCCCCTCGGCGCGAAACGCCTCGACGAAGTCCGCCACCAGGTCCCTGCGCGCCGGTGTGGCCGCGACCGAATAGGCGGTCCGCTTGCTCGGCCAGAGACAGAAGCCGTCGACGTGTTTGGCCGTGAGAACGGCGTAGCGCATCCCCGACTCCGCCGCGAGCCGCGCCCAGCGACGCATGTCGAGGTCGGGCGCATGCATGCGCTCGGCGGGAAACTTGCCGTCGCCCACGCCCGAGAAGGTCCAGGGTCCGAAGTGAAGGAACATCCCGTAGGCGAGGCTCATCCACTCCGCTTGCGCGGGGGTGGGCGCACTGTCACCCGTGTGCATGACGCGGAATTGTGCCACAGGTCATCGCCCCGGGTCAGTCGCCTGACGACGTGCTCGGCAGGGCGAAGTCGCGCACCACGGCCATGTGCTGCATGTTCGTCGCGCCGCTGTCGCCGGCGAGCGCCGGCGCGAGATCGGAGATCGGCGAATACACGCGGGTGTCGACGACGAGACCGTGGTCGAAGGAGTTGCCGCCGATGGCGACCGTCCTCTCCTGCGCCGCGAGGCTGCCGTTGACCAGCACCCAGTCGTAGGGCTTGTTGCGGTTGGCGTTGGTGTTGTCGAGGCTCGCCTGGTCGACGGGGAACGGGCCGGTCGTGATCAGCACCGACGAGAGCGTTTGCACGCACGGCTCCGCGCGCGTCGCCGTGTTGAAGTCGCCGCCGAGGACGACGTAGGCGTCGGCCGGAAAGCCCTGGATATGCTGGACCACCTCGATGGCCTCGAGGTTGCGCGCGCCGGCGCCGGTGCCGAGGAGGTGGACGCTGATGGCGTACAGGTCGATCGGACCCGGAATATCGATCTGCGCCCACACGAAGTCGCGGTCACTCACCTGGCTGTCCGTCCACTCGCCGCTGGCGAGGATGGGATAGCGGCTGACGATGCCATTGGGGATCTGCCCCGACGCCAGGGCGCGCGTGAACGAGTACCCGGTTCCGAACGCCTCGTCGACGAACGTCCGCAGATCGGCGGTCGAGTTGCTCGCGACGTTGAGCTCCTGAATCATCGCGACATCGGCCGCGAGCCCGCGAAGGATCCGGATGCCCGGCTGCTCGTAGGACTGACCGTTACCGGTCGTCAGGTTGCCGGTGACGAGCCGCAGGTGGTCGGACCCGGGCCACCACAGATCTTGGCGCCGCGATGCATCGAGCGGGGCCTGCAGGTCGGGCGCGTCGGGCGACATTGCCATGTCGGTCGCGAGGTCGCCGGGATCGCTGCAAGCGGCCAACGCCGACATGCTCAGAGCAAGGAGCGCCATCATCGACCGGTTCAAGTAACCAACTTCCGCTGTTGGACGCGTGCACGTCAAGCGCGCTGACGGCGCGCGAGATTGATCACGGCCGAACCGCGCGGTAGAAACGGGGGATGGGACGAATCTTCGAGACGCGCAAGCACACGATGTTCGCGCGCTGGAACAAGATGGCCAAGGTGTTCACGCGCCTGGCCAAGGAGATCGCGATCGCGGTCAAGGCCGGCGGTCCGAGCCCCGATTCCAATCCGTCGCTGCGGCGCGTCCTGCAAAACTGCCGCGCGGCCAACATGCCGAAGGACAAGGTCGAGTCCGCCATCAAGCGCGCCAGCGGGCAGGACCAGCAATCATACGACATCGTTCTTTACGAAGGGTATGGCGCGCACGGCGTGCCCATGATCGTCGAGACGGCGACCGACAACCCCACCCGCACCGTCGCCAACGTGCGGATGCACTTCAAGGATCACGGCGGCAACATGGGCGCGACCGGATCGGTGGCGTTCATGTTTCAGCGCATGGGCGTCTTCAGGCTCGATCCCGCGGGGCTCGATCTGGAGACCCTGGAGCTGGAGCTGATCGACTTCGGCCTGGAGGAGATGGGCGAAGGCAGCGGCGAGAAGAGCGAGAAGCAGATCATCGTGCGCTGCGCGTTCTCCAATTTCGGACAGCTACAGGCGGCCATCGAGGCGCGCGGCATTACGCCGATCTCGGCGGAGTCGGAGTACATCCCCACGACGCACGTCGAGCTGCCCGAGGCGCAGGTTACCGAAGTGATGGCGCTGGTCGATGCGCTCGAGCAAGACGAAGACGTGCAGCGCGTCTTTCACAATCTCGCCTGAGCGGGCGAGCGGGCGAGCGGGCGGTCACGGGTGCTGATCGCTCCCTTCGAGGCGCGCCTGGAATTTGGCGCAGAGCGCTTCGACCGCGCCGGTGAGCGCCTCGGTTGACGCGGTCGGGCCGCACAGCGCCTGCACGTGCGGCGCGAGCCAGGCCACCGCCTCGCGCGTCGCCCCGAAGATCTTCACGGGATGCGGCGGCGGAACCAGCATGAGCAGCCCGGTGAGCACGCTGCGATGCACGGCGCCCGTGAGACCTTGCGCCAGAATCACCGTGGCGGAGGCGGTGCGCTCCTTCTCGCGGCGCTTGATCACGCGCGACATGCGCGTGCGCTCGGCGCCGGTCATGCGCTCGCGACTGGGGAAGATGATCACCAGCTCGACGATCTTTCCCGGATTCTTGGCCATCCAGGCGTCGCCGAGCTGCTCCATCTCGTCCATGTCGCGCGTCGTGACCCGGCCGTGAAAGAGATGAACGCCGAATCGCGACCAGGTGCCGGTGAGCAGGCATGGCATGTCGATCATCGCTTCGAGCTTCATGGCGGGATCATCGTACCGCCGACGTTCAGTCGACCGCAACGAGGAGGCGTTGCGAAGCAAACAACAGCCGCCACCGATTTCGTCTCCGGCGCGGCTACAGCGGGCGGTGCCGCCGCCCGCCGCCCGCCTTTCCGCATGTGGACCCGAGCTTGCACAGCCGGCGCCTCCAATCAGGAGGCCTCTCTTCATGAAGCGTTCACTCGGCATCTCTCTCATCACCGTCGCCCTCGCGGGCTGCAGCGTCCCGACCAGCGGCGACGAAGCCACGATCGGGCAAGGCCTCGCGCCCTCGTCCGGCGACCTCCTCGGCTGGAACGGCGGCTGGGACCACTTCGACAACGGCGCCATGCAGGGCAAGCCGGCGATCGCCACCAACGGAACCAATTGGGACATGGTCTACGTCGGCACCGACGGTCACCTCTACGACCGCACGGGCGACGGCATCAGCTGGGGCGCGCCGCAAGATCTGGGCGACGGCACCTTCACCGGTCTGGCCGCCGCGAGCTACTCCAAGTCCGGCCTCGTGATCGCCGCCGTCCACTACAACGGCTCGGTCTCGACGCGCCTGCGCAGCGGCACCAACTGGTTCGACTGGAAGAACATCGGCGGCTACATCATCGGTGGTGGCGTCACCATCGCCGCCACCGGTTACTACGTCCACATCTTCGGCGTCGGCGGAAACAACGCGCTCTGGGAGATTACCGGCGTTGCCACGCTGTGGAACGACGGCTGGATCTCGCGCGGCGGCAATCTGTCGTCGGTGCCGCCGGCGGCGGTGAGCTGGGGCGGTCAGCGTATCGACATCATTGCGCCCGATCCGTCCATGACCCCGTGGCACTACTGGCAGGACAACGAGGTCACCGGCGTCTGGGAGTCGATGGGCGGCAAGATGCAGCAAGCCGGCGCCGTTTCGTCGTGGGGCCCCAATCACCTCGACTTCTTCGTCCTGGGCACCGACAACGCCGTCTACCAGAAGACGTGGACCGGCAGCGGCTGGATCGATTGGACGCAGCTCGTCGACTGCGCCAACCGGTGGGGCGTCTCGGCGGTCTCGCCGCCGTCGTCGGACGTCTCGAATCAGCAGATCGACATCTACGTCATCGGCATGGACCACAACGCCGTCTGGCACGATCGCGCCAGCCGCCACCCGTCGTCGACCGCAGGTCCGAAGCCGTACTGCTGCGGGCTCCCCGGACGCGGCTGCTGCGGCGCGACCGACCAGCCCCAGGCGTGCCTCGGCCAGAACGTGCAGTCCACCTACTGCAACCCGGCGGACAACAAGTGTGAGCAGTGCGGCTCGGCACCGGGCCAGACCTGCTGCACCCTCGTCGACTCCATCGGCTCGCGCCCGATGTGCAGCTACAACCGCAGCTCCACCGTCTGCAACATCTACGACAACCACTGCGTGTCATCGGGAGCCCCGGGCGGCGGCGCCTACCAGGTCTGCAAGGCGGGCGGTATCTGCGACGCCGGCAATAGCTGCGTCGGCCGCAACGCCGATCGGGACGTCGCCGGATTCTGCAAGCCGAACCCGCAGCCGAGCTGCGGCGCGGGCGGCGCCAGCTGCTCGTCGAACGCGAGCTGCTGCAGTGGCCTCGCCTGCATCGGCGGCAAGTGCACCGCCACCAACGGCGCCAAGACCTGCGGCGGCAACCCGATCGGGCCGCAGACCCAGGCCTACGCGCTCGGCGTGCGCAATCCGTACAACCTCTGTGCGGCAACGGAGTACGCGGCCTACGCCAACTCGCAGACGGAAGCGACGGCGTGCGCGCAGGCGCTCTATCCGGGCTACACGATCCTGCCCGGACAGGCGTACAGCTACTACAACTACGCCCAGTACAGCCCGTACGGCCCATGCATGCCGCTCCAGGTGCCGGCCTTCTCGCAGACCGACGCGAATCAGTGCGCGTATTCGACGTGCGTGAACTGCAACAACGTCCCCAATCAGGCCTGCCCGTAGCGCGCGGACGATCGTTCCCTCCTGAGCGGCAGCCCTCGCTGCCGCGTCTCTTCTCCGCTGTGATGTAGCCCACCGGCAACGCGCAATGCGCTTGTGAGCCTTGGCGTAACGAACGTAGGCTGAGTGCATGATCGCGCGCCTCCTCCCCCGCACCGTCACCGTCGCCATCCTCGTTGCCGCCGCCGCGCCCGCGCTCGCCGACCCGACGCCGCCCTCACCGGCGCCGCCCTCGGCGTCGCGCGAGCGACCCGCCGGCACGACGCCGTTTTCGCCCGACGTCTATCGCGCTCGTCGCGCACGCCTGATGGGGCTCATGAAAAAGGGCGTGGGCGTCATCCTGTCCGCGACCCCGCGGGACAAGCTCGACAGCGGTCAGGACACGAGCTTCATGTATCTGACCGGATTGTGGGACGAGCGTGACGCCGGTCTGCTGCTCGCCCCCGAGAATCCGCCCGAGGAGCGCGAGCAGCTCTTCCTCGCCGCGGCGCGCCCCGAGCGCGATCGCTGGAGCGGCTATCGCGCGCTGTTGCCGAGCCGCGCCGTCGAGCAGCGCGTCGGATTCGAGCTGGTGCGGCGAATCGAGCAGCTCGGCTGGGAGCTGGCGATGCAGCTCTCGCGGCACAAGGTCCTGCAGTACTTCGGGGCGCCGCTGCCGTACGACACCGATCCGCCGAAGATCGCCGAGATCTACGAGAAGACGGCCAAGCGCGTGATCGGCGCCAAGACGGAAGACGCGCACCTGATCCTGGGACGCATGCGCATGACGAAGGAGCCGCGCGAGGTCGAGAAGATCCAGCGCGCCACCGACATCACCGTCGCCGGCCACCTCGCCGCGATGCGGCGCGTGCATCCCGGCATGCACGAGTGGGAGCTCAAGCAGATCGTCGAAGACACCTTTCGCAGCGGTGGCGCGCGGCGGCTGTCGTATCCGTCGATCGTCGGCGCCGGTCCCGACGGTTGTGTGCTGCACTATCCGGAGGACGACCGCGTCATCGAGGACGGGGAGCTGGTGCTCATCGACGCCGGCGCCGAGTTCGACCACTACGCCACCGACGTGACGCGTACGTTCCCGGCGTCGGGGCACTTTACGCCCGAGCAGCGGCGCGCCTACGACACGGTGCTCAAGGCGCAGAACGCGGCGCTGGCGAAGGTTCGCCCGGGCGTGACCTGGAACGAGCTGCAGCGTGTGGCCGAGAAGGTGATGACCGAGGCCGGCTACTACGAATATTTCATCCACGGTCTGGGCCACCACGTCGGGCTCGAGGTGCATGACGTCGAGGCGATGCGCTACGAGCCGATCGCCGAGGGAAGCGTCATCACGATCGAGCCCGGCATCTACATTCCCGAGAAGAAGATCGGCGTACGCATCGAGGACACGGTGCTCGTGACGAAGGCGGGCCCGAAGATCCTGAGCGCGGCGCTCCCGCGCGGGGCCGACGAGATCGAGCGGCTCATGGCCAAGCCGCGCTGAGCCGGCTGGCGGCGGTCGGCACGAAGGCGTAGGATGCGCGCATGATTCATGACGCGTTCCAACAGATGAAGAAGCAGCTCGGACAGCTCGACAAGTGGCTCGAGGCGGCGGCCGCTCACGCCGTGAGCAAGAAGATCGATTCGAAGAACTTCCTCGGTCTGCGCCTCGTCGTCGACCAGCTGCCGTTCTCGTTCCAGGTGCAGACCGCCTGCGACACGGCCAAGCTCGCCGCCTCCAGGCTCACCGGCAAGGACGCGCCCGCGCATCCGGACACCGAGGAGACGATCGATCAGCTGCGCGCGCGGGTCCGCGCCGTCGTCACGTACCTCGACGGATTTACGGCGAAGGACTTCGAGACCGCGAACACGCGCTCGATCACCCAGCCGCGGTGGGAGGGCAAGACGATGACCGGCGCCGACTACTTCCGCGAGCACGCGCAGCCGAACTTCTTCTTTCACCTCACGACCGCCTTCGCGATCCTCCGCCAGCACGGCGTCCCGATCGGCAAGCGCGACTTCCTCGGTCCGCTCACGCAGCACCCGCCGAAGTAGCCCCGGCCCATCGAACTCCCGGTTGCCGGACCGCCGTTCCGTGGGAGAACGTCGGCCATGGGTTCCAGCAACCGCAGGGCGCTCGTCCGCTTTCTCGCCTACGTCCGCCCCTACCTTCGGCTGATTGGCCTCGCGACCCTATGCGGCATGGCGAAGTTCATCTTGCCGTCGAGCATGGCGCTCACGCTCAAGTTCATCACCGATCGGCTGGTCCGGCCCGCGGCAGGCGGGGCGACCGATGGCACCTCGAGCGACGTGATCGTGCGCGCCTTCGAGGCGTATCTCGGCTGGGCGACCAAGCTCCTGCCGGCCGAGTCGAGGACGTCGTGGGGCTCGTTCAACGTCCTCGTCGTCACGCTGCTCGTGATCTACGCGGTCTGGGCGGTCGCGCTCTACTATCGCAGCTACCTGGCCAACCTGGCCGGCCACCGCACCATCCTCGATCTGCGCACCGACCTCTTTCAGCACCTCAGTCGGCTCAGCCATTCGTTCTTCCAGGCCCACCAGTCGGGCGCGATCGTGTCGCGGCTGATGGCGGACGTCGCGCTGGCGCAGAACTTCGTCGGCAACGCGATGATCAACATCTGGATGGATCTGGTCACTTGTATCTTCTACATCTACGTCCTCTTCGCGATGGATACGCATCTGGCGATCGCGGCGATGATCGTCTTCCCCTTCTACGTCGTCGCCATGCGCGGCTTCGGCCCGCGCACGACGCAGACCTCACGCGATGTGCAGGAGGCGACCGAGATCCTGTCTGGCGAGGTGCAGGAGCGCGTCGCCAACATTCACGTCATCAAGATCTTCCGCGCCGAGAAGCGCGAGGTGCGCAGCTTCTTCGCGCGGGCGCGCAACCTGTTCGACCTGACGATGCGCAACGTCCGGGTGAGCGCGCTCTCCAACAGCCTCGTGCAGTGGCTCACGCAGATGGCCACGCTCGGGATGATCTGGTACGGCTCCTATCGGCTCGTGCATGGCAAGACCAGCATGGGCACGGTGATCGCGTTCATTCTGCTTCTGCGCGAGCTCTATTTCCCGGTGAACCGCATCAGCGAGCTCAACTCGGTCCTGCACAACTCGCTCGCCGCCATCGAACGCGTCTTCGAATTCCTCGACACCCAACCCGACGTCAAAGAGCGTCCCGACGCCGTGCGTCCCGAGACGGTCGAGGGCGGGCTGCGCTTCGAGAACGTCACCTTCGGCTATCAGCCGTCGCGCCCGGTGCTCCACGACCTCGAGCTGACGATTCGCCCGGGCGAGGTGATCGCGCTCGTCGGACCGTCGGGCGCCGGCAAGTCCAGCCTCATTCAACTGGTTCCCCGCTTCTATGATCCCGAGGGCGGGCGCGTGCTCCTCGACGGCCGCGACATCCGAACGCTGCCGCTCCGTCACCTGCGCGCGCAGGTGGCGATGGTGTCGCAGGAGACGCTGCTCTTTTCCGGCACCGCCAAGGACAACATTCGGTACGGACGGCCGGACGCCTCCGACGTCGAGGTCCGCGCGGCGGCCGAGGCTGCGCATGCGCACGAATTCATCACGGCGCTGCCGCAGGGCTACGAGTCGCTGCTCGGTGAGCGCGGCTGCCGGTTGTCGGGCGGTCAGAAGCAGCGTATCGCCATCGCGCGCGCCTTTCTGGCGGATCCGCGAATCCTGATCCTCGACGAGGCGACCAGCGCGCTCGACAGCGAGTCCGAGGCGCTCATCCAGGATTCGCTCGCGCAGCTCATGAGGGGGCGGACGAGCATCGTCATCGCGCATCGGCTCTCCACCATTCTCGGCAGCGACCGCATCGCGGTCATGGACCGCGGGCGCGTGGTGGAGGTTGCGCCGCACGAAGAGCTGTTGGCGCGCGGCGGGCTGTACGCGCGGCTCTACCACACACAGTTCCGCGGCAGCTCGCTCTACGTCGCCTCGTCTGGGCGGTAGGGGCTGCAAGGGGGCTGTCGTCCTCGACGGTGAATGTCGCGTGGGTCCTCCTCAACCTGTTCATTGCCTACCTGCTCCTCGTCCGCGTCGGGAAATTCGACCTCGAACGCTGGCCGGGTTTCACGGCGGGCTGCCGGTGAGTGAAGAACGAATCGCTTCGGGACGGCTGGGTTCGCGGACGCAGTGAGGCGACCTCCCGGCGTCGGAATCCGTCGCAGTCGCCGCTTCGCGGCGTGCTCCATCGGGGCCGCCCAGGTCGCGCTTCACGCGGCCCCTCTACGCCGCCGGCAGGTCGCGTCCGCTCTTGCGCCTGGTACCAGGACGCTCCCTCGCTCATTTGCAACGTGCTCGAACGCGCAGAGCGGAGGTAGCAAGGCGCGCTGCCGGCGGCGTAAAGGACCCGCGTCGCGCGCAGCGCGACATCAGCGGGTCCGCTGGAGGAGCACGCC
>JAQBQH010000232.1 GCA_028287105.1 Myxococcales bacterium
ATCAGCCAACTGCGCGCGAACGGGCCGTCGATGTGTCGCCCGGCAGTCCCGTTGCAACTCTCGCACACCGTCAACAGCTTGAACGGGTTGGTGGGTTCGATGTTGCCGCCGAGCGAGTCAGGCAGCACGTGCTCCTCAGTGAACGGCCTCGTATCGCGATAGCAATAGGTGCACAGATCGTCGGCGTCCATCGGATCAAGTAGGCCGCGCCGGGTCCGGCCAAGCAAGGGCGATCACGGGCGGGGATGGTGAAGGGCGAACGCTGTGCACAGCACGAGGCGATCGCACCACTGTTGACATCGCCGCCTCCCTCCGCAATCGTCGCGCCGTAGTTCGTGCCGCAGCCGCCGCATCGGTCCAGTTGACTTGTTGGATTCTCGTAGTCGTCGCGGGCTGGGCCAACGGCGATGACGAGCCCGCCGTCGCGCGTCGCGCGTCGGCCGAAACGACGCTGCAGAACTTCGCGCTTCATCAGCGGGCAACGCAAGCGAGCACCGCCCACGGCGGAACGCGGGACCGCGCCGTGGACGGCAATACGAGCGGAGCGTTCGGCAGCGGCTCCGTTTCGCACACCGAGTCTGCCCGGCCGTCCTGGTGGCAGGGCGATCTCGGGCGACCTGTGCTCGTCGACAACGTGGAGGTGCGGAACCGCACCGACTGCTGCAGTGAGCCGCTGAGCGACTTCTACCTTTTCGTCTCGAACGATCCGTTCTCGTGACGGTGGGCAGGCTCGTTTGTTGTATTGTCCGCCGAATGCGCTCGGCTGTCGCCATCCTCGTCCTTTCTCTCTTGACCTCGTCGGCTCGCGCCGATGACGACAAGGAGTGCCGGTCGGGCAACCTGCCGGCGTGCATGACGCTCGCCGACCGCGAGGCCAAGAACGACGGCAAGGTCCATAACGTCAGCGCCGCGTTCCTGCGTTTCCAGTTGCTCTGTAATTACGGCGTCGCCGGAGCCTGCGCCCGCGCGGACGAGCTGACAAAGATAATCGAACATCGCCGGCCGCGGCCATCCGAGATGACCGCGCTGGCCCTGCAGTGTCGTCGCGGCGACGCCGACGGCTGCCTCTTGGGTGCCATGGCTGCACAACTCGGAGAGAACGACTCCCTCGCGGCCGACCTCTACGATCGAGCGTGCACGTTCGGCTTGATGTTCGCCTGCTACCGCTTGGCGCTCATCTACGATCCTGATACCGAATGGGAAGGCCGCGCGAAAGACGACGCCCACGCCTTCAAGTTTTACGAGCGGGCGTGCAATCTCGCCGGTGTCGGATGCCACAATCTGTCGTTCTACTATCGCAGCGGCGGCCGGCTCGCCGATGCCGAGAAGGAGTACGCGCTGGCGCTCACGGATTGCGAGCGGCAGCATAACGGCGAAGCATGTTTGACTGTCGCCTCGACCGAGTACGCGCGCCGTCACCCGCGCGCAGCACATCGCCGCTTCGAGCAGGCGTGCGAGCTAGGCTCGCCGACCGGCTGCGATGAGTTTGCGCATGATCTGTTGCACGGCCGAGACGAGACTCCGCAAGATCCGCAAAGAGCGCTCTCGGTGATGCGGCCGCTTTGCAAGGATGCAGAGGCGGACACCACGGTTGACTACTGCGACGATGTCGGTTTCGCGCTCGACGCTACCGACGATATCCAAGACGCCCGTGTCGTATTCGCGCGACGCTGCGAGGTCGGTAGTGGGATCGCTTGTTGGTGGATGGGACAAGCGTCGAGGACGGCGCGCGGTGAACCGAAGGACCTGACGCGCGCTCTCACGTTCTATCGACGGTCTTGCGGTCTTCACTTCGCTGGCGGCTGCTATCGGCTTGGCGTGGCAATGCATTTCGGACAGGGGATCCGCGCCAATCCTCACGCCGCGCTACAGCGGTTTGAGGAAGCGTGCGACGGCAAGGTCGTCGCTGCATGCCTGGCGGCGGCGATCCTTCAATCGAGCGCAGATCGCGCCAAGGCGCAGAACGCTTTCGAGCGTGGTTGCAAACTTGGAGACGACGACAGTTGTCAGGGGATCGAGTTGCTCAAAGCAGGCAAGCGCATGATGTTGACGCCGCCGCGTGACTGAAGGAGCAAAGCAATGATCGACTGGCGGCTGCGGGCGTTCGCCGAGCTGACGCCGTAATGTATTGCGCGAACCCTGGTGCGAGAACTCTAGTCATGGAACGTCTCCCTTCCAGCAACGCGACCGAAGAGAAGCGTAGCTAGTGCGGGAATCGCATGACGATCCGGATCCAGATCCCTGGAAGCGGTGGTTCCGGAACAGCAGTTCGCGAACTTAACTGGTTAAGCGTACCGGCGACGCATGCTCACCTTCGTCGCGGTGGCTTCGCCGTATCACGCAGAGCCTGTACGGCGAGTGTGAGAGTGGGGTCGGGACTGCTATGCGCGTCACCCGCCGAGGTCCCCAGGATGTCGGGGTCAAGCCCGTGACCGTTGAAAGATTGTCCGTCGCCCGGAAGCAACTCAGCGATCGGAACCGAAATCTGTCCACCGCCATCCACATCCATCAGGACGTTGATGACTCCTTTCCCGAATGTCTTTTCCCCAACGATCACTGCTCGATTGTTTGCCTGGAGCGTCGCAGCGAGCAACTCCGCTCCCGACGCGGTCCATCGGTCAGTGAGAATCACGAGCGGGCTATCGGAGTCGAAAGGCTGGTCGCGCGCAACCACCGCCTCAGCTTGAGCACTGCCTACGGTAATGGCGACACATCCGCGGTGAAGGAATACGTCTGCAAGCGAGAGCGCCTCAACGAGGAGCCCGCCAGAGGATCCACGCAGGTCGAGGATGACTCCGCGCCACCGTCGTCGCTGAGCTAGCGCTTGCCGCAAACCCGCAGCAGCTCCTCGGGTAAAGTGCACCAACTTGACGTACGCGATATCGTCGCTGAGGATTTGTTGCGAGTTCTGCTGCTCAACCCGTTCCGACGCTGAAGGCGCCCTCGGTGGCGGCGGCATCGGCGTGCCCGCCGGCGTCATAAAGTCTGCGCCCCATGCCAACGCTGCCGTAGCGCCTCGAAGCAACACATGCTCGGGGCTGCCCAGCTCCGAAATCGATGAGGCCGGCACGACTGACCGCGCGAGCTCCGCGACGCGGACCATCGCAACGGCCAACGAGGGGACATCGTGAACTGGAGCGATCGAAAGCGTGCGCCCCCGCGCCGAGATGGCGATGGCGTTCTTTCCCGCCGTCACGCGAACGCTCGAAAAGACTCGCGTCAGATGCTCGAGCGCAGCCTCCAACATCCTGTCGAGGGGCAGTCCGTCGGGGCCTTCGTACAATGCGTCGAGGCAGTAAAGAGCGTCGTCAATGCTTCGACCGTAGGGGACCCGCTCGACGCCCGGCGTCGAGGTCGCTCGCCCGCAGTGTCCTTCTTGCGTGCTAGGCAGCTCTGGACGGACACGAACCGGGTGCGCGAGTAGCGGGACGCGCGGACACATAGACGTCGCGGACGGAGGCGGGGCTGCCGCCACCGTTGGCGCTGCTGTGGTTGGAGGCAGAGCAGTCACTGGAGGGTCGGGGCTCGCTGC
>JAQBQH010000233.1 GCA_028287105.1 Myxococcales bacterium
CGCGCCGGGTCCGCGACGACTGACGCAGAAGATCTCCCGCGATTCGCGTACAATAGAGCGCCATGGCAGCCATCGGCCGCTACGTAGACCTGACGTTACTGGGGCAGGGCGGCATGGGCGCCGTCTATCGCGGGCGCGATCCGGAGCTCGATCGCGCCGTCGCCATCAAGGTGATGCTCCACGCCACCCCCGACTTCATCGCGCGCTTTCGCCGCGAGGCGCAGTCGATCGCCAAGCTCGCGCACGCCAACATCGTGCAGGTCTACGACTTCGGCGTCGACGGCGAGAACAATCCCTACTTCGTCATGGAGCTCATCGACGGCACCCCCCTCGACGCCATCGTGCGTGAGCGCGGGCGCGTCGCTGCGCTCGACGCGGCGCGGCTTTGCAAGCAGGCTGCCGCCGGGCTCGCGGCCGCGCACCGCGCCGGCATCATCCACCGCGACGTCAAGCCGTCGAACCTCATCGTCGACGGCCGCGGCCACGTCAAGCTGGTCGACTTCGGCATCGCGCGCATGGACGCCGGCGCGCAGCTCACCAACGCCGCCGCGCTCATGGGCACACCTGGCTACATGGCGCCCGAGCAAGCCATGGGCAAGAAGGTCGACGGCCGCGCCGACATCTACGCCCTCGGCATGACGCTCTTCGAGCTCCTCGCCGGTGGGCCGGCCTTCGTCGCCGACGATCCGATCGCGCTCGTGGTCATGAACATGCAGCAGCCGCTGCCGAACCTGCGCGAGCGTGCCCCCGACTGTCCAGAGGAGCTGGTGCAGCTCGTCGAGATGATGGCGGCGAAGGATCCCGACGCGCGCCTGCAGAGCTGCGACGCCGTCGAGCAGGCGCTGAGCGACGTGGAGGCGCGGCTCAGGAGCGGCACGGCCTCGTTCGAGCGGCCGACCGACCACGTCAAGTCGGCGGCGATTCCGTCGACGAACGTGCAGGCGCGCCCGTCCCAGGTCGACGCCGCCGTCGCTGCCGGCCTGCAAAACTTCGACATTCCGGCCAGGGCCAGCGCCAGGTCGAAGGCGCCCCTGGCCATCGGTCTCGGCGTCGGCGTCGTCGTTCTCGTCGCCGGCGTGGGGCTGGTCATGGCGCTCAGGCCCAAGCCCATCGTCGACACGCCGCAGCCGCCGCCGCTGGTGGTCAACAAGACGCCGCCCGTCGAGCAGCCCAAGCAGACCGACGTCGCCGTCGAGCAGCACGCCAAGATTCCGAACGGCGTAAAGGTGAGCGGCCCGTTGCGCGTCGCCGTCCTGAAGTTCAAGAACGTCGGCAACGACAAAGAGCTCGGCATGCTGGAGCTCGGCATCGGCGAAACCGCGGTCAACGCCATGGCGACCGCCGGCGGCGCGGTCAGCTTGATCGAGCGCAGCGACATCGAGAGCGACATCGGCGAGATCGACCGCGCCAAGGACGACCACTTCGACAAGGCGACCGTCGCGCAGAAGGGCCAGCTCGAGGGCATCCAGATGGCGGTGCAGGGCGGCTTTCAGCGCGCCGGCAAACAGGTGCGCATCACCGCGCGCTTCGTGCGCGTCGAGAACGGCGAGATCGTCGACACCATCACGGTGACCCGGCCGACCAAGGATCTGTTCGGCGCGCAGGACGCGGTGGCGCTCGGGTTGAAGCAGAAGCTGATCTCGCTGGCGGCGCTGGAACGGGTGAAGTGAGCGAAGGCCAGGGGCAGGGGGGAGGACGATGATCGCGACGACCGTGCTTTTGGTGACGACGGTGGCCGTCATGCCGTTCAAGGATCTCTCGGGCGGCAAGGGGCAGGTGGGCGAGGCCATCCGCGAGACGGTGACCTCCGATCTCAAGGACGTCGGTCTCAAGGTGGTCGAGCGCGGCAACATCGACAAGGTCATCGCCGAGCAGAACCTGCAGTCGAAGAAGAACGACCTCGGCATGGCCGAGTCGATCCGCGTCGGGACCTTGCTCGGCGCCACCATGATCGTCGCCGGCGCCTATCAGCGCGCGGCCTCGCAGGTGCGCGTGACGGCGCGCTTCGTCGACGTCGCCACCGGCGAGGTCAAGGGGTCGGCCAAGGTCGACGGCTCGACGTCGGACTTCCTGACGCTGCAGGACAAGATCACCGCCGAGCTGGTCCGGTCGGCGGGCATGGAGTCGGGCAAGGTGCAGCAGTTTTCCAAGCGCGTGCGGCCCAAGGTCAAGAGCTTCAAGGCCATCGAGCTGTACGGCGACGCGGTCACGCAGACCGACGAGAAGAAGAAGCTCGAGCTCTTGAAGCTGTCGTTGAACGAGGACCCGTCGTTCACCTACGCGTCGCGCGATCTCGATGCGCTCGAGAAGCGTATGAAGCAGTACGCGGCCATCTCCGATCAGGCGCAGCGCTCGGCCTCGGCGGAGCTGCTGCGCAAGTATCGCGAAGAGAAGGACCCGATGCAGCGCTACAACGCGTACCTGCAACTCTCGGGGCAGCTCATGATGCAGGCGCGCTGGCGCACGCTCATCGCCGTGTCGCGCGCCGTCGTCGCCGATCCGCCGAAGCCGCCCTATCCGAACATGCCGCCGGCCGATCAGCAGGCGCAGGAGAACATCATCCGCGGCTACGATCAGCTCCACGACGACGACGGCATCCTGCGCGAAGGCGAGAAGTACCTGCAGAAATATCCGTCGTCGATGACCATCTCGATCGTGCAGATGTGGATGAACAACGCCATCAACCACAAGCACGCCGTCGAGGACGGCAAGAAGACCGCCGTCGAGGAGATCGCCAAGCTGCCGCCCGCCGAGCGCGCCGACCCATGCAAGACCGGCATGATCTACAACGACAAGCTGCAGCTCAAAGAGGCCAAGCGCGACCTCATCGCCTGCGACAAGAAGGGCGGCCCGCCCTATTGGCCGCCCGGCAATATGTCGACCATCCTGGCGCGCATCGCGCTCGACACGAGCGACATGCCGCTCATGAAGATGGCGCTCGGCCGGCTCGAGAAGGAGAACCCGACGCAGTATCGGCAGCTCCAATTCTGGGGGCGGTCGATCAGCGACGAATGATGAACGTCGAGCGACGCGGCGAGGGTCCGACGATCGTGCTGCTGCATGGGCTCAGCGTCGACAGCCGCGTCATGGTAGCGGCGTTCGACGAGCTCTTGTCGGACGCGGGGCTCAGGCGGATCTACGTCGAGCTGCCGGGACACGGCGGCTCGCCGCCCGATGCCGCGGCCTCGGCGGATGGCGTCGTCGCGGAGCTCGCGCGGATCGTGCGCGGCGAGCTGAAGACGGCGGCAGCGGGGGAGCTGGAAGCGCCGCTCGTCGCCGGCTATTCGTACGGCGGCTATCTGGCGCAGGGCCTGGTGCGCGAGCTCGGCGGCGCGCGCGGCCTGCTGCTGGTGTGCCCCATCGTCGAGCCCGACTTCGCGCGCCGTCGCCAGCCGCCGCGCCGCGTCGCCGTGCGCGACCCCGAGCTCCAGTTCTCGGACGATCCGCGCGAGCGCGAGGCGTTCGAGGAGGTGGCGGTGCAGATGTCGCGCGCGGTGCTGGAGCGCTTCACGCGCGTGGTCCATCCGGCCAACATCGCGGTCGACGCGCCGACGGTGGCGGCGCTCCGTGCGCGCTACGCGCTCTCGCGTCCCGTCGGCGATGCGCTGGCGCGGCTCGAGGCCCCGGCGACGATCGTGTGCGGGCGCGACGATCACTGGGCCGGCTGGCAAGACGCGGCGACCCTGGTGGCGCAGCTCCGCCATCCGCACTTCATCGTCCTCCCCGACTGCGGCCACCTCCTGCCGTTCGAGCAGCCGCTCGCGTTCGCCCAAGCCGTCCGCGACTTCCTGTCCCGCTGCCTCTAGCCCATCTGACGAAACCCGGCGCATCATTCGCCGGCGCGGTCACTTCGGCGGCGGCGCCTTGCCCTTCACGGCGCTGACCGTGACCATGATCATCGTCTGCTGGATCTCGTCCTTGGCTTCGATCTTCACCATGCGCTTGGGCGCGCGGCAGATGACGAAGTAGCGCTTCTTCTTGACCAGCCGCCGCGCCCCAATCGCCGACCCGAGCGCCGCGAGGAGGCACACCGCCCCGATGATCCGGGTCAGCAGCACCGTCTTCGGCCAGTCGACCGCGTCCTCGCCTTCCGGCACGTCGACGGCCGCCGGCGCGGGCGCAGGTGGGGCGTTGGGATCGACCTCTTCCTGCACGCCGAACAGCGACAGCGGGCCGGCGGCGGTCATGCCCCACACCGAGTACATTTCGTAGGCGCCGAAGATCGCGAGCGGAAGCGCGAGGCACAGGAGCATCACGCCGGCCGCCAGGCGCGGGCGGATCATCTGGCGCGCGACGGTGTGGACTTCCTTGGTCGGGACCTCGACTGCGCCTGCCGCCGAGCGCTGCACGATGCGCTGATTGGTGATGATCAGCTTGTGCTCCTCGTTTTCGGCGTACGGCACCGGGAACAAGATGTTCTCGTGCGGCAAGGCGGCGAACTTCATGGGCGGCATGTTAGCAACTTTGCCGGGCATCTGCCGATAACCTACTTGGGAGTGCTATTCTAGGGGCCCCGGAGGCAGGCTCGCGATGTTCAACTTCGACAAAGGTGTTGGCTCGACGCTCGGCAGCCAGAAGATCGCCGGCGTGATGATCGCCATCGTGACCAACATCGTGCACGACGGCTCCGACTATCGCGTCAAGATTCGCTTTCCCTGGCTGCCCAACGGCGGCGCCGACGGCGAAGAGAGCCACTACGCGCGCATCGTCAGCTACATGGCGGGCGTCGATCGCGGCACGTTCTGGCTTCCCGAGGTCAACGACGAAGTGCTCGTCGCGTTCGCGCACGGCGACTTCAATCAGCCCTACGTCATCGGCGGTCTGTGGAACGGCGTCGACAAGGCGATCTACTCCAACAAAGATGCCTCGGGCAAGGTCACCGACGCCGGCTTCACCGGCAAGCACGAGGCCAAGAAGAACGACTTGAAGGTGCTGCGCTCGCGCGTCGGCCATCAGCTCGTCTTCAACGACAACGCCTCGGAGCCGCGCGTGGCGCTGCACTCCAAGCAGAAGCACCGCATCGTCCTCGACGACAAGGACAACGCGCCCACGCAGATCGAGATCTACGACGGCAAAGAGGAGAACTACATCCTCATCGACACGAAGAACAAGAAGATCACGATCGAATCGAAGACCGGCGACATGCTCCTCAAGTGCAAGGAGACATTCACCGTCGAGGCCAAAGAGATCAAGATGAAGTCCGACCAGAACACCACGCTCACGGTCGGCAAGAACTTCGAGATGAAGGCGTCGTCCAACATGACCATCAAAGCCTCGGGCACCGGAGACGTCGAGTCCTCGGACGCCATGACCATCAAGGGCTCGAAGGTCAATATCAATTAGCGACGATGCCGGGCCTACAGTTCATCAAGATTCTGGGCAATCTGAAGTTCTTCTCGCATGGGCTCAAGCTGCCCGTGTCGTGGCAGGCGCCGTCGGGGTCGGATGGGTCCAAGCAGTACGGCGACTCGATCAAGCCCGATGAGAAGGTGGCGATGCCGCAGCTCATCCCGCCGTGGTTCATGCCGGCCGAGCCGCAGAAGTACTTCGTCGACAGCTGCGACAAGATTGGCAAAGAGTTCAAAGATTTTCACGACACCATGCTCGACGCCATCGGCTTCGCGCACAACATGTGGAAGCTGCAGGCCAAGTTTCAAAACCTGCAGGTCATGGCCGTGGTCGCGATCGGGACGCCGGGCTGCCTCGACGGGCCGGAGCTCGAGTCGCTGATCAAGAACGCGCCGATGTGCGCGACCTTCACCGGCAACAAGGCGAAGTATCGCGACGCCGTCGCTGCGGGCGTGTCGAAGTGCTTCAAGGATTGGCAGGGGCAGGTCATGGTGCCGGGGCTGCCGTGGTATCCGGCGTTCGCGGCGTTCCCGGGGCCGATGGCGCCGCCGATGCCGAACATTCCGATGCCGCTCATCGCCTGTCCGTCGGCGCAGATGGCGCGCATCATCGTGCCGAGCCAGCTCGCCGACGAGATGAAGAACGCGCTCGACGGCGGCATGCAGCGCGACGACAAGGACAAGCAGTACGAGGCGCTCTTCGACGCCATCGCGACGGTGCTGGCGCTGGCGTTCCTCATGTGGATGCCGATGCAGCAGGTCATGCTGGTCATGGGCAAGGGGCCGATTCCGACGTTCGCCCCGCCGTTCGTGCCGGTCGGGCCGGTCCTGGGTGGCGACAACATCGCCGTCCCCGGACACCTCATGACCTAGGAATGCGGCGTCCAGCGACGGGCGGCGCTGATTCACCTACAAGTCGGTTGACAATCAGGGGGCAAACGATGTCTCCTGCGCTCGTAATGCGCGGCACACTTGTTTTTGTGATTTTTGCGGCCGCGGGCTGCTTCAACCCCATCGTCGCCGACGGTGGCTTCGCGTGCGATCCGGAAGCGGCGCAGGCCTGTCCGACGGGATACTACTGCCGCAACCGCTCCAACCAGTACGTCTGTACGCGCTCGCCGACGGCGACGCCGCCGGTGACCGGCGATGCCGACCTTGGCATGGGCGGTGGTGGTGGTGGCGGCGGCGGTGGTGGCGGCGGTGGCGGGACGGGTGGCGGCGGCGACATGGCGGGCACGACGGGCGGCGGCGACATGGCCGCGCCGGCCAACTGCGGCGTCGACAACCTGCTCATCAACGAGGTCGCCACGCGCGGCAGCACGGCGACCGACGAGTGGGTCGAGATCTACAACCCGTGCGCGCAGGACCTCACGTTCTCGGGCACGCTGGTCTACCGCGCCGGCACGTCGACGATGGACTCGTCGGTGCTGGCGACGCTGACGAGCAAGCTGTTCCCGAAGCAGGGCTACTACCTCGTCGCCAACAGCGGCTACAGCGGCACCGCCGACATCAAGCCGTTCGCGGCCGGCGGCATGGCCGACGACGCCGGCGGCGTGGCCCTGCGCGACGGCGCCATGAAGATCATCTCGTCGATGGCCTGGGGCGCGAGCACGTCCAACCAGTTCCAGCAGGGCACGCCGGCCCCCGCGGTCACCGGCAGCTCGTCGCTGGCGCGGACGCCGAACGGCGTCAACACGAAGAACGACTCCAACGACTTCGTCCTCGATTCGACGCCGTCGCCGCGCAGCGCCAACTAGCGCGCCGCGAAACGGCCGCTAGTCGCAATGCCGGTCGCCAAGAACGAATAGCTTCGGGACGGCTGGGTCGCGGACGCAGTGAGGCGACCTCCCGGCGTCGGAATCCGTCGCAGTCGCCGCTTCGCGGCGTGCTCCTCCATCGGGGCCGCGCAGGTCGCGCTTCGCGCGACGCGTCCCCTCTACGCCGCCGGGAGGTCGCCTCACTGCCTCCGCTCTTGCGCCTGGTACCAGGGCGCGCCCCCTCGCTCATTACAACGCGCCCGACGCGCAGAGCGGAGGTAGCAAGGCGCGCTGCCGGCGGCGTAAGGACCCGCGTCGCGCGCAGCGCGACATCAGCGGGTCCGCTGGAGGAGCACGCCGCGAAGCGGCGACTGCGACGGATTCCGACGCCGGCAGCGCGCCTTGCTTCCTCCGCGACCCCAGCCGTCTTTTCGCTTAACTGACCGGCAGTGCGCCTAGGGGCAGACGCCGGCGTCGCCGTTGGGATCGTAGGCGTCGACGATCAGCTCGTAGGTCATCGGCGACGGACCCGGCGCCACGAACACCTCGAACGACTTGCAGAACGACACGCTGCCCATGGCTTTACCGACCAGCCCGAGCGTGTAGTGTCCCCACGGCAGCGGCCCGATGCGCTGAAACAGCGTCGTCGCGTCCTTCGAGAAGCAGCCGCCGAAAGGCCCGTTCACCTTGAGCCCGTCTGACGTCATGGTCGGCGTCGCCACCGGCGCGCCCGACGCGTTCTTCAGCGTCACCTGCTCCATCGTCAGCCCGACGTCCGTGCACTTCTTGTCGGCCATCCCCCAGCTCGGATTCCAATCGAGCTGACCGACGTAGTCCTGCTTCACGAAGTCGGCCTGCTTGAAGTTGATGCTCAAGTTGGTGATCGGCCCCTTCTTCACGTCGGTCATCGCCGTGACCACTTCGTTGGTCAGCGCCGCTCCGGTCGCGTCGACGAGCGTGATCTTCGCCAGATAGGTCCCCGGCGCGACGTTCGCGTACATCTTGGACTGCATGCAGCCCATCCACTGCTCGTCGACGGGCTGCGGCCCCACCAGCACGACGTGCGCGCCGCCGATGCCGAGCTCATTGCACGCGACGCCGTCGAATCCCGGCACCTCGGCGAGCAGCTTCGAATAGCTGACCTGGATCGACGCCACTTCGATGTTGGCGAACTTGCATTGCGACGAGCAGCCCGACCCGTCGACACCGTTATCGGTGCCCTTGTCGCATTGCTCGTCGCCCTCGACCTTCATGTCGCCGCACACGGCCGACCCGCCGCAGTGCAGCCACGCCACCCCACCGCCCAAGACCACCAGCGCCATCAGCGCAAACGGGTAAGCGTGCTTCGTCATCGGTGTGCCCCTATAAGCTAAAAAGCTAGCTAGCGGAGCGCACGTTACATCATGCCGAGCTGTTTGCGAACGGCGAACAGCTCTTCAGTCGCCGAAGACCAGACCAGGTCGAGCAGCCGCTGGGTGGCCGGCAGCGCGGTCGCCGGCTGCGGCTCCGCGGCGATGAGCAGCGCCGAAGCTTCCAAATCGCCGGTCATGACGAAACCGGCACGAATCGCAGTCAGGTCAGCCGCTTGCAGCCACTTGAGCGCCGCCTCTTCGGGGCGGATTCCGTCGGCCTTGAGCTTGCGTCCGATCGACGCCACCTGCTCGAGCTGCACCGGCGTCAGGGCTCGACGCATCGCGGCGACGGTCTTGCCCATTTCGCCGGTCACGGTCGAGGTCGGCGTCCGATCCGCTGCGGGCTCGTCCCCCAGCGCCATCGCCGACTCGATGATATGCCCGAGCTGCTGCGGCTGCGGCAGGATGAACCGCACGAACCGCTCCGGCCGCAGATGCGCCGCACGCCGCGCCAGCTCGAACACCTGCTCGCGCTCCTGGCGCTTGTCACCGACGAGCGGCGCCCCCAGCGAGAACACCGGCACCAGCGTCGTCTTGTCGATGCAGTTGGCGAACGCGACCGCTTCCTTCTGATCGGCGCGCACGTAGGCCTCGGGCGGCGCCACGCCGAGCGTCGTGGTCACGTACTTCAGCGTCTTGGCGAACGAGCGCGGATCGTCGACGGCGAGCGCCTCTTTGCGGTTGAGGCCGAGCGTCTTGTGCTGCTGCGCCGACGCCGTCGCCAGCATCGGCGTCACCAGCGCGAACAGCGTATCCAGATAGCGATCCTCGTCGGGATGCTGCAGCCGGACCCACATCTCGTCCGACATCACGCGCCGCGCGATCGCCATCGGCTGCCCCTTGTAGGCGGCCACCTTGCGCAGATCGTCGTCCTCGCCCTTCTTGAGGAACGTCAGCGCCACCGACAGCTGCACCGACTTCTCGCGCTGCCCGGTCTGGATGTAGAGGTGCTTGAGCGCCCGATACGACAGGACGCGGTTCTTCTCGCGCTGCAGGATGTGCTGGTGCTCGAGGATCGACTTGTCGAACTTGTCGGGACCCGCCTGCACGTAGAGATCGGCGAGCTGCTTTCGGCGATCGAGGTTGCCGCGCTCGAACGTGAGCGCCACTTCGAGCGCCGCCAGCGCGCTCTCACGCTCGCCCAGCTTCGAGAGGCACACTTCACCCAGCTCCGACCAGATGCGCAGCCGCTGGGCGTTCTTGCCGTCGGCATTACCCGGTGACTCGGCGCCGAGCCGCTTGAGCGTCTTGCGGTAGAAGCGCGCCAGATCCTTCCACTCCTGCCGATCCTTGAGCAGCTCCTCGAGCGACTCCGCCGAACGCTCCAGCGTCCAGTCGTCGTCGAGCGCAGCCGACAGATGCGCCGCCGCCTCGGCCGCGCGTCCCAGCTCGTCGCGGCAGATGAGCCCCGCCGCGTGACGATATTTCGCGCGCACCGTCTGCGACTTCTCGTTCTCGATCAGGCGCTCGAGCATCTCCAGCGCCTGCGGCCACGACTTGTCCTCGACGTAGGCATCGAGACACTTGTGGAGCAGCTTGTGGTCGTCGCTCTTGAGCTCGAGCCCCTCGCGCCACGCCGAGACCGCCTCGTCGCGGTTCTGCAGCTTCTCCATCCAGATATCGCCGATCTCGCCGAGCAGCTTGGCCTGCTCCTCGAGGTTCGCCGTGACCAGCAGCGCCTTCTTGGCGTCGATGACCGACTCCGGCTTGGCCTCGCCCAGCTCCATCGACGCGAGCAGCGACGGGCGGTGCGCCGGATCGAGCTCCAGCGCCCGCTGGATCAGCTCCTTGGCCGTCGTCTTGTTCCCCAGCTTCAGCTCGCACGCGCCCATGCCGTAGAGCAGCTCGACCCGCTCCGACGGCGGCAGATCCTCGACGTGATGCTGGAACACCTTCTCCAGCGCCCCGAGCGCCTCCTTGTGCTCGCCGCGCTTCAAGTGCCACTCGGCGCGCCCGCGCTGGGCCACGAGGTGGGTCTCGTCGATCTCGGCGGCGCGCGTGTACGCCTTGCCGACCTTGTCGTCCTGACCGAGCGCCATCGCCGCGTGCGCCAGCCGCGTCAGCCGCTCGACCTGCAGCGCCGGCTCGGCATCCTTCCGCGTCAGCATCTCCAGCACCGGCACGAGGTCGGCGAAGCGCTCCGCCTGCCACAAGAGCCCGCCCACGCGCTCGCCCGCTTCGACATGCTCGGGGTCGACCGCCAGGGCGTCGAGGTACAGCTCCGTCGCTTTCCGCTTGTCGTCGAGCCCGTCGTAGATCTCACCCGCCTCGACGAGGAGCCGCGTACGCTCGAGGCGATTGGAGGTGTGCGGCACCGCCTCGACGAGCAGCTTGGCCGCCTTCAAGAAGTCACCGTTCTTGCGATAGATCTCGACCAGCGCCGTCATCGACGGCACGTGCGTCGGATCGATCTCCAGCGCCCGCACGAAACGGGTCTCCGCCTGCTTGGCGTCGCCGATCTTCTCGGCGTAGATCTCGCCCGCGCGGTGATGCAGCTCGAGCCTGAGCGACTTGACCTCGGCCAGCTGCGCGCGCCGCTCGATCACGTCGGCGGTCTTCTGCCACTGCCCGGTCTTCTCGTAGACGCGGGTGAGCGCCTCCATCGTGTCGCCGTGATTCGGCAGCGCCGTCTCGACGTCGAGATAGGCCTCGATGGCGCGCGTCGGATCCTTGAGCTCATGCTCGTAGATGGCGCCGACCTGAAAGTGGATCTCGCCCGCGTTCGGCGGCGGCACCAGCTGCGCGTGGCGGCGGCAGGCGTCGATGAGCTCGGTCCACTTGCGCTCGGCGTAGTAGAGCCGCTCGAGCGAACGGAGCGCGTCCTCCGAGCGCGGATCGACGGCCAGCAGCTTCTCCAGGCACTCCTCGGCGCGCGCGACGCTGCCGGGGATCTCCTCCCACAAGGACGCCATGCGGCGATAGAGCGCCGCGCGCTCGCGATCGCTGTCGACCGCCTCCGCCTGACGGCCGAGACACTCGATGTACTCTTTTTCCTGGCCGTCGGCCTTGTAGAGCCGCTCGAGCGCGCGCAACGTGGCGAGGTCGCGCTTGTCGTCGGCGGCGAGCGCCTCGTAGCGCGCGATCGCCGCCTTCTTGTCGTCGAGGCGATCGGCGAACAGCGACGCCGCTTCGCTCTTGAGCGCCTTGGCCTCGTCGCCCGCGGCGTAGCCGGCGCGCTCGTCGAGCACCGTGGCCAGCCCGCGCCAATCGGACGTGCGACGCAACAGCTGCTCGAACGCGCCGCGCGCTTCGTGCTGCAGCGGATCTTTGTCCAGCGCCTTCTTATACGCGGCCGCCGCGGCCGTGCCGTCGCCCATGCGGGTCTCGTAGAGCTCCGCCTGCTCGACGAAGCGCTGCGCCTCGCCGAGCGCCGTCGCCAGCTCGCTCCAGCGCTCGAGCCGGCGCAGCAGCGAGAGGCGCAGCTCCGCCGCGTCGGTCAGCGTCGGATCGATCGTGAGCGCCTCGTCGAGCGACGTGAGCGCGTACTCGGCGGCATTGAGCTTGTCGCCATAGAGCCGCGCGATGCGCAGCCACGCCTGCGCGCGCTCGCCATCCGGCAGCGTCGGCACGACCTCGACCAGCTCGGCCAGGAGCTCGCTCCACATGCCGGTCGCCTTGGCCAGCCGCTCCAGCTCATTCCACGCGACCGAGCCCTCCGGCCGCGGATGCTCCTTGTAGGCGGCGACGAGCGCGGTGAACGCCTTGGACAGATCGCCGACCTCCTGCTCGAAGAGGCGCGCCACGTCGAGGAGCATCTCGGCGCGCCGCTCGGCGGTCGGCTCGACGCCGACGCGACCGAGCATCAGGTCGACCAGCTTCTCCCAGTCGTTCAGCTCGCGCAGCTTCGCCGAGAGCGCGTCGAGACGATCGAGCGCGTCGGTCCGCGTCGGCTCCTCGGCGAGCAGCGCCAGCCAGCCTTCGAAGTCGTCGTCGTCGGGCAGCGCCGGGCCGACCTCGTCGCCGATCAGCTCCTTGAGCTGCGCGGCGAGCGTCGCCACGTTGTCCTCTGCGAGGACGCGGATGCGATAGGCCGCGTAGAGCTCCTCTTTCTCGACGGCGCCGAGCCCCGGCAGGACCGCGAAGTGCTCGACGTCGCCGGCGCGTGCGCCCGAGAGGACGCGCTCGAGCAGGATGGCGAGATCGGGATCGCGCCCGTCGAAGCCGACGAACAAGAAGCTGCGCGAGCGATAGAGATCGTGCGCGACGGTGCGGTAGCCGCCGTCGGCGAGCGCGGTCTGCAGATCCTCGGCCGACCAGACGATCGAGTCGGCGCGCGACGGATCGCCGAGCGCCTTGAAGACGAAGCGGAGCTTACCGTCCTTCTTCAGCTCGTCGGCGTCGCGCGGCGTGTAGATGCGCGGCATGACGCCGTCCTTCGTGAAGGTGCGCTCGTAGCTATCGTCGTAGCTGGTGGTGACGACGGCGCGGAACGGTAATTCGCCGAGGAGACGAACCGCGTCGGACAATTCGGCGTACGGCGCGGCGGCCTTCTTCAGCTCTTCGGCGAAGCGATCACCGAGGCGACGGCGGATGTAGCCGGCCGCCGCGAGCGGGCGGCTCTCGAGCACCTGACGCGCAATTTCCGCATCGGCCTCGGGTAACGAAGAGAGCAACTTTTCCACCAGACCGCGAAAGCTGCGAGCTCCGTCAGAAGAGCCGAGGCGTGACCCCGCGCACAAGACACAGCGGCCGGTTCGCAGTCGCTCTACGAGAGCACCGATCTCCGTCGACGTCGCGGGCAGTGTCGCCAAATCCATCGGCATCTCCGCCTCCTTCACAGTCTCGATCGTGCCGACGTCGCCGGTACCGCTGTTCCCCATGTGCACACTCCCGTCATCAACGACGAGAATGCGCGTACCACACATGTAACCTAGAATTCAATTGTTACGGACGGCTGCCCCGCAATAATCGCCAATCAATCGATCGACGGTCCGCCGTCCAATGTTTCCGCGCGGATACCGACAAGGCCGGCTCCGCAGGTCTCGCCCAGATGAATGGTCGCGATATTTTCGCCAAGCAGGGTCGAGGCGCCGCGCGCGCGCACCAGGAACGTGACCGTCTTGTTGGCGGGGTAGCCGCCGGGAAACGCAACGTCGATGGTAAACAGCCTCGGTCCGTCGGGCACGTGCGAGAAGTCTTCGTTGATCGACGCGCCCGGCTCGAACGACTGCACGTTGATGGTGTCGGCGAAGTTGGCCGTGCCGGTCAGCTCGATCTGGAGCGCCAGCGTTCCGGCCTTGCAGGCGGGCGTCGAATCGGAGCAGGCGACCATCACCGCAGCGACGAGCGCACAGGCGAACAGGCCAAACGCGACGAGTGTGTTGAAGCGCATGCACGCTCCTATATCACGTTGACCGTCCGTCGGAGCGCGGCTACAACCGGTGCGTGCTCGGCGCCGTTCGCGACATCTACCGGCAGTCCAAGAAGAAGCGCGACAACTTCTGGACCGAGTGGATATCGCGTCCACCGGCGGCGCTGTTCGTCTACTTCCTCAAGGGCACGAGCGTCACGCCGAACCAGGTCTCGTTCCTCGCCATCGCCGTCGCCGCGGGCGGCTGCGCGACGCTGATCCTGTGGCGCACCTGGCTCGGGCTCATCGTCGGTGGGCTCATCTTGCAGCTCGCCTACGTCATCGACTGCGTCGACGGGCAGCTGGCGCGCCTGAAGTCGATGTCGTCGCCGGTCGGAGCGCTGCTCGACTTCATGCTCGACGAGGTCAAGGCGTTCATGGTCATCGGCGCCTCGGCGGTGCGGCTGTGGCTGCAGACGCCGGACCCGCACGAAGGCGCCAGGTGGCTGCTCCTCGGCATCGCCGGGATGTTCGTCGCCGCGACGGGCATCACGCTGACGACGTTCATGCGCCGCCCCGAGTATCTCGACGCGACCGGCGCGCCGCCCCTGCCGCCTGCGACCGAGCGCGGTGACCACGCCCCCAAATCGCTGTCGCCCATCGCGCTCGTCGAGGCGCTCGGCCGCTACGTGCTGCACTACCCGAGCTGGTTCCTCTTCGTCTGCGCCTTCAATCGGCTCGACATCTTCATCTATGCCTATCTGGGCGCGCACCTGCTCTACCTCGGGCGTGCGAGCCTCATCATCCTGGTCAAGCTCGGCCGGGGGAGGCGCACCGCGTGAAAGCGATCATCGTCGCAGCCGGCATGGGACGTCGCCTGTCGCCCTATACCGACGACCGGCCCAAGACGCTCGTCGAGGTCAACGGCCGCTCGATCCTCGCCCGCCAGGTCGACGCGTACCGCGCCGCCGGCGTCGACGAGATCTACATCGTGCGCGGCTACATGAAGGAGATGATCCTCGTCGACGGCGCGCACTACTTCGACAACGACGACTATCGCAGCAACAACATCCTGACGTCGCTCTTCTACGCCGAGCCGGCGATGGACGGCGGCTTTCTCTTCTCGTACTCCGACATCGTCTTCCGGCCCGAGGTGGTGCGTACGACCATCGAGACCGAGGGCGACTACGCGCTGGTCATCGATCGTCGCTGGCACGAAGCCTACGTGGGCCGGAAAGACCACCCGGTGGAAGAGGGCGAGGTGGCGCGCGTCGACGGTGGCAAGGTGACGCTGGTGGGCAAGAAGACGATGCCGCCCGACGAAGCGACGGGCGAGTTTATCGGCCTTGCGCGCTTCTCCGCCGCCGCGGTCACCGCGATGAAGCAGCGCTTTCATCAGCGCCGCGCCGAGCTGGCCGGCAAGCCCTACGGACGGGCGCCGCGCTTCGAGGTGGCCTACCTGACCGACCTCCTGAACGATCTCATCGAGTCGGGCGCGGTGATGCGGCCCGCCTTCATCGACGGTGGCTGGCGCGAGATCGACACCGTCGAGGATCTCGAGCGCGCCAAGGCCGTCGTCAGTTGGTGACAGTAGCCAAGTTGGTGAAAGTGGTGAGCCCGTGAAGATCCTGATCATCGACGCATTCTCCGAGGCGCACCTGGCGCAGCTGTCCGCGCTCGGGCTGACCGTCGACTACAAGCCCAACCTCACGGCCGACGAATTGCCGGCGGTGATCGAGGACGCCTCGATCGTCGTCGCGCGCAGCAAAGAGGTGCGCGCCGCCGCCATCGCCAGGGCCAAGGGGCTGGCGCTCATCGTGCGCGCCGGCGCCGGCGTCAACACCATCGACGTCAAGACCGCGTCGGCCAGCGGCATTTACGTCGCCAACTGCCCCGGCAAGAACTCGATCGCCGTCGCCGAGCTGACGATGGCGCTGCTCTTGTCGCTCGATCGGCGCATCCCCGATCAGGTGCACGACCTGCGCGCCGGCAAGTGGAACAAGAAGGAGTACGGCAAGGCCGACGGGCTCTACGGACGCACGCTCGGGGTCGTCGGGACCGGCTCCATCGGGCGCGAGGTGATTCGCCGCGCCAAGGCGTTCGGAATGGACGTGGTCGCCTGGTCGCGCTCGCTCGACGACGCGCGCGCGGCGGAGCTCGGCGTCGAGCGCATGCGCACGGTGCCGGAGCTGTGCGGGCGTGCCGACGCGGTGACGCTGCACGTGGCGCTGGCGTCGGAGACGCGCGGCCTCATCGGCGAGGCGGCGCTGGCACGCATGCGGCCGCGCACCATGCTGATCAACGCCGCCCGCGCCGAGGTCGTCGACGGCGCCGCGCTCGGGCGCGCCATCGCGGAGAAGCAGCTGCGCGTGGCCACCGACGTCTTCGACGACGAGCCCAAAGGCGGCGCGGGCGCGTTCGGCGATGCGCTCGGCCAGAGCGCCACCGTCTACGGCACGCATCACGTGGGCGCGTCGACCAATCAGGCGCAGGCGGCCATCGCCGACGAGACGGTGCGGATCATCCGCAGCTTCGTCGAGCGCGGCGAAGTGCCCAACTGCGTCAACCTGGCGACGCGGTCGCCGGCGGCGTTCCAGCTCCTGGTGCGCCACCTCGACAAGGTCGGCGTGCTGGCCGAGGTGCTGGGCGCGATCCGGCGGCACGACATCAACGTCGAAGAGATGGAGAACACCATCTTCGAGGGCGCCCAGGCGGCCAGCGCCAAGATCCGGCTCGGGTCGCGACCGCCGGCGGAGCTGCTCGAAGAGATCCGCGGCAAGCTGCCCGAGGTGCTGCACGTCGACGTGGTGGAGCTGGCGCCGTGATCCCGGTCGCGCCGTCGTCGCAGGCGTGGCTCGACGCGGCGTGCGCCGATCTGCCGACGCTGCTCATCGACCACGCGCACTGCGAGAAGAAGGCTGCGTCGACGGCGGTGCGCTATCTCTTCAAGTATCCGGAGTGGACCCGGCTCATCTCGGCGATGTCGAAGCTGGCGCGCGAGGAGCTGGTCCACTTCGATCAAGTGCGACGGGAGCTCGAGGCGCGCGGCGTGCCGTTTCGCGCGCTGCAGTCGGCGAACTACGCCGCCGAGCTGTTCGCCTGCGCGCGCCCGCAGGCGCCCGCGCGCGTGATCGACGAGATGCTCCTGTGCGCGCTCATCGAGGCGCGCAGCCACGAGCGCTTCGTGCGGCTGGCCGAGACGGTGCCGGACGCGCGATTGGCGGCGTTCTACGCCGATCTGGCCGAGGCCGAGGCGCGCCACGGCGGCCTCTACGTGGAGCTGGCCGAGGAAGCGGCGGGCGGCGACGCGGCGGCGGTGGCGACGGTCGCGGCACGGCTCGTCGAGCTGGCCGCGCGCGAAGCCGAGATCGTCGCCCGGCCCGGCCAGCCGTTGCGCATGCACGCCGGCGGCTGACGTCCGGGTACTTCTGTCCCCGTTTCTGATTTGTAAAATCTGGGGCCATTAGACCCCGGACATCGAGATGCCCGTCGAGAACACCGTCGACAAGCGCGGTGGGAGCGCGGTCCGGCCGCCGGCACGGCCGCTGCAATTGGGGTCGGGCATGGGAGGATTCACCATGCGCCGCTGGTTGTTGATCGCCTCGATGCTCTTGTGCCGCATCGCTCTGGCCGAGGAGCCGGTGGAGGTTCCCTTCAAGCTGCTCGCCGCGGTGAAGCCGGTCTCGATGGAGACCGTCGACAAGGTGATCGAAGCGAGCGATCGCGCCGTGCAGGCGTGCAACCACAACGTGGGGCGCGCCGACACGCTGGCGGTGCTCATGCACATCACCATCGGCGCCGACGGCAGGGTGGAGAAGGTCGAGGCCGTGCCGTCGGACAGCGACGGCGGCAAGGCGCAGAAGGAGGCGGCCTGCCTCGCGCGCGTCGCCAAGAAGCTCAAGTTCCCCGCGACGGGAGCCGTCTCGCACGTGCACTATCCGTTCATGCTCGTGTCGACCGCGCATCGCGCCGCGTTCTAGCCGCGGCGCGGACTACGCGGGCGGCGGGCCGTGCGTGATCGCCTTGTGCACGTAGGTCGCGCGCAGCCCCGGCGCCATCAACGACGGCGTCAGCTCCGACGACGAGAAGTGCTGGCGCCAGCCGCTGCCGTCGGGCACCTCATCCGCGAGGATCTTCTCCAGCACCATCGACGTGTACTGCTCGAGCGAGTGCTCTCGCGTGTTCGAGTTGAGCACGATCTCGACGCCGGTCTGCTCGGCGTTCTTCGCCAGGCCACCGATCTCGCTGCGCTCGGGCGCCCAGTTGTCGACGGCGACGCCGTTCTCGCTGATGGTCCAGATCCCGCGATCGGTGTGCAGCACGATCGAGTGGTTGCCGAGCGTGTGGCCGGGCGTGCGCACCAGCGACACTCCGTCACCGACGCGGACGTCGGAGTCGAGCGCCACGAGGCGCGCCGCCGGGATGCCGGCCAGCGCGTCGGCGATGTACCAGTCGCGCTGCAGCGGATGGAGCCGCTCGAAGACGGCCAGCTCCGACTCCATCGCCAAGAGCTTCGCGTTGGGGCACCACTCGAGCATCACGCGCCGGAGGTCCTGGGTGTGCAGGTGGTCGAACGTGACGTAGTCGATCTGATCGCCGCGCAGCCGCGCTTCGGCGAGGCGCTCCGGGACCGTCGAGTGGCGCCTGGCCAGCAGGCGATCGAGGAAGGCCGGCGCGCTCGACTTCAGCCGCGCGAAAAAGGGAGTGGCGGCGTCGCGCTCGTGGTCCGACGGGTTGACCAGCATGCGTCGCGGCGTGCCGTCCTCGACGAAGGTCACGATCTGCATGCGGTTGGTCATCATGAGATACGGCGCCGCGACGCGCGCAGCGCCGCCGAGGCCGTAGCGCACGGGGTAGGGCAGGGTGATGAGATCGCAGGTGCGGACACTGGTCGCTTTTTCGCCCTGGCGCAGCCGCTCGCGCAGCTTGGAGGCGGCGGCGCGGATGGCCTCGAGGCGCGCGCCGGCCGGCCCGACCTTCCAGGCTTCGTCGAGGTCGTGGAACGGAGTCATGCGCGCACCGCCGGCTTGAAGATCGTCTTCATCGCTTTGGACTTTCCGCGATCGATGTTGGCGATGATGGCGTCCTCGTATTTCTCGAGCGGAAAGCTGTGCGTGACCAGCGCGTCGACGGCGCGGGCGCTGTCGCCGGCGAGGAGCTCCGTGGCGATGTCGATGGTGTGGCGGCCGTCGGCCTCGGGCGCGTAGTAGTAGGTGCCCTGGATGGCGAGCTCGCGCGCCCAGATGTTCGTCAGATCAATCTTCGGCACGATGCCGCAGGCGCCGACCATGACGATGGTGCCCTGGCTGCGCGTATAGCTGAGCGCGTCGCGCAAGCTGTCGGGCGTGCCGACGCAGTCGAAGGTCACGGCGTAGCCGCCGGTGAGGACGTCGCGGCCGAGGATGGGCTTATGGCGACGGGCGCCGGTGAGCGCGACGACGCGGTCCATCGTGTCTTCCTTCGACGCGACGATGACCTCGTCGGCGCCGAGCGCGCGCGCCAGATCGGCCTGGAAGGGCACGAGGACCAGCTGCGTCACGCGGCAGCGGCGGCCCGACAGGCGCAGCGCCGCCAGCACCGAGTAGGCGATCATGCCGCCGCCGATGATGAGCACCTCTTCGTCGTCGCGCGGTGGGCGATGCAGCACGCCGTGAAGGCCGATCGAGATCGGCTCGGTCAAAACGGCGCGCGTGTCCGGGACGCTGTCGGGGACGCGGTGGAGCTGCGTCGTGTGCGCGGCGACGACGTCGGAGAAGCCGCCCGGCAGATCGCGGTGGTAGCCGATGGTGAAGCCGGGCGCGAGACCGCCGGCCGACTCGCCGGCGTGATGGCAGGTCGCGGGATGGCCGCTCGCGCAAGAGGCGCAGGGCGGCGCGAGGCCGCGCACGCGACAGCCGAACGCGGGATTGACGACGACGCGATCGCCTTCCTTGAATCCGGCCGCGCGCGCGTCGCCGCCGACCTCCGAGAGGCGCCCGAAGATCTCGTGGCCGAGGACGGCCGGGAACGACGAGAACGGAGAGAGCGCCGGCGACATCTTGAGGAGCACGGTCGCCAGATCGCTGCCGCAGAAGCCCGACGCCTCGACGGAGACCTTGGCCCACGCCGGCCCGCGCAGCGGCGGCTCGGGCACTTCGCGCAACGACACACAGGACAGCGGACCCCAGTACAGCGACGGGATCTGCCGGCCGAGCGCTTTGGCGAGCGCATAGCGCGCCAGCGACAGGTCGAAGACGATCGCGCGCATCAGCGACAGAGATCGGTGGTCGCTGGCGCGCAGGCGCCGGCGTTGCTCACGACGTTGTTGTTCGCGCAGCAGGAGAGGCCGGTGCGACAGTTGCGGCTCTGCGAGGGATCGCAGCGCGGTAGGCAGACGTCCATCCCTTCGACGTGCACGCAGGTCGAATCGGGATAGTCGTTGCAGGCGAGCAGACCCGAGCCGAGCGTGCAGGTGCGCGTGCACATGCCGCCCGGGATCGTGCGGCTGCCGAACGCGGTGAAGCAGGAGAGCGGGCGCTGCGGGTTGACCACCTGGCACTGACCGGCGCAGACGTCGCCGAATCCGGGCGGCGACATGTCGACCCCGGTCGTGCCGCCGTCGTCGACGAACTTGAACTTGTCGAAGTTGTCGACGGCGCTGCACGCGCCGAAGAGCGCGGCCAGGATGAGCGAGGCACAGGCGAGCTGACGCATTCGACCCTCCTAGAACGTCACGTACAGGCCACCGGACGACGACGGCCGCACGACGGTACGCGGCGCCGGCTTCTTCGCTTCGAGGATGAACAGGATGACGCCGGTGGCGAACGCCGCCGCGCCGAGGCCGATGAGCACGTCGGTCGAGATGGTGAGCGCTTTGCCGAACGCCTGCTCGTCGCGCAGGGTCTGATCGCGGCCGTCGCAGATCTTGCCCTTGCACTTGTCGGTCAGGTCCGAGTAGGTGAGCTGCGCGGCGATGCCGGTGCCGAGCGCGCCGAGCAGCAGGCCCGCGCCGATGCCACCGACGATGTAGCTCGTCGAGTGGCGGCGCTTGGCCGGCGGTACCGTCGGTGGGGGCGCGTTGATCGGCGGCGGCGTGGTGGCCTCCTCCGCCTTCTCGGCGTCGCGACGGGTCTCGAAGTTCGTGATGCGCGACTCGATCACCGCGCGGTCGGGCGCGTTGGGGCGGTCGCTCAGATATTGGCGGAGCGCGCCGATCGCTTCGTCCCAGTGGCCGAGGCGCTCGTAGCAGACGCTGATGTTGTAGAGCAGATCGGGGCGCTTGGAGAGGCGATGCGCCTCGTTGAACTCTTTGACCGCGTCGGCGTAGTTGGCCTGCTCGTAGTAGGCGGAGCCGGCGAGGAAGTGCGCCTTGGCGGCCTCTTCGTCGGCCTGCGTCGCGTTCTGAGCGGCCGCTGGCGGCGAGGCCAACGTGATGGTGGCGAGGAGGGCCACCATGAGTAGTCGCATGATGGGACGACTATATCATCCCCAGCCGAGGCGCTTCGACAGGATCTCCTTCATGATTTCCGAGGTGCCGCCGCCGATGGTGATGAGGCGGGCGTCGCGCCACTGGCGCGAGATGGGGAATTCGTCGGAGTAGCCGTAGCCGCCGTGGGCCTGGAGGCAGCGGTCGACGGTCTTGTTGAGCAGCTCGCCGGCGAAGAGCTTGGCCATCGTGATCTCCTTGACCGCGTCCTGCTTGCGGTTGAAGAGATCGACGGCGCGGTAGGTGAGCCAGCGGGCGGCTTCGATCTCGGTGGCCAATTCGGCGAAGGTGTGGCGCCAGACCTGGAACTTGAGGATGGGGCGGCCGAAGGCGGTGCGCTCGGTGCAGTAGCGGATGGTGTTGTCGAGCGCCCACTGCGAGCCGGCGACGGCCTTGACGGCGGCGATGAGCCGCTCGCCCTGGAAGTTGGTCATGATGTAGTAGAAGCCGGCGTTCTCTTCGCCGAGGAGGTTGCGCGCGGGGATGCGGCAGTCTTCGAAGCTGAGCTCGGCGGTGTCGGAGGCGTGGTTGCCGGCCTTGTGGATCTTGCGCGTGACCTTGAAGCCTTTGACGTCGGTGGGGAAGAGCACGAGCGAGATGCCGCCGTAGCCGCTGTCGGCGGCGCCGGTGCGGACGGCGAGCGTGATGAAGTCGGCGCGCGTGCCGTTGGTGATCCAGCACTTGGCGCCGTTGATGACGTACTCGTCACCGACCTTCTTGGCCGTGGTTCGGATCGAGGCGACGTCGGAGCCGCAGTTGGGCTCGCTCACGCCGAGCGCGGCGATCTTGTCGCCCTTGAGGGCGGGGATGAGGAACTCGTCCTTCTGCTGGCGCGTCCCGATCTCGTTGATGATCGGCGTGGCCATGGTCGACTGGACGGCGAGCGCCATATTGACGCCCGCGCAGCCGGAGCGAACCAGCTCTTCGCCCCACACGGCGGTGTACCACCAGTCGCCGCCGGAGCCGCCGACGTCCTCGGGGTAGGAAGCGCCGAGGAACCCCATCTCGCCGGCCTTCTTGAACACCTCGCGCGGGAAGAGCTCGGCCTTCTCCCACTCGTTCACGTGGGGGGCGAGCTCTTTCGCGACCCAGTCACGGAGGGTCTTGCGGAAGATGTCGTGCTCTTCGGCGAAGAAAGTAGTTAGCATGCGAAATATTTCGCACACAAAGTAATTGGGGTCAAGGTGGAGCGGGGATCGTTCTGGTTGATGCGGCAGGTGGTTTAGATCGAGGCGGTTTCGAGCCATTTCGGGTTCTGGGTGGTGCCGTCGAATTGGGTGCTGGTCTTGAACTTTTCGAAGTGGCCGTCGGCGGCGGCGGGGGCGGTGCGGGCGAGGAGCTGTCTTTCGTCGGCGGGCGGGAGGGGTTTGAAGTCGAGCGCGATGGAGAGGGCTTGTTCGAGGACGCCCATCGTGTCGCAGCCGGTGATCTGGACCGAGACCGGTTGCGACATGGAGAAGCGGAGGCATTCGCGCGCTTCGACGAGGCCGGACTGGAGGATGATGCCGGAGCCGAGGGACTTCATGCCGAGGACGGCGGTTTCGGTCTTGGCGGCGCGGGGGATGACCGTGCGGGTGAAGCTCTTGTAGTGCGCGTCCATCACGTTCACCGGCATCTGGACGGTGTCGTAGGTGAAGCCGTGGCGGGCGGCGGTCTCGAGCATGTGCAGGTGGATCGCGGGATCTTTGTGACCGGTGAAACCGATGAAGCGCAGCTTGCCCGCCTTCTTGGCGGCGACGAGCGCCTCCATCGTCCCGTTTGGCCCGAAGACGCGTTCGGCGTCCTCCATGCGGATGACTTCGTGGACCTGGACGAGATCGATCGCGTCGGTGCGCAGGCGCTTGAGCGATTGCTCGAGCTGCTCAGCGGCCGACGCGCGGGTGCGGCCGTCGAGCTTGGTCATGAGGAACACCTTGGCGCGGCGGCCACCCTCAGCGAGCGCGGCGCCCATCCGCTCCTCGGACTTGCCCCTGTTGTAGTCCCAGCAGTTGTCGAGGAAGGTGACGCCGTGGTCGAGGGCGGCGTGGACGATGCGGACCGCCTCCTTGTCGTCCTTGGGGATGCCGAGGTGGAAGCCGCCCAGGCCGAGCAGCGATACCTTGACCCCTGTACGCCCCAATGTGCGCATCGGCATGACAGCGCCGGCGGGGAGCTTGATGTCCCCTTCTTTGGGGGCGCCGCGTTGCGGGCCCTTGGGGGCGTCGGCCCGGGCGCGGCGGAGGGCGGCCGCGGCGGCGAGGGCTCCCATGGTCTGTACGAATCTTCGACGGGAAATGGCCATGGGATCTGATTAGGTCGAGGAGCGCGTCATGCCAGGGTTGCGTAGGCTGCTCGTCGCGCGCTACAATTTTTCAAAATGCCCGCTCCGCGTGTCCTGATCGTCGACGACGATCCGTGGATCCTTCGTATGGTTTCCACGCTGCTCGAGAAGCGCGGCTACTCCATTGCTACCGCCTGCGACGGCGAAGACGGCCTGATGCGCGCCGATCAGCTGCGGCCGGATCTCATCATCACCGACGTGATGATGCCCAAGCTCGACGGCTGGGCATTGGTCCGCGCCCTCCGATCGAGACCCGAGCTGGCGCTGGTGCCGGTCATCTTCTTGACCGCGCTCGGCGGCGAAGAAGATCGCATCCGCGGCTTTCGCCTCGGTGCCGACGACTACCTGCCCAAGCCGTTCCGCTTCGAGGAGCTCGATCTGCGCGTGGCCAACGCGCTCAAGAAGTCGAAGCAGACGCAGGCCAAGGCCGACGAGGTGCGCAACGCCGCCGTCGAGCCGCCGCCGATGCCGGGGGTGTCGCCGAAGAAGCCGGCCGGCATCCACGGCACGCTCGAGCAGCTGGGCCTCTCGAGCTTGATGGTGATGATCGAGATGGAGCGCAAGAGCGGCATCTTGCGGCTGGAGAAGCTCGGCGTCACCGGGCGCATCTTCTGTCGCGAAGGGCGGGTCATCGCCGCGCGGCTCGACGGCGATCGCGCGCCCCCCAACGCGCGCAAGGGCGCCGAGTCCGTCTATCACATGCTCACCTGGGCCGACGGCCGCTTCGACTTCTCGGCCGTCGACGTCGACATGGAGGACGAGGTCAAGTCGACGACGACGCATCTCCTCATGGAAGGCGCCCGCCTCATCGACGAAGGCAAGCGCTAGCCCGACGAAGGCGATCGCAGCTGCGGGCGGCGCGAAGCTCGTGCTAGGGTCGCGCGCATGGGACGTGTCGTAGCCATCGTCGTCGGTGTGCTGGTCGTCGGTCTCGCGGTGTGGGCGGCGATGCCGTTGCGCACCGCCACCACCGGCACCACCGGCGCCGAAGATCTGGGCCCGCGTATCGAAGCCTGCCTCGTCGCGCAGAAGGAAGTCAGCGCCCGCCGTCAGGCTCGCACTGCGCCGCCGCCACCGGGCGAGCCGAGCGACGCCGCCGTCGTCTCGCGCGCGTGCGCGCCGCTCTACAAGCAGCCGAGCTGCAAGGACGCGATGATGCGCTTCGACGAGCCGCCGATGGAGGCGCGATCGGCGACCGTGTTCCTGGCCTGCGCGCGCGCCTACTGCCCGCAGCTGCCGGAGCCGAAGCCGGCGGCGTGCAAGGATCCCAACGTCGTTCCCGAAGAGCAGTGGGTCGCGTGGAGCGAGCTGCGTCAAGCGATCCTGCGGCACGACCTCGGTGCCGAGGCCGCCCAGCGCGTGCTGGCGCCGGCGCGTTAGCCCCTATATACTGATTTTTTTTCGTGGGGGGTTCGCGTGCTCACCGACGTGGGCGCGTATCGCATCGTCAGATTGCTCGGCAGCGGCGGCATGGGATCGGTCTACGAGGCCGTTCATGCCACGACGCAAAAACGCGTCGCCATCAAGATGCTGCTGCCGCATCTCTCGCAACAGCCCGACGTGGCGGCGCGCTTCGTCAACGAGGCGCGTGCGGTCAGCATGATCGAGCATCCGGCGATCGTGAAGGTGTTCGACTTCGGTCGCCTGCCCGACGGCAGCACCTACCTCGTCATGGAGTTCCTCGAGGGCGAGACGCTCGGCGCGCGCTTCAAGCGGCAGGGCCCTTCGCTCGGGCTCGCCGTCTCGGTGTGCCGCGAGCTGGCGCTGGCGCTGGCCGCCACCCACGCGCGCAACATCATCCATCGCGACCTCAAGCCCGACAACGTCGTCCTCGTCGGTGACCAGGTCAAGGTGCTCGACTTCGGCATCGCCAAGATCGCCAGCGACGCGGAGCTGGCGCCGGGGCAGGGCGTGCGCACGCGCACCGGAGTGGTGCTCGGAACGCCGACGTACATGTCGCCCGAGCAGTGCCTCGGCGACCGCGGCATCACCGGCGGCGCCGACGTCTACTCGCTCGGGGTCATGCTCTTTCAGCTCGTCTCCGGGCGCACGCCTTTCCTCGCCAAGTCGATGGGACCGATGCTGGCGGCGCACATCACCGATACCCCGCCGCCGCTCGCCGAGGTGGCGCCGGGCGTGCCGCCCGCGCTCGCCCGGCTCGTGGCGCGCATGCTGGCCAAGGCGTCGGCGGAGCGGCCGTCGGTGTCCGAGGTCGCCGAGCAGCTCGAGCGCATCGAGGCGGCCGATCACGCGCATCCGACGATGATGGACACGCCCACGCCGGTGGCGATGGGGCCGACGCCGACGCCCGCGTCGATCGCGCCGACGGTGATCAGCGCCCACTCGCAGATGACGCTGCCGACGCATCGGACCGGACGCCATCTCGCCATCGGCGCGGGCGTCGTGGCCGCGCTCGTGGCGCTCCTGCTCGTCGTCATGCGCCATCCGAACGTTCCGACGACGGCGACGCCGCCTGCGGCGCCAGTTGCTCCGCCACCGACGGGCGCGACCGCCATCGTGCCGCCGCGAGAGCCGCCGCCGCCCGGGTCCGACAAGGTGCTGTGGCTCATCAAGAGCGACCCGCCGCGCGCCGAGATCGTGCGCGTCGCCGACGGGGTCCGCCTCGGCGTGACGCCGTGGTACGGCGAAGAGGCGCGCGGCAACGGCACTGTCGAGGTCGCCATCCGGCTGTCCGGCTACGTCACGCAGCAAGCGAAGCTCGATCGCGCGTCGAACGCGCGCATCGCGGTCAAGCTGGTCGCCAAGCCCAAGAGGAGCCAACCTGCCGATGACGACCTTCAGATCGCGCCGCTTCACTGAGCTCGTCGTCGGGCTGGCGCTGCTGCTGGCGGCGGCGGCGGCCCACGCCGAGAGCGCGAAGACGACGTATCAGCGCGGCCTCGATCTCTACGCGACCGGCAACTACGACGGCGCGGCGGCCGCCTTCGTGCAGGCGCACGCGATGAAGCCGAAGCCGCTCATCCTCTTCAACGTCGCGCAGGCCTATCGCAAAGGCGGACACTTCGCCGAGGCGCTGACCTACTACAAGCGCTTCCTCGCGGAGGCGCCCGAGAGCGAGAAGGCGCCGCTCGAGGACGAGACGCGAAAGTACGTGGCCGAGATCGAAGCGCACCAGGCGCTCGAGCGCAGCTTGATCGAGAAGGCCGATCGTGAGGAGGCCGCGAAGCTCGACGCGAAACCGGCTCCGCCGCCGCCGCGGATCGAGGCGGCCGCGCCGGGGAAGCTGGCGCCGACGACCCCGCCAGCGCAAGGCGCAACCTCGCCTGCGGTCGCTACGCTCGCGACGGAGAAGCCGAGCGACAAGCCGCCCGTCTACAAGCGCTGGTGGCTCTGGACCGCGGTCGGCGCGGTGGTCGTCGTCGGTGTTGGCGTCGGTCTCGGCGTCGGCCTCTCCAGCAAGCCGAGCGCGCCCGATACGGCGCTCGGCACGCGCGAGCCGCAGTTCTGATGCGCGTCGCGGTCCTGGTCGCCGTCGGGGTGCTTGCCGCTTTCGTCGTGGCGGGCTGTGGCTCGGCCGATTTCTTCGTCGTCGAGGTCGCCAACATCCCGGCCGGCAGCTCGCGCCTGGTCGCGCGCGTCGCGCTCGACGACTGGCCGGCGCAGAGCGCCGAGGAGTTCGGCGCCGGCAGCGGCTTCGGCAGCTCGTCGACCTTCGCCTTGCAGCTGCCGTCGGGGACGCGCGGCCGGCTTGCCGTCGCCGTCGAAGCGTGGGACGGCCAGTCGGCGCGGTCGAGCGGCGCGAACCTCGTCGACCTCGACGGCAATCAGTCGCGCATGACCGTCACGCTCGTGGAGCTCGCGACGCCCGGCGCCGCAACCTATCAGCGCACCCCCGGCATGGTCGCGGTTCCCGCCGGCGTCTTCACGATGGGCTGCCAGTCGGTGACCGATCCCAACTGCGAGACCGACGAGACCGTCGTTCGCAACGTCACGCTCTCGGCGTACGAAGTCGACCAGACCGAGGTCTCGAGCGCGGCCTACGACGTTTGCGTCGCTCACGGCCGCTGCACCGCGCCGTTCATCTCGTCGCCCTCGTCGCTGACCGCACAGGCGTTCGTCACCTGGGATCAAGCGGCGGCGTACTGCACCGCGCACGGCAAGCGCCTCTTGACCGAGGCCGAGTGGGAGTACGCCGCGCGCGGCGACGACCGGCGCATCTATCCCTGGGGAACCGACGCGCCCAGCTGCCAGCGGCTCAACTTCTCCTCGTCGGCGACGAACGGATGCCGCGCGTCCGGCGATCGCGTCGCGCCCGTCGGCTCCTACGGCCGCGACGGCGCCAGCCCGTTCGAGGCGCTCGACATGGCGGGCAATCTCGAGGAGTGGGTCTCCGATTGGTACGCGTCGGCCTATCCGACCGGGGCGGTGACCAATCCAGCCGGGCCGTCCAGCGGCATTCAGCGCGTTCTGCGCGGCGGGTCGTGGCTCTCGTCGGCGATCGAGGTGCGCTCGTCGCGGCGCAACGGCAATGCGCCCGACGCGTCGGCGCCGGCGGGCGTCACGCTCACGCCGACCGAGAACAGCACGACCTTCGGCATTCGCTGCGGCCGCACGCAGTAGCGCGGCACGCTCACGCGCGGGTCGCGCTCAGGGGCGGGTGAGCTCGAATCGCAGCGTGCCCGCCTCGTCGCCTTCACCGACGTGCGAGAGGCCATTCTTCTCCATCACCCGGATCGACGCGCTCAGGTGCGCGAGGGTGTGCGCGCGGATGCGGCGCACATGGTCATGCGAGAAGGCCCAGTCGATGAGGCCGCCGAACGCCTCCGTCGCGTAGCCGCGCCGCTGGTACTTGGGCACGAACGAGTAGCCGCACTCGATGGTGCCGTCCTCGTCGGGCTTGCCCATGAAGCCGATGCTGCCGACCAGGATCCCCGGCGTCACCTGCACGACGTACCAGGCCTGCCAGCCCACCAGCGTCGGGTCTTTCTCCAGCTCGGCGGCCCATTCGTTCTGGTGATCGGCCATGAGCTCGGGGGGCCAGCCGCGCGGCACCTCGACCTCGAGCAGCTCCGCCAGCGCGTCGTTCGAAGTCGCGGCGGCGCGCGCCAGCTCCGGCGTCGCGGCGATCAGCTCGAGGCGTCCGGTGAACAGGCGCGGCGCGTCGTCTTCCACGCCGAAGAATGTAGCACCAACGGCGCGCGCGACTAGCGCAGCGCCGCACGTGCGCGTCGCGCTTCGTGCGTGACGAGCGCGATGCCGCACGCGATGAGCGCGCCGCCGACGAAGGTCGAGGGCGAGGGCCGCTCGCCGAGGGCGGCGGCCGCGAGCAGCGCGCCCACGACCGGCTGTACGTAGATGTAGATCGCGACCAGCGACGCGGGGGCGCGCTTGAGGGCGAACATATTCAAGAAGTAGGTGCCCACCGTCGGGAACAGGACGATGTACGCGATGCAGATCCACGCCTTCGTCGACAGGTGCGGCGCGGCTGCCACGAGGCCCGGCGCCCCGAAGGGCAGAATGCCGAGCGTGCCGAAGACGAAGGTCCAGACGACCAGCGTCATGGGACGGTACTTGGCCAGGAGTCGTCGCGAGATGACCAGGTAGATCGAGAACGAGAGCGAGTTGCACACGCAAAAGAGGTTGCCGACGAGCCGCGTGCCTCCGCCTTCGAAGCGTCCCGCGCCGACGACGACCATGGCGCCGATGCAGGCGACGGCCAGGCCCGCGACGCGTAAGAGCGTCGCCGCCTCTTTGCGCAGCGCCACCGCCACACCGACGGTGAAGACGGGAATGATGGCGCCGATGACGACGGCGTTGGTCGCGGTGGTGCGCTGCAGTCCCGCGATGAAGAGCAGCATGTTGGCCGTCACGCCGAAGAGCGCGTAGAGCGCCACCTCGGGCATGTCGCGCGGCTCGAGCCGCTCGCGGCTGCGCATGAGCAGGTGCGCCGTGACCAGCACCAGCGTCGCGGCCGTCACCCGCGCCGCGATGAGCCCGAACGGCGACAGCTCGCGCAGCGCGATCTTTCCGACGATCGCCAGCGACGCGAACATCAGCTGCACCGCCACCAGCGCCAGGTGCACCGACGCGGGAATGGGCTCCTTCGTCACCACGGAATCCTTGGATGCGGCGGGCTAGACGATGGTGTCGTCGGCTTCGTCGTCGGTGTCCCCACCGCCCTCGATGCCGTACTTCTTCATGAGCTTGCGGAAGTATTTGCGATCGATGTCGGCTTCGCGCGCGGCGTGCGAGATGTTGCCCTTGTTCTTCTTGAGCAGCGTCAGGATGTAGTCGCGCTCGAAGGTGGAGACCCAGCGCTCCTTGGCGTCTTTGAACGTGGCGTCCACGTCGGCCGAGCCGACCGAGATCGGCCCCGACGTGCCCGGCCGCCGCGGCGCCGCCTCTTCGCCGCGCACCGTCTCGGGAAGATCGCGCGGCTCGATCAGCTCGCCCTCGGAGAACGAGATGGCGCGCTCCATGGTGTTGACCAGCTCGCGGACATTGCCCGGCCATTTGTACGCGGCGAGGACGTCCATCGCGGCGCGCGAGACGCCGGTGACCTTCTGCGACCCGTCGCTCTTCTTGTTGTAGGTGCCGTCGTGCAAAAAGTGTTTGATGAGCACGGCCAGGTCGTCGATGCGATCGCGCAGCGGCGGGATGAACACGCGCACCACGCTCAGTCGGTAGAACAGATCCTGGCGGAAGCGGCCGGCGCGCACCTCGTCCTCGAGGTTGCGGTTGGTGGCGGCGATGATGCGCACGTCCACCTTGATGGGCTTGTTCGATCCGACGCGGCGGATCTCGCGCTGCTCGAGCGCACGCAACAGCTTGGGCTGCAGATCGAGCGGCAGCTCGCCGAGCTCGTCGAGAAAGAGGGTGCCGCCGTGGGCCATCTCGAACAGGCCCTGACGCGTCATGATGGCGCCGGTGAACGAGCCCTTCTCGTGGCCGAACAGCTCCGACTCGATCAGGTTGTCGGGCACGGCGCCGCAGTCGAACACCATGATGGGGCCGTTGGCGCGGGTCGACAGCTCGTGGATGGTCTGCGCCACGACCTCCTTGCCGGTGCCGGTTTCGCCCTCGATGACGACCGTCGTCGCCGTCGGCGCGATCTTCTCCAGCACCGTGTAGAGCTCGCGCATCTTGACGTGGCGCCCGACCATGCGGCCGAGCTTCTCCTTGCGCGACGGCAGGATCTCCAGCTTCTCGTCGGCGGCGTGGAACTTCACCTCGGTGTTGCCGAGCCCGATGGTGCAGCCCGGCTTCAAGTACGCCTCCTTGATGCGAACGCGATTGATGAAGGTGCCGTTGGTCGAGCCGAGGTCGACGAGCAGATAGCTGGTCTCCTCCTGCACGATCTTGCAGTGATAGCGCGAGACGGTGTCGTCGCTGACGACGAGGTCGTTGTCCTCCATCGCGCCGACGGTGATGGTCCCCTTGTCGAACGTGTGCTCGCGCGCGCGGCCGCCGACTTGCGTTACCAGCTTGCACTTGCGCAGGTGTAGCGTCGCCGGCTTCTGGCCGTCGTAGTGCACCTTGGTCGGTGGCACGTAATCGGGGAATTTCTTTGCGGCGCCAGGCGGCGCCCCGAAATTCGGGTCCGGTGGGGTCATTCCACCCCAAGTGTCCGTTGAAAGTTTGGACGAGTCAAGCAAACCGGGGTCTCTCGTTCCCGAAGTCGACCGCTCCGGACCCAAACTTCGATCATATCGGTACTTATACGAATCCTGTACAATTGACGGCGCTTGAGCCCCGAAGTTCAAAAACTGAACACCCTCCGCAGACAGCTCGATGGGCTGGCGCATGGCGATCCGCGCGCGAACGTGGAGGCGGAAATCGCCGAGCTGCTCATCCGAAATGGTGACTACGGTCAAGCGCTGGTGCATCTCGGCGGTGCGCGGCGCGCCACCAGCGACGCACGATTGCGCGAGCGGCTCGAGCTGCTCACCGGGATCGCGCTCTTGCGCCGCGGCGAGGTCGATCGCGCCGAGCCGCACCTCGAGCGCCAGCTCGAAGGCGCGCGCGGCCGTCGCGATCTCGAAGCGGAGGCACGCTCGCTCATGTACCTCGGCGAGATCTACCGCCGCCGGGGCGAGGCGGCGCGCTCCTCACGCGCCCTGGAGCGGGCGCGCAGCTACTTCGAGTCGCATCCCGATGGCGCCGCCATCGCCACCATCTACACGAGCCTCGCAGAGCAGGCGATCGCCGCCGGCGATCTCGACGGCGCCGGCAACCTGGCGGGGCGCGCGGTGGAGCTGGCTCAGGGCAGCTCGGCGGCGGCCGCCGAAGCGGCTGCGCTGCTGGTCGTGGGCGAGCTGGCCCGCCGCCGAGAGGAGTTCGACGACTCCGAGACGGCCATAAGCCGCGCCATCGATCTCGTCGCCAGCGCCAATCTGCAGCGCGAGCTGGCCGAGGCCTATTTCGCCTACGGCCACCTCGTCGGCCACTGTAAGGACAAGCTCGACACCGCGCGCGTCGGCTCGGCGGCGACCTGGATCGCGCGGGCGCAGGAGCTGTTTCGCGAGCATGGCGCGCTCGCCGATCTGGAGCGGGTGCGCGAGGCGTTCCGCCACTTCGGCCGCCGCGCGACCGACCAGGTGGCGGCGCACGAGGTCCGCGAGCTCACCGACGAGCTGCGCAACGCGCGCCTCAACGTCGCGCGCGAGGTGCACAAGCTCATCGACGCCGTCGAGCAGGGGCTGGGCCGCGTCGAGGCGGACATGCCGCCGCCGACGCGCGCCAAGCTGCACAACATCACCGCCGCCGCCGTCGAAGCCGAGCGCGCGGTCACCACCGGCGTCGAAGCGCTGTCGTCGGCCGAGGGGCGCGTCCTCGGCGCGGTGCAGTCGATGGTGGTCGAGCGCGAGAACATCCGCACGCTCCTCGACCTGTGCCGCTCGCTCAACGCGCTCGGCGACTACGGCCGCCTCGTGTCGGAGATCTGCAAGATGTCGGCGCAGCTCACCGGCGCCGATCGCTGCCTGGTGGCGATCCTGGAGAACGGGAGGCTCGAGGTGCGCGCGTCGTTGCGCATGCCCGAGGTGCAGTCGGAGGCCGCGTGGCGCGATGCCGTCGACGCCGTGCTCAAGGGCGGCGGCCCGACGCTGGTGCAGCCGAGCAACAAGTCGTCGGGCGCACCCGAGCGCGGCGACGACATCCGCCTCGGCCACGCGCTCACGACGCCGCTGCGTCAGGGCGACAAGCTGTTCGGCGCGGTCTACGTCGACAAGGAGCTGTGCGGCGGCGTCTTCACGCCGCACGATCTCGACCTGCTCTCGATCTTCAGCGCCCAGGCGGCGACGATGCTGGAGAACGCGCGCGTCGCCGAGGAGCTGCGCATCGCCTCGCGCGCCCGCGCCGCCACGCTCGAGGCCATCTCCGACGGGGTGCTCTCGCTCGACAAGCGCGGCAAGATCACGTCGATCAACGCGGTGGCGGCGCGCATCCTCGGCACCAGCATCTCGGGCAGCTTGAAAGATCTGCACGACCTGGCGTTCTTGCGCGCGACGCTGGAGCACGGCGAAGAGCTCGACGGTCGCGTCACGCGCGTCGGCAACGGCGAGTACCTGTGCAACGCGCGCGTCATTCGCTCGGACACCAACGAGATCGTCGGCGCGGTCATGACGCTGACCGAGATGAAGCGCGCGCAGTCGATCGCGCAGCGCATCGTCGGCTCCCCGGCCCGCTACAGCTTCGGCGACATGATCGGTCAAGCCCCGTCGCTGCGGCGGCGCTTGCAGCTGGCCGAGGCGGCCGCGCGCTCGGACTCGAGCCTGCTCGTCACCGGCGAGAGCGGCACCGGCAAGGAGGTGCTCGCGCAGGCGGTGCACAACGCGTCGCCGCGCGCCTCGGGGCCGTTCGTCGGGATCAACTGCTCGGCGATTCCGCGCGAGCTGCTGGAGTCGGAGCTGTTCGGCTACGAGGGCGGCGCGTTCACGGGCGCCAAGCGCGGCGGCCACCCCGGCAAGTTCGAGCTGGCCGAGGGCGGCACCATCCTGCTCGACGAGATCGGCGACATGCCGATCGAGATGCAGGCCAAGCTCCTACGCGTCCTTCAGGAGCGGCGCGTTCATCGCATCGGCGGCACGCGCGAGGTGGAGCTGAACGCGCGCGTCATCGCGACGACCAATCGCGACCTCGACGAGGAGTCGGAGAAGGGGCGCTTCCGTCGCGACCTCCTGTTCCGTCTCAAGGTCATCCACATCCAGCTGCCGGCGCTGCGCGAGCGCACGACCGACATCCCGCTCCTGGTCGCGCACTACCTCGGCCTCTTCACGGCGCGGCTCGGCAAGCAGGTGCGCGCGGTGGCGCCGCACGTGATGGAAGCGTTCATGCGCTACCAATGGCCGGGCAACATCCGCGAGCTGGAGAACGTCCTCGAAGCCGAGGTCAACGTCGCCAACGAAGGTCAGACGGTGCTCGACCAGGTCCCCGAGGGAATCCGGCCCCGCCCGTCGGCCGACGGCGGCGCCAATCGCTCGCGCATCGCCGGCGGCAACCCGCGCACGTTCGAGGAGAGCGAGCGCGACATGCTGGTGCAGGCGCTCGCGGAGAATGGTGGCTCGATCCCCGACGTCGCCCGTCAGCTCGGCATCTCGCGCGGGACGGTCTACAACAAGCTGCGTCGCTTCGCCGTCGATGCCGAGCAGTACCGCGTCAAATAGCCGCTCCGCCGCCGGCGCGCCGCCGACGTGCTAGACCTTTCGAGGTGTCCGGCCGCCCCGATTCCATCGAGCATGAGTTCCTCGTCGAGGGGGAGTGTGGCGGCTGGCGTCTCGATCGCTTCCTGCGCAAGAAGATTCCGCGGCTGAGCCGCACGCGCCTGCAGCGGGTCATCCGCGGCGAGTGCTGGATCGACGGGCGCGTCTGTAAGCCGTCGTCGGTGGTGACAGCGGGACAGCGCGTCACCTTCCGGCGCCCGGCGCCCGTCGAACCCGACGCGCCGCGCCTGTTGCCGCTGCTCGCCGCCGACGATGCGTTCTACGCGTTCGACAAACCGGCCGGCATCGCCATGCACCCGACCGCGAAGTACCACTGGTCGACCGTGACCTCCGTCCTGCGCGAGAAATTCCCCGACGAGCAGCTCCAGATCACGCATCGCCTCGATCTCGAGACCTCCGGCGTGCTCCTCATCGCCCGCAGCTACGAAGCCGCCGTCGCCCTCAAGCGCGCCTTCGCCCGCCGGACCGTCCACAAGCGCTACCTCGCCGTCGTGCACGGCGCGCTGGAAGGGGAGGGCGTCGTCGACGCCCCGCTCGGTCTCGCCGGCGGCCTCGTCCGCGTCAAGATGGGCGTCCGCGAAGGCGGCCTCCCATCCCGCACCCGCTGGCGCGCCATCCGCGCCGCCCCGGTCGACGACGGCATCTACACGCTCGTCGAGTGCTGGCCCGAAACCGGTCGCCAGCACCAGATCCGCGCCCATCTCGATCACATCGGCCACCCCGTCGTCGGCGACAAGCTCTACCCCGACGAGCACCTCTTCGCCGAGTACCAGGACCACGGCTGGCCCGCCGTCGCCACCCGCCTCCCGCTCCCCCGCCAGGCCCTCCACGCCACCGAGCTGCGCTTCCCGCATCCAACCACCGGCGAAGAAGTCGTCGTCCACAGCCCCCTTCCCGCCGAGCTCAGCGCCCTCGTTCCCTAGCTCGCCTACACCACCGTCACGAGAAGCCCCTTGCTACTCCCCCCCAACCTCGAACTCCATCCGCGCCTGCGGCGTCGACGGCCCCACCAACAACGACCCCGGAAGTCCCCTCACCAGCGGCGCCACGATCCGCGACACCACCTCCGTCCCCCCATCCCCCGCCGCCCGCTCCCCGTCCGCCCCAAAGTTGATCCCGAACAACCTCAGCAACTGAGTCAGCAACCCCGGCTCCTCGGGCGCCGCCTGCAACGCGACCCGCTCTCCCTCCGCCAGCCCCGCCCGCCGCTTGGCCTCCGCCACCGCGTCCATCAGCCCGCCGAACTCGTCCACCAGCCCGCGCCGCAGCGCCGCGTCCCCCGACCACACATGCCCGCGCCCGACCGCGTCGACGCTGGCCTCCGGCAATCTCCGCCCGCGCGCCACCTGCGCCACGAAGCGCCCGTAGTAATAACGCAGCTTGGTCAGAATGACGGCGCGCTCCTCGTCGGTGT
>JAQBQH010000238.1 GCA_028287105.1 Myxococcales bacterium
TCGCGGCGTGCTCCTCCATCGGGGCCGCCCAGGTCGCGCTTCGCGCGACGCGGCCCCTCTACGCCGCCGGAGGTCGCCTCACTGCGTCCGCTCTTGTGCGCCTGGTACCAGGGCGCTCCCTCGCTCATTTGCAACGTGCTCGACGCGCAGAGCGGAGGTAGTAAGGCGCGCTGCCGGCGGCGTAAAGGACCCGCGTCGCGCGGCGTGACATCAGCGGGTCCGCTGGAGGAGCACGCCGCGAAGCGGCGACTGCGACGGATTCCGACGCCGGCAGCGCGCCTTGCTACCTCCGCGACCCAGCCGTCTTTTCGCTTAACTGACCGGCATCGCATCTAGACCACATCGCGGCTGCAGCGACGCGGAGAGAGTCGCGGAGCTACTTCGGTGGCGGCATCAGGGTGACGCCGACCACTCCGCCCTGACACGCGTTGTTGCGGCAGAAGTCGCCGAGCGGATCGCGCGTGGCGTAGTAGACCGGCACCACCACGGCCGTGACGACGACGCCGACCCCGACCGCGCCGACCGTCCAGACCCACCATTTTTCGTACCACCTGGGCGGCGGCGGCGGTGGCGGCTTGTAGGGATTGACGCCGATGGGCAGCTCCTCGAGCGTGATGTCGAGGTTGACGTCCTGCCCCGCCACGGCGGAGACGTTCTGGAAGAAGTCTTTGTAGCCGCCCTTGGACAGCTGCACGGCGCGCGCGCCGACCTGCACCTCGGTCGTGATGGGCGCCTCGCCGACGAACTTGCCGTCGACGTAGAGGCGCGCCGCCTCGACGTTGGCTTTGACCCGCAGGACGCCGGCCACCGCGACCAGCTCGACCTCGAGCCGGGTCGGCTTGCGCCGATCGATCTTGAACACGTCGATGTAGGGGGCGAAGCCGGGCTTGACGACCTTGATGGTGTGCTCGCCCGGGATCAGCGTCGTCAGCGGCGCGCCGAGCGGGATGGTGCCGATCCGCTCGCCGTCGATGAACACCTCGGCGCCCGCGGTCGCCGACGTGATCTCGAACGCGCCCGCCTTGGCGACGGCACCGGCCGCGCCGCCGGCCGCACCCGCGGTCCCGCGCTGCGCCCAGGCAGCCGTGGTGACGCCGCTCACGGTCAGCATCAGCACGCAGCTCAGGAGGCGCATCTCGCCTTCATCTTACCACCGATCAACTGACCCTAGGGTGACGACAGGGGCGCGGCGATGCCGGCCGACGTGCGTTATTGCGGTTTGACGCGCGCGATGGCCGCCTTGAGCGCGATGTGCGTCCCGTCGACCTCGAGGCCGCGCTCGAACATGCCGGCCGCCTTGGGCGACTCGCCGAGCTTCTCGTGGATCTCGCCGAGCGCCAGATAGATGTCGGCCTTGGTCACGCCCGCGGCCGGGTCGAGGTTCTGCAGCAGCATCGAGCGATAGATGCGGCGCGCCTTCTCCCATTCGCCGGCCGACATGTAGAGCCGCCCCAGCGCCACCATCGTCGGCGTGTGCTGCGGGTCGATCTGGAACGCCGCGTTGTACTGCTCCATGGCGAGCTTGTCGTCGCCCTTCTTCTCGGCAATGGCGCCGATGCGCTGGTTGAGCCGCGCCAGGTCGCGCGACTTCTTGCCCTTGGCGAGCTTCTCGGCGAGGCCGCGATACAGCGGCAGCGCGTCGTCGTAGCGGCCGGCCGCGAAGTAGAGGTTGGCCAGCGGCTCGACGACGGCCGGATCCTCCGGCGACTGCTTGGCCAGCTCCTCGAGGTATGGCAGCGCCGCCTCCGGCTGCTTGAGCTTGGTGCCGTAGACATCGGCCAGCTCGACGTACAGCGGCCGCCGCTCCGCCTCCGACAGCTCGCCCGCGCGCAGCGCCAAGAGCTCGGCGACGCGCGACCAATCGCCGCGCCCACGCGCCAGCTTCTCGAGCGCCCCCAGCGCCCCGGCGTGCGTGCCGTCGTCGTCGAGCGCGCGCAGCCAATGCTCCTCGGCCGCCTCCTCGCTCGTCGCGTCGGCCGTCAGCTTGCCGAGCCGATAATGCAGCTCGGCCCGCTCCGCCGGGCTCTCCGCCAACTCCACCGCGCGCTCCAGCGTCGCGCGCGCCTTGTCGCTGTCGTGCGCGCTCTCGTAGATGTGCGCCAGCGACATGAGCGCCCGCACGTTCGACGGATCGCGCTCGAGGATACGCTCGAGAATCTCCGTCGACGCTTCGGCATTGCCGAGCCGCTGCTCCCAGACATCCGCCGCGCGCACCAGGAGCGCGATCTCGCCCGCGGTGTCCTTGGCCGTCGCCCGCCGATTGGCCTGCTCGGTGAGGACGTCGATCAGATCGTTGTAGCGCTCGGTCTTCTCGAGCAGCTCCACCAGCTTCGCGTTCGCTTCCGGCTCCTCGGGCGCCACCTGCAAGATCTCGTGCAGGTAGCCGATGGCGTCGTCGGGCGAGCCGTGCTTGTCGACGGCCAGCGCCACCAGCTTCTTGTAGACCGGAACCTGCGGCGCACCGGCGCCCACGGTCTGCAGCTGCCGCACCAGCACCTCCTGCACCGCCGTCCAATCGCCGCGCCGCCGCTCCAGCTCCTCCAGCGCATCGAGCGCCGCGCGCGAATCGGGCGCATGGTCGAGGAGATCGCGGTAGGCGTCGACGGCGCGATCGAGATCGCCGATCTTCTCCGCCCAGATCGCCGCGATGCGCGACTTGAGCCCCACCTGCGCGCTGGCGTCGTCCTCGACGCGCACCTTCTGCGCCAGGATCGCCACCAGCTCCTGCCACTGCCCCTCACGCTCGTGCAGACGCGCCAACGCGTCGAGCGCCTGCGCGTCGCCGTCGTCGACCTCGAGCACCTTCTTCCAGCCCGCGATGGCACCGACGGTGTCGGCGAGCGCGCGCTCATGCAGCTCGGCCGCTTCGGCGTACAGCTTCTTCTTGGCGCCGACCTCGTATTCGATGTCGGCGCGACGATCGAGGATGCGGGCCAGCTCGGCGTGCGACCCGCGCATGCGGTAGGTGCGATCGAGCGCCTCCAGCGCCTCGCGATTGTCGCCGTCGACTTCGAGCACATAGAGGTAGCGCGCCTCGGCGCGATCGCCCTCGCCGAGCTTGTCCCACAGCTGCGCGGTGCGCAGACCGAGGTCGCGCGCGCCGTCGCCCACCACCCCGCCGCCGTCGAGCACCGCCTCGAACGTGTCGGCCGCGCGTCGCGGATCACCGGCCGCTTCGCCGAGCCGCTCGACCTCGTCGGCGAGCCGCGGCTCGTCGGGCCGCAGCCGGAGCGCCCGCGCCATGGCATCGAGCGCGCGCGCCTGGTCCTTGAGCTCGTTCTCGCAGCGCTCGGCGATGGTCTCCAGCAGCGCCGCCTGCTCCGGCTGTCCGCTGGTGATCCCGAGGCGCACCTCGGCCAGCTGCACCACCTTTTCCCACGACTGGTCGTTCTCGTAGAGCGGCTCGAGCACCTCGAGGGCGGCCTCCACGTGCGACGACGAGGCCAGGAGCTTCTCCAGCCCCGCCCGCGTCGGCGCGTGCTCCGGCTCGCGCTGGATCGCATCGCGATAGGCCAGGAGCGCGCCGTCGAGATCGATCAATTCGCCTGCGCGCAGCGCGCCGAGCCGATAGAAGAACTCCGCCTGCTCGGCGGAATCGAGCGCCGCCTGCGCCTCCTTCTCGAGGACGTCGGCCAGATCGCGCCAGCGCGCCGCTCGCTGCAGGAGCCGATCGAGCGCCGACAGCGGCACCCGATCCGAACCGTCCGGCCCCGGCAGATCGAGCGCCTTGTTGTAGACCGTGATGGCGCGCTCTTCGTCGCCGAGCTTGGCCTCGTAAATGGTGCCGAGCTTCAGCGCCAACGCGCGCTGCACCTCGGGATCGAACGCCGCCGCCATGCGCTCTTCGTAGACGCGCGCCAGCTCGCCCGGCGCCGACGTCAGCTCGGCCAACCGCTCCAGCTCTACCTGCGCCGCCTCGTCGCCCGGCTCCTCGGCCAGCACGCGACCCCAGGCGGAGAACGCCGCCTGCAGATCCTCGATGCCCGCTTCGTTGAGCTCGGCGATGCGCGACAGAAGGCGCCGCTTCTCCTGCGGCTCGCTCTCGGCCTGCAGCCTGAGCTCGGTGACGTCGATGAGCGCGTGGAAGTCGCTGTGCTGCTCGTAGAACGGCTCCAGCACCGCCGCCGCCTGATCGCGCATCGACTCGTCACGAACCAGCTTCTCGAGCGCCGCGCGCGCGCCGGCGTGCGGCGCCGTACCCACCGCAGCGTCGGCAAACAGCACGTCGCGATAGCGCGCGATCGCGCTCTCCTGATCGCCGACCTCGCGCTCGAGCACCTGCGCTGCCTTGAAGGCCAGCTCGACCTTACGCGTCTGGTCTCCCGCCGCCCCCGCCGCCTCGGCGAGCGCATCGAGCGCTTCCAGGTGATCGGCGTAGAGCCCCTCGGCCGCGTAGAGCCGCGCCACCGCCTCGAGCGCCTCCACGTCGCGCGGATCGTTGGACAGGATGCCCTTGTAGGCGTCGATGGCCGCGAGCGCGTCGTGCAGCTCCAGCTCCGAGAGCTGCGCCAGCTGCAGCCGCAACGGCCGCTGCGCCGCCGGATCGGGGTTCTGCTCGATCTTCTGCGTCAAGATGCCGCACAGATCGCGGAACGAGCCCTTGGCGAAGTAGAGCCGCTCGAGCGCGTCGAGCGCGGCGCGATCGCCGTCGTCGAGCGTGAGCACGTGACGCCAGGTGCCGATGGCCTGCTCCGGCTCGCCGAGCGCCTCTTCGTAGAGCTCGGCCGCGCGATAGGCCAGCTGCTTCTGCTCATGGACGTCGTTCGACAGCGACGCCCGCTTCTCGAGGATCTGGACCAGCTCCTTGTTGCGGCTCTCGTCGGCCAGGAGGCGCTCGAGCGCCTTGTAGGCCTCGATGCCGTCGTCGCGCACGCCGACGACCTTACGCCAGCTCTCGATGGCGGCCGCCCGATCCCCGAGCTCTCGCTCCTGGATGTCGGCGACGCGCGCATAGACCCGCGCCTGCAGATCGTAGTCGTACGAGTCGGCCACCGCCTTTTGCAGCACGTCGACCAGATCGCGCCACATGCCGAGCATGTGCGCCAGGCGGCGCAGCTCGAGGAACAGCTCGGCCTCGCGCGCCTCGGCGTCGGTCTCTGACGCCTCTTCGCTCCAGGCGCGCGCCAACGCGCCGAACGCCAGTCGCACGTCGCCGCCGCGCTTCTCGTGGATGCGCGCGATCTCGCGCAACAGCTCCACCCGCCGCGCCTTGTCGTCGATGAACTCGAGCTCCGCGTCGTAGATGACGACGAGCTTCTGCCACGCGTCCTGCTCGCGATAGATCGGCTCGAGGATCTGCGCGATGCGGAAGGTGTGGTCGTGGTCGACGATCAGGCGCTCGAGCGAGCGCACCGCGTCCGGATGGGCGCTGACGTGGCCGAGCACCTCTTCATAGGTGTCGATGGCGGCCGGCAGATCGTTCAGCTCCGCCTCGAAGATGCCGCCCAGCCTGAGCTTGAGCGCGATCCAGCCGGGCCCGCCGGTCTCCACGCGCTCGAGGCGCCGCAGCGTCAGCTCGACGAGATCGTGCCAGCGCTTGCCCGACGTGTAGAGCCGATCGAGCGAGGCGATGGCGCGCTCGTCTTCACCGTCGACGTCGAGCGCCGCCCGCCAGGTGTCGATGGCGGCATCGGCATCGGCCAGCTGGTCCTCGAGCAGGCCGGCCTGCTTGTAGAGGAGGACCTTCTTGCGCTCGATGTCGATGGTGTTGTCGGCGGCGTCGCGATAGACGGCGAGCAGATCGCTCCAGCGCGCCGCGCGCGACAAGAGCTTCTCCAGGTTGAAGAAGGCCGCCTCGTCGTTGGCGTCGATCTCGAGCAGCCGCTGATACGCGGCCTTGGCGCGATCCACGTCTTCGAGACGGCCGTGATAGATCTGCGCCAGCGTGCGCAGCACCTCGACTCCGTCGGGGGAATCGGGCCCCTCGTCGGCGACGTACGCCTCGTAGACCTCGGCCAGGCGCGGCCAGCCCTCGAGGATGCCGGCCAGGCGCGCCAGCTGATCGCGTGTCGCGCGGTCCGATGGCTCTTCGCGGAAGACCTTGGCGAACCAGGTGAAGGCGCCGTCGAGATCTTCGAGCTGCTCCTCGTAGAGCCGCGCGATGCGCTTGACCAGGACGAGGCGCGTGCGGTGGTCGTCGGCCGCTTCGAGCCGGATCTGGTAGATGCGTACCAAGGACGGCCAGTCATGCCGCGCCGCGTAGGTCGGCTCGAGCACCTCGGCGGCCGAGACCCGCTGTCCGTCGTCGTCGAGATACTTCTCCAGCGCGCGAATGGCGCCCGCGTGCGTGGGATCGCCGCCCAGCGCGGCGCGATAGTTTTCGACCGCGCGATCGGAGTCGGCCAGATCCTCGTCGTAGATCGTCGCCAGGCGGAAGCGCAGCGCCACCGCCTCGTCGACGTCGTCGCAGAAGCCGAGGCGCTTCTCGAGGAGCTCCGCCAATTCGGCGTGACGATGCGCCGCCAGGTAGCGCTGCTCGAGCGCCCGCCCCGCTTCGCCGTCGTTGGGGAACATCTCGAGGACCTGCTCGTAGGCGCGAATGGCCTCGAGCGGGCGATCGAGGTTGCCTTCGCACAGCTGCGCCAGCTGCATGAGGTAATGGCGCCGCCGATCGTCGTCGCCGAGCGACATCTCGGCGCGGCGCACGTAGACCTCGTAGAGCGGCTCCCACTCGCGACCCTCGACGTAGATGCTCTCGAGCGCGTCGAGCGGCTTCGGGTGGTCGGGCGACATGTCGAGCACGCGCCGGTAGTACTCGCGCGCGGTCTCCCGATCGCCGAGCTTGTGCGACTCGGCCGCGACGGCCAGGTAGACGCGCTCCTGCACCGCCGCGTCGAGGACGTCGACGCCGAGCTCGCGATAGAGCGCGACCAGCTTGGGCCGCGCCGCCGCCGGCGCCAACCGCTCGATCCCATCGAGCAGCGACGGTAGCTCCGGCTCGCCCACGCCGATGCGCGCCGCGCGCGCCAGCGCCTCGAAGGCCGAGTCGTCATCGCCCGCGCGCTCCTTGAGCTGCGCGATCTGGGTCAGGCGCGCGATGCGCTCGCGCGGATCGGGGGCGTGCTGCGCCCACAGCTCGGCCAGCTGGATCTGCTTGTCGAGCTCCGACGAGGTCTGGTAGTGCGGCTCCAGAACCTCCGCCGCGCGCAGCCGCAGATCGGGATCCTCGAGGTACTTCTCGACGCCCGCCCGCGCGGTGGCGTTGCGCGGCTCGGCATCGAGCACCTCGCGGAAGCGCTCGAGCGCCTCCTCGCGCCGGCCGAAGCCGTCGAGGATCGCCGCCACCTGCAGGCGCAGCTTGGTCGCCGCCGCCGTCTCGCCGTGCTGATCGGCCAGCGCCTGCCGCCGCTCCAGGATCTCGAGGAGATCGGCCGGCCGATTGCCACCTTCGTACAGCCGCGCCAGCGCGTCGAGCGCCGGCATGTCCTCGGGCCGCTCGTCGAGGATCGCGTGATATCCCGCGATCGCCTCGCCGGCGTCGTCGAGCTCGCGCTCGTTGAGCTGGGCGATGCGCCACATGAGATCGCGGCGATCGGCGTCGCTCGGCACCGTCAGCTCGAGCCGGCGCCTGAGCACGTCGGTCAGCTCGGGCCACTGCCCCTGCGCCAGATGCAGCTTCTCGAGCGCGTCGAGCGCGCGCAGATCGGCCGCGTCGTCGTCGAGGATCTCGCGATAGGTGCCAATCGCCGCCGGCGGATCGACGAGCAGCTCCTCCTGGATGCGGCCGATGCGGAAGAGCAGATCCTTCTTCTCGCCGGGCCGATCGGCCCACTCCGCCTGGCGGTGCAGCACGTCGATGAGCGGCCGCCAATCTTCCGCCGTCTCGTAGAGCCGGGCCAGCGCACCGGCCGCCGGCCGCGCCGTGTGCAGGTTGGTCGGATCGAGCTCCAGGAGCCGCTTCCAGGTCGCGCGCGCCTTGTCGATGTCGCTGAGCTCGTGCTCATAGAGCTCGGCCGCGCTCTCGAGCAGCTCGCCGCGCAGCGCCAGGTCGGTCGGGTCCGAGGCGAGGAACGCCTCCTCCCACGCCTGCGCCAGCTCGGTCTGCCGTCCGAGGAGCGTCGCCAGCCGCTCGACGTTCTGCCGGATCCGCTTGTCGGCGGGATCGATGCGCAGCGCCTCGCGCCAGGTCGCCAGCGCCAGCTGACGCGCGCCCAGCCGCTCCTCTTGCAGCTCGCCGATCTGCGACAGCAGCGCCGCCGCCTGATGCCCCTCGGCCGCTTCACGCTGCGCGCCGAGCACCAGCGCCAGCTTCGGCCAGGCCTCGTCTTCGCGATAGAGCGGCTCGAGCGCCTTGGCGATGCGCTGCCGCAGCTCGGACCGCTTCATGAGCGACTCGAGCCCCTTGCGCGCCCCCTCGTGACGGCGCTCGATTCCGAGCGACGCTTCGAACAGATCGGCCGCGCCGCGCGGATCGTCGAGCCGGTTGGCGTGCAGCTCGCCGCGACGGAAGGTCAGGTGCGCGCGCGAATCGGGCGTGCCCATGGCCTCGCCACCCTCGGGCGCGAACGGAATGCGCCGCGACAGCAGCTCGTCGAGCTCCTTCCACTTGTCGTCGGTGGTGTAGAGCCGCTCGAGCGCGCGGAAGGCGCGCTGCGACCCCGGATCGAGCTCCAGGATCTCGACGTAGTCACGCGTCGCCGCCTCGCGATCGTCGAGGACACCCTCGTCGAGATCGCTGATCTGATAGAGCAGCGAGAGGCGCCCCTCGTTGTCGGGCGCGCGCAGCTTTTTGCCTTCGAGCATGGTCCGCAGATCGTTCCAGCGCTCGTTGACGCTGTAGAGCTGCACGAGCGCGATCTGCGCATCCTCGTTGGACGGATCGCGATCCAGCACGCGCCGGTACGCCTGCTCGGCGTCGTTCGGCATGCCGAGGCGCGTATCGAACAGCTGACCGAGATCCCAGGCCAGATCGCGCGCGAGCTGCTTATCGCCCCGCTTGTCGGCGGCCTCTTCCATCAAGGAGAGCTGCACCGCCCAGTCGTCGGGCTTCTCCAGCTGATCGGCGAGCATCGCCATCATGCGGCGATTCTCGGCGTCGGCCGGCGCGCGCGTGAACACCTTGCCGCCGTAGTCGTACGCCCGCGCCGCGTCGCCGAGCTGCGTCGCCGCCAGATCCATCAAGCGGCGATAGAGCGCCAGCTCCGCCGCCGGATCCTTCTCGGCACCGAGCAGGATCCCGAGCGCCTCGACGAGCTTGGCCGCCGCATCCAGCTCGTTCGAGACGAGCCGCTGCTCGTACACCGGCAAGAGCAGGCGCGCCACCGCGACGCGGTCCTCGGCCGTGGCTTCGGCCTTGCCGGCGACGAGCCAGCGCTCCAGCGCCGCCACCGTCGGCTTGTGCGACGACGACAGCGCGAACGCCGCGCGATAATGCGCGAGCGCCTTGTCGGCCTGGTTGAGGTTGAGCTCGTAGATCTCGCCCAGCCGATGCGACAGCTCGAGCCGCGTATCGACGTCGTTCTTGTCGGCGAGCGCCATCTGCCGCTCGAGGACGTCGGCCATGCCGCCGGCATCGCCGCGCGCGGCGTTGAGCTTCTCGAGCGCACGCAAGGCGCGGGTCTGCGTCGCCGGCGTCTTGTCGGTGTCGATGATCTTGCGATAGGTGGCGCTGGCGGCGAGCGGATCGCCGATCTGCTCCTCTTCGATCCAGGCGATCTTGAAGAGCATCTCGAGGCGACGCTGCGGATCGGCCGCCCGCGCCTCGCGCTTGCGATAGATCTCGAGCAGCTCCTTGTAATTGCCCGACTGCGTGAAGATCTGCTCGAGGTTCCCGAGCGCCTCGGCGTCCTCCGGTGCGCGCGCCAGCACCTCCTCGAACCACTTGCGCGCGTCATCGGGCTTGTAGAGCCGCGTCAGGGCGATGCGCGCCAGCTGACGATAGCGGTCGATGCGGCGCGCGTCGTCGGTCTCCTTGTCGACCTCCGCGACGTAGATCTCGGCCAGCTCCTCCCACGCCTCCGCCTCGGCCGCCAGCCGCTCCAGATTTTTCTGCAGCGACACGTCGACGGGCCGCAGCTGATACGCCCTGGCCGCCCACGCAAAGGCCAGGGACTTACTCCCCAGCTTCTCCTCGCACAGCTGCACGATCTCCCGATGCAGCGCCAGCGTCTGATCACTGTCGGCTGTCGGCTGTCGGCTGTGAGCTCCGAGAATGATCTCGAAGACCGCCAGGAGGCGCGCCCACTTCTCCGACGCGCGATAGATCGGCACCAGCGCCTGCGCCGCCGGCTGATTCTCGGCGTCGACGGCGAGGATGCGCTCGTAGGCCTTGGCCGCGCGCTCGGGCGACTTGAGCTCGTGCTGCGCGATGTCGGCGACGCGCGTGTAGAGCCGAATCTTCTCCGTCGCGTCGGCCAGCCGCTCGGCCACCGACGTCAGGATCTCGCACAGCTCCTCGTACTGCCCCTGCGCGCGATACAGCGTCTCCAGCTCGCCGTAGCGACCCGCCGCCGCGTAGAGCTCGCGCAAGGTCCGCATCGCCTTGGCGTGCGTCGGCATGAGCCTGACGATCTCCTGATAGGCCTCGACCGCCTTGTCGGGATTGGTCAGCTTCTCCGAGAACAGCGTGCCCACCTTCTCGAGCAGCACCACCTTTAGCTTGAGCTCGAGACCCTTGGCGCGTGCCTGCCGCCGCACGACCTCGATGAGCGCCGGCCAGCGACGGTCGCGCTCGTAGAGCCCGGCGAGCGTCTGCAGCGCTTCGGCATCGTCGGGCGCGCCTTCGATCACGCGATTCCAGATCGAGATCGCCTCGCGCGCGTCGCCGAG
>JAQBQH010000264.1 GCA_028287105.1 Myxococcales bacterium
CGAAGCGCGCCATCGACGGCGGCGTTGGCTTGCCGCTGCCGGACGCGCTCGCGCTCGAGCGCGCGTGCTACGAGGTCGTCCTCGCGAGCGAGGATCGCAACGAGGGGCTCGCGGCGTTCGCCGAGAAGCGCCCGCCCGTCTTCAAAGGAAAATAGGAGCCCCCGGAATGTCGCGAAGTGACGAGCTCAAGGCGCTCGCGGAGAAGGTTCGAAAGGGCGGCGCGCCGAAATACCACGAGGCGAACGCCGCCGCCGGCAAGCTGTTCTGTCGCGAGCGCATCGCGCTGCTGTGCGATGACGGCGCGAAGGACTTCGTCGAGGACGGGCTGTTCGCGAACGCCGCGGCGCCGGACTTGCCCGCCGACGGCGTCGTCACGGGCTTGGGCCGCGTGCACGGCCGCCCCGTCGCCATCATGGCCAACGACTCGACGGTGAAGGCCGGGTCGTGGGGGGCGCGCACCGTCGAGAAGATCGTGCGCATCCAAGAGACGGCGGGGCGCCTGGGGATCCCGCTCTTCTATCTGGTCGATTCGGCGGGCGCGCGCATCACCGATCAGATCGACATGTTCCCCGGGCGCCGCCACGCGGGTCGCATCTTCAACAACCAGGTCAAGCTGTCTGGCGCCGTGCCGCAGATCTGCCTGCTGTTCGGACCGTCGGCCGCGGGCGGGGCCTACATCCCGGCGTTCTGCGACGTCGTGTTCATGGTCGAGAAGAACGCGTCGATGTATCTGGGCTCGCCGCGCATGGCCGAGATGGTGATCGGCGAGAAGGTCACGCTCGAGGAGATGGGCGGGGCGCGCATGCATTGCGAGGTCTCGGGCTGCGGCGATCTGCTCGCCAAGACGGAGGCGGCCTGCATCGCGTCGGCGCGCGCCTATCTGTCGTACCTGCCGTCGCGCGCGGGCGAGAAGCCGCCGTCGGCCGAGGCGCGTGGGGCGGGCGGCAAGAAGCGCATCGACGAGATCATGCCGGCCAACCACAACCAGGCCTTCAGCATCCACGAGGTCATCGACGCGCTCGTCGACGAGGGCTCGTTCTTCGAGATCAAGAAGCTGTTCGCGCGCGAGCTGGTCACCGGCTTTGCCCGCATCAACGGCGAGGTCATCGGCATCGTCGCCTCGCAGCCGAAGTGGAAGGGCGGGGTGCTGTTCGTCGATTCCGCCGACAAGGCGGCGCGCTTCATCTGGCTGTGTGACGCCTTCGAGGTGCCGCTCGTCTTCTTGGCCGACGTGCCGGGTTTCATGATCGGCAAGGCGGTCGAGCGCCAGGGCATCATCCGCCACGGCGCCAAGATGATCTCCGCCGTCTCGGACGCGACGGTGCCGAAGTTCTGCGTCGTCTTGCGCAAGGCCTACGGCGCCGGCCTCTATGCGATGTGCGGCCCCGGCTTCGATCCCGACGGCACCATCGCGCTGCCGCAGGCGTCGATCGCGGTCATGGGTCCCGAGGCCGCGGTCAACGCGGTCTATTACAATAAGATCCAGGAAAAGCCGGAGGCCGAGCGCGCCGCCTACGTCGAGAGCCTGCGCGAGCAGTACCGCGAGGACGTCGACCTCTACAAGCTGGCCGCCGACCTACACGTCGACGCCATCATCGCCGGCGACCAGCTGCGCGCGGACCTGCAGCGCCGCCTCGAGGCGGCCCGCCACAAGCGCACGCACGGCTGGCCGCGAAAGCGCGCGGTTCTGCCCGTTTAATAAACTCGCTAAAGTTCGTAAGCCTCCCGCCGATTGAATTTGCGAGGAGGACATCGTGTCCAAAACCCTGAAGCTCCTGTTCCTTGGCTCTCTCGTCATCTCCGGTTGTGCGGGTAATGTTTCGCCGAACCCGACGCCGTCAACGCCGGCGATGCCCGCCGGCGATACGTCCACCGCCACCAATCCGCAGCCCGCTCAGAACGGCACCGCCTCGATGGGCGACAGCGCTGGCACCGGCGGCACCGCCGGCAACGGCAGCATGGGCGGCACGGCGGCCAACTCGATGGTCATCAACGCTCCGGCGGCGCTCGCCCTCGGCACCTCGGGCATGCTGACGGTCACGCTCCACACCGTCGACGGCGACGCCGACATCACCGGCGCCGTGGTCTGGGGCTCGTCGGACAGCGGCGTCGTCGCCATCAACGGCTCGTCGCACGCGACCGGCATGGGTGAAGGCAGCGCCGACATCCAGGCCACCTACAACGACATGTCGGCCAAGGTCACCATCACCGTCGGTCCGGCGGTCGTCACCGGCCTCGAAGTCACCGCGCCGATGGCCCCCATGGCCATCTTCGACGCCGGCGACGTCAGCGCCACCGCCACCTACTCGGATGGCCACACCGCCGACGTCACCGACACGACGACCTGGACGACCTCCGATGCCCGCGTCGCCTTCGTCCCGACGGGCGCCAATCAGGTCCAGGCCAGCGGCGGCGGCTCGACGACGCTCACCGGTACCTTCGGCGGCGCCAACGCCACCGCGCTGGTCACCGTCAATGGCCCGGCGCTCGTCGGCCTGGCGATGGATCCCGCGTCGCTGTCGCTGCAGTCGGGCGAGATCCACTGGATCGCCGCCTACGCCCTGTACGAAGACGGCAGCAACGCCTTCGTCCCCTACGCCCTGGCGGACCTCTCCACCGCCGACATGAACGTCGCCAGCCTGCTGCACGGCGACCTCACCGGTGTGGTGCAGGCGAACAACGGCGGGCAGACCGTCGTGACCGCGGGCTACGGCGGGCTCACCGCGACGGTCTCCATCGACGTCACCGACGTTCCCGGCTCCGCCCGCCCTCAGTAGCGCGCCGCCTCGAACGGCTCTCGCAACCTTCGCATCAGCCCCCTCCGCAGCAAGCTTCGCGACCTTCCCGGCCACCTTCTGGCCACCTTCACCACCGCGACTACCACCGCGACCACCACCGCCGATTCGTCGCTCCCGTCGCTAAAGTTCTCGTCGGTCACGCCGATGAGATCCCCGAGGAGGATGTCGTGCCCACTACCCTGAAGGCTCTGTTCTTCGGTTCTCTCGTGATGGTCGGCTGCGCCGGACGCTCGTCTCTCGACGTCGGCTCGACGCCCTCCGCCCCCGCCGGGGCCGCGAGCGCCGGCGCCGCGCACAACGCGGCCGAGAACAGCAGCGGATCGATGGGCGAGCCCGCCGGCACCAACGGCGACGCGCCCCCCCACGACGACCCGACGCCGTCCTCGCTCCACATCACCGCGCCCGCCACGCTGGCCCTCGGCGCTTCGGCCCGCCTCACCGTCACCCTGCACACCGGGCACGGCGAGAGCGACGTGACCGACTCGATCGTCTGGGTCTCGTCCGACGCCACCATCCTCACCGTCGACGGCGGCGCCAACGCCACCGCGATGGCCGAGGGCAGCGCCGACCTCAGCGCCACCTACGGCGAGCTCTCGGCCCACGTCCTCATCACCGTCGGCCCCGCCGCCATCACCAGCGTCGTCGTGACCGCGCCGACCGACCCGTTGCTCATCCTCGACCCGGCCGACCTGACCGCGACCGCCGTCTACTCGGACGGTCAGACCGTCGACGTCACCGCGCTCGCTACCTTCACCACCTCGGACGACCACGTGGCCATCGCCGTCACCGGCACCAGCCAGGTGCGCGCCTCGGGCGGCGGCACCGCCACCATCACCGCAACCTATGAGGGCATCGCCGGTACGGCCGCGCTCACCGTCGACGGCCCGGCCCTGGTCGGCATCGCGCTCGATCCCCCCTCGATGACGATGGCCACCGGCGAGCAGCAGTGGCTCACCATCTCGTCGCTCTTCGCCGACGGCACCACCGGCGGCGTGCCGCAGAGCTCCTACCTCTTGACGAGCGACGCGCCGGACTCGGTGTCGGCCATGTCGAACCCGGACTTCATGGGCATGGTCGCCGCCATGGGCTGCGGCCACGCCGTCCTGACCGCCCGCTACGCCAGCCTGTCGGCGACCGCCACCATCGACGTCACCAACTGAGCTTGCCTCTCCGCCTTCACAGTCGCTAGATTGGCGCGATGCACGCGCTGCCGATCATGGTCGTGACGCTCTGTACGCTCGCCATCGGCTACCGCTACTACTCGGCGTTCATCGCCTCCAAGGTGCTGGCGCTCGACCCGACGCGCGTCACCCCCGCGCATCGCTTCAGCGACGGCAAAGACTTCGTACCGACCAATCGCTGGGTCCTCTTCGGCCACCACTTCGCCGCCATCACCGGCGCGGGGCCCCTCATCGGCCCCGTCCTGGCCGCGCAGTTCGGCTTCCTCCCCGGCCTCTCCTGGATCCTCATCGGCGTCACGCTCGGCGGCGGCGTGCACGACTTCGTCATCCTGACCGCCAGCGTGCGGCGCGGCGGCCAGTCGCTCGCCGAGATCGCGCGCGAGGAGATCGGCCCCGTCGCCGGCGTCATCGCCGCCATCGCCATCTTCTTCACCGTCATCATCGCCATCGCGGCGATGGGCTTCGCCGTCATCAACATCCTCGCCGAGAGCGCGTGGGCCACCTTCACCATCGGCATGACCATCCCCATCGCGCTCGTCATGGGCGCGGCCATGCGCGGCAAGGGGCACAGCGCGGTGCGCAACGCCACACTCCTCGGCGTCCTGGCGCTCTTCCTCGCCGTGTGGGGCGGGCGCGGCGTCGCCGCCTCGGCGCTCGGCCCCTATCTCAAGCTCGACCACAACACGCTCATCTACGCCATCTGCGTCTACGGCTTCGTCGCGTCGGTGCTGCCGGTCTGGCTCTTGCTCGTGCCGCGCGACTATCTCTCGGCCTACATGAAGCTCGGCACGCTGGCAGTGCTCGTCGTCGGGATCATGATCGTGAATCCCGAGCTCAAGATGGACATGTTCACCGAGTTCGTCCACGGCAAGGGACCGATCATCCCCGGCAAGGTCTTCCCCTTCGTCTTCATCACCATCGCCTGCGGCGCCATCTCCGGCTTCCATTCGCTCATCGCGTCGGGAACGACGCCGAAGATGCTCGACAACGAGCGCGATGCGCGCTTCATCGGCTACGGCGCGATGCTGTGCGAGGGGCTGGTCGGCGTCACCTCGCTCATCGCGGCGGCGTCGCTCTACAAGGCCGACTACTTCGCCATCAACGTCTCGCCGGCGAAGTTCGCCAAGCTCGGCATGACGCCCGTCGATCTGCAGTCGATGATGGACGCCATCGGCGAGGATCTGCGCGGCCGCACCGCGGGCTCGGTCTCGCTCGCAGTCGGCATCGCCAAGATCTTCTCCGGCCTGCCCGGGATGAAGACGCTCCTCGCGTACTGGTACCACTTCATCGTCATGTTCGAGGCGGTCTTCATCTTGACCACCGTCGACGCCGGCACCCGCGTCGCCCGCTTCCTGGCCCAGGAGGTGCTCGGCCGCTTCGAGCCGAGGTTCCGTCGCCACGACTGGGCGCCCGGCACGGTGATTGCGTCGATCCTCGTCGTCGTCGCGTGGGGCGCTTTTCTGCGCACCGGATCGATCTCGACGCTGTGGCCGATGCTCGGCATCGCCAACCAGCTGCTCGCCACCACCGCGCTCTGCGTCGGCACCACGGTGATCGTGAACGCGGGACGGGCGCGCTATGCCTGGGTCACGCTCGTTCCGCTCGCATTCGTTGCGACCACGACGCTGTCCGCCGCCTATCTCTCGACGGTGAACAACTTTCTCAAGCTCGGCAATTTCCAGGGCTGGCTCGACGCGGGCCTCTCCATCAGCCTGATGTTCTGCACCGTCGCGGTCCTCGCGGCGTCGGTGCGCAAGTGGTGGCTGGTCACGACCGGGCGGTCGGCTTCTGTCCCTCTCGCTGGCCCGCGATAGCCGCGCGGAACTTACCGTCCTTGACCAGCTGCTCGAGCTGATCGGCGAGGAGCTGCACCGCCTGGCGGTCGAGATCCGAGATCTGCTTCCAGATCTGCACGTCGCCGTCCTTACCGTACTTGCGCATCGCCTCGAGGCCCTCGAGCTTTTCGTGCAGCGCGGCGATGATGTTGTACGCGTCGTTGGAGACCGGCGAGCCGAGATCGCCGCCGCTCACCTTCTGTTCCTTGCCGCCCTCGTTCTGCTGTTGCGTGGCCATGTGTCCCTCCTCGCGAACGAAGATGGGTACGCGGCCGCGCTGGTCAACCCGCGCGCGTCAGCGCGTGACGTCGATCGTGTAGACACCGTAGTCGGACGTGGCGGTGCCGGTGATGTGCGTCGTGCCGGGTGCCCGCACGACGGTGCTGTTGCCGCCCGACTGCAGCGTGGCGCTGAAGCTGAGCGCCAGGACCACCGTGTTCTTCAGCTCGCCGCTCATCGTCAGCGTGCCGGTGAGCGAGCCGGTCACGGTGCCGGTGGGGATACCCTTCAAGGACATCGCCAGCACGGGGAGGGAGCCGGCGGTCGCGTCATAGGTGACCTTGCCGTCGTCGGAGTAGGCGACGTAGTTGGTATTGAGCGTCATGTTCTTGTTGTTGGAGCTGCCCTGGTCGACCTGGCCGGTCACCGTCAGCGTCCCGTGCAGCGTGCCGTTGGCGGTCTGCGCCATGATGTTGGCGCCCGTCGACGGTGAGTTGAAGCCGTCGAAGCCGAGCTGAATGGCCTTGTCGATGGAGGCATCGAGGCCGAGATAGGCGCGCTGCGCGTCGGCATCGGAGTGGACCGAGCCGTTCCCACAGCCGGAGAGTGCAAGGGCGGACACGAACATAATCGAGGTGAGTCGCATACGTCGATCTTATCAGGATTGATCTCGGCCGTCACCGTCGGGTACGCTCGCCTCATGCGTAGTGTGATTGGCTTATTCATGACGGCAGTGATCGGGATCGCTTGCGGGGGGGTCGCGCAGGCGCAGTCGACACACAAGATGCGGGTGAAGATCGACTCGCAGCCGCAGCAGGCGGCGATCTACGTCGACAACAAGGCCACCGGCATCAAGGGCTACACGCCGTCGACGCTGCGGCTGCCCAAGGGCACCTATACGATCATCCTGGAGCTGCCGGGCTTCCGGCCGGTGCAGAAGCCGATCACCGTGACCCGCTCCGAGGGCTTCATCTTCACGCTCGAGCGGCAGGCCAAGCCGGCGGTGCTCGACGTGCGGGCGACCTCGACCAACGACGCGGCCACCGGCGCGCAGCTGTTCGTCGACGGCGCGCCCGTCGGGACCGTGCCGGCGCGCGTCGAAGTGGCGGCGGGCAAGCATCGCATCGAGGTGCGCAAGCCCGGCTTCGTCGACTGGGGCGACAACGCCGAAGTCGCCGAGGGCGATCAGCGGCAGGTGGCGATCGATCTGCAGACCGCGGTCAAGAAGGGCGCGCTCCTGGTCACCTCCGACCAGGCCGGCGCCGACGTCTATCTCGACGGGCAAAGGCGCGATTCGACGCCGGCGCTCCTGTCGGACATTCCCGAGGGGCAGCACTCGCTCGAGGTCAAAAAGGGCGAGCTGTCGTGGAAGCAGATCGTCACCGTGGTCGGCGGCCAGCAGCAGAAGGTGCAGGCGCAGCTGGCGGCGGCGGGGCCGGCGGTCGGCTCCTTGCGCGTGGTCTGCTCGACCGCGGGCGCCGAGGTCTACGTCGACGGCGAGGTCAAAGGTACGGTCAATAGCTCCATCCAGAACGTGCCGGTGGGGCAGCACATCGTCGAGGTGAGGGCGCGCGGTTTTGCGCCGCAGACCGTCGAGGTCACCGTCGCTGCCGGCGAGCAGCGCGTGGCGCGCGTCGATCTCAGCTCGCAGCCGGAGAAGCCGGTGACGGCGCGCCTGCGCATCGTGACGCCGGTGCCCAATGCCGAGGTCTTCATCGACGGCGCCTCGGCGGGGCCGGCGCCGTTCGACAAGAACGACCTGGCGCCCGGCAAGCACTTCGTCATCGTGCGCGCGCGCGGCTACGCCGAGTGGAAGCGCGAAGTGGAGCTCGATCCCGCGCAGCCGACGACGCTGTCGGCCGAGCTGTCGGCGTCGGGGACGGTCAAGATCTTGTCGAACGTGGCGGGCGCGGCCGTGCTCATCGACGGGCAGGTGGTCGGCAAGACGCCGGTGGTGCTCGACAACATCGCCGCCGGCGAGCACCTCGTGGAGGTCAAGCAGCCGGGCTACGTCGACGCCAAGCAGCCGTTCCACCTCGACGGTGGCGAGCAGAAGATCCTGGCCGCCGATCTGTCGCCGCTCCATCATGGGCCGACGCCGGCCGACATGGCGCGCCGCATGCGCGGCATGACCTCGTTCTCGGCGGTGACGATCGATCCGGCGCGCTTCACGGCCGACATCGCCGGCGGCTACGTTCCGTTTGGACAGGTGCGGCTCACCGTCGGCGCGTTTCGCCACAACTGGCTCGGCATGGACGCCGGCATCGAGCTGCGTACCATCGGCTACTTCACCGAGGGTCTCGCGCACGCCAAGCTGCAGTTCGTGCAGGCCGGTCCGGTGGCCGTCGGCTTCGATCTCGCCGTCGGTGGCGGCGGCGGACCCGGGTCGAGGACCGACTTCATCTTCGAGGCGGGCATCCCGTTCACGCTGCTCTTCGGCGATCTGGTGCGCTTCACGGCGCATCCCTACCTTCAGGTCTACAGCGATCGCAACTGTCCGACGCCGCAAGATCTGATCGACGACCCGGGGCTCTCGATGCCGGGGCAGGGCGAGCAGAAGGCGTGCGCGGTCACCGACGGCACCACGGGGCCGATTCGCTTCGGTCAGAAGAGCGCGCGCGACCGCTTCAACGGCGCGCGCCTGATGCTGCAGGCGGTCCTCGAGATCGCGGTCACCGAGAACGTGAACATCTTCCTCTTGTTCGAGGGCGATCCGGTCGGGCAGCGCCAGGCGCTGACGGCGAAGTTCTCGTCGGTGTTCCCCAACACCGACCCGCAGATTTACGGCCGCGCCGGCTTGACGTTCAAGTTCTAGAACCGCTGACAGCTGTCAGCGGCAATCAAGCATTCCCCAAGAGCGCGTAGAAATCGTCTTCCCCTTCGAGGAAGTCCAGGAAGCGGGCGCCCATGCGTGGGCCGCTCTCGCCCGACGCGTGCGGGCGGATCCAGACGACCTCGCCGCGCGCGCGTACCCGGCGGCCGTCCGGCAGCTCGAGGCCGACCTCGATGGCGCCATTCGGCGTGAACGGCACCATCGCGCGCACCGAGAGGCCGCCTTGGGAGATGTCGTGGACGCGCAGGTACAGCGTGTGGCGCTCGTTGGTGATCCAGCAGCGGACGGCGAGCTCCAGCCGCCGGTGGCGGCGCTGCTCGTGCTCTCGCGTCCCCGCGACCGCCGTCGGCGGGTGCGAGGGATCGGAGTCCAGGGTCGGATTGCTCACTGTCGCGCTCCCGAGAACGTCGAAGGCTGAAGGCCCGGCGCCACCCAGCTGCCACCGGTCAGGAGATCGACCTGCAGATCGCCATCCGCGTCGACCGACTGGGCGCTCCCGCCGAGGGTCAGATCGATCCCCGACGCCGGCGCGAACGGCGCATCCAGATTGGCGGCGATGGTGTCGATGGCGGCGCCGCAGGCCGCCTGGTAGCTGCAGGCGCCACCGAGGACGCTGCACAAGAGATCCTCGACCGCCGCGCAGCCGACCTTGCCGTTGCGCGCCGCTGCCAGGACGACCGCCGTCACCAGCGACTTGACCGCCGGCGAGCCGAGCCCGCTGACCCGCACCGCGAGCGAGAGATCCACGAACGCCTGCTTCCACAAGGTCGTCCAGCCGAGGGTGAGCTGGTGATTGGCGATCCCGATCTTGCCGCCCTCGTCGGTGACCGCGATGTTGGCGACATCGATGACGGGCAGCCCCTGGGCCACGAGGTCCCACGTCTTCGGCGACGGCCCCGTCGAGAAGGTGGCCGACTGCAAGATGTGCCGGGCGCTGAAGGCGTGCTCGCCGCTTTGGGTCACGATCAGCCGCGACTTGAGCGTCGTCGAGGTGGTGACGCCGCCCAGATCTTCGACGATCGGATCGAGCATCCGGGCCGGCGCGGTGGGCGGCGCGCTCAGGAGGTCCTCGAGCTGCCGATCGATCGAGGTCGTCGACGCCAGGCGGCAGTTGTCGGCGTCGACGGGATCGCGCATCGCGGTGACGCCCATCGCGTCGAGCAGCGCCGACGCCGCTCCGTACTTGCAGAACCCGAACTGCTGCCAGCGCGTCATCAAGCTCTTCGCGATCGCGGGATCGGGCAGGAGCTGCGAGGTCAGCACGAAGGTCCCGACGGGGGAGGGCACCGCCGGCGCGAGCGGCAGCGGCAGCATCGCCTGCGAGCCGGGCGGCACCAGCTCGGCGCCGACGTCGACGCAGCCATAGCCGACCAGCACGCCGCCGGCGGTCTCGGCGCGACCGACGACGGTGTACGGCTTCGACAACAGGTTCTGGAATCCGAGCGCCGCGAACGTCGCATTGGACTTCGAGAGCGCGCGAAACGGCGCCGGCAGCGTCGGTGACGCCGGCAGCGCGGCGCAGGAGCGATCGTCGTAGAGCAGCGCGCGCAGCGTCGTCGAGGTCGTCGGCGTGGGCCAGCTGAGATCGATCTCGAGGTTGACGAAGTCGAGCTTGGAGACCGCGACGTCGAAGATGACGTTGTCGGCGTTGGCCGCCGTCGCCTCCACCTTGAACTGCGCTTCCGCCTGGCCGCCGGTCAAGGTCACCGCCGCCTCGCCGGTCGCATCGGTCGTCGCCTGATCGCGCGACAGCGTCGACCCTGCCGGATCGCCGAAGATCGAAAAGCGCACTGTCTGGCCGCCGATCGCCGCGGCGCTCGCGTCGTCCGTGTGATAGCGGACGCGCAGCTCCATCGCCCGGCCGTAGTGCAGCCCGATCTGCGACGACCCCAGGATGTCGAGGGCCGGCGGCGTACCGCCATCCGGGGGCGGATTGTCGCCCGGGCCGCAGCCGCCGAAGGCCGCGCCCATGACGATCAAGACGGGCGCGATGCGCGCCAAATGCACGGTCGTAGCGTAACACGCCTGTGAATAAACTGTCGCCAGGGCTGTGAATTGGGGCGTGGCGAGCCGGTCAATTAGGCGCTAGAACTCGGGTTTACCTTTGTGACAAATTTCGGAGCAGCGAGCCCACAGGGGCTCCAGGTAAAGAGAGTACATGGCCGAATTCACGCACCTGCACCTGCATTCGCAGTACTCGCTGCTCGACGGCGCCATCCGTCTGAGCGATCTGTTCAAGACCTGCAAGCAGTACGGCATGGAGTCCGTGGCGCTCACCGACCACGGCAACATGTACGGCATGGTCGACTTCTACAAGAAGGCCAAGGACGCGGGCGTCAAGCCCATCTTCGGCTGCGAGACCTATGTCTCGGCGACCGATCGCTTCGATAAGACCGAGCGCAAGAACTACCACCTCATCCTCCTCGCGCGCACGACCGAGGGCTACAAGAACCTCCAGTACCTCAACTCGATGGGCTTCCTCGAGGGGTTCTACTACCACCCGCGCATCGACAAGAAGCTGCTCAAGGATCACTCCAAGGGGCTCATCGGCCTCTCGGCCTGCCTCGGCGGCGAGGTGGCGCAGACCCTCATGAAGGAGGGCTACGAGAAGGCCAAGGACAAGGCGCTCGAGTACAAGAGCCTGTTCGAGGACGGCTCGTTCTACCTCGAGGTGCAGCCCAACGGGCTCGACGAACAGGAGCAGGTCAACGACTCCTGGAAGAAGATGGCGCGCGAGACCGGCCTACCGCTGGTCGCCACCGGCGATTGCCACTACGTGCGCAAGGAGGATTGGAAGTCGCACAACATCCTCATGTGCATCCAGCAGGGCAAGACGCTCAACGACCCGGGGCGCCTCGAGCATCGCACGCCGGCCTACTACATCCAGCCGCCGGAAGAGTTCAACAAGAAGTTTAGCGATATCCCGGAAGCGCTCGAGAACACGGTCAAAATCGCGAAGAGCTGCAACGTCGAGCTGGACCTCGGCAAGACCTATCTGCCGAAGTACAAAGTGCCGGAGGGCTACGACCTCGACAGCTATACACGCAAGGTCGCGGCCGATGGGCTCGAGCGCCGGTTCGCCGACAAGCACGCGCGCGGCGAGGCGTTCGACCCCGATCAGTATCGCGAGCGGCTGCGCATCGAGCTGGACGTCATCGTCAAGATGGGCTTCTCCGGCTACTTCCTGATCGTGTGGGACTTCATCAACTACGCCAAGGACCATGGCATCCCCGTCGGTCCCGGCCGCGGCTCGGGCGCGGGATCGATCGTGGCCTGGGCGATGCGCATTACCGACCTCGATCCAATCCCTTACAACCTACTGTTCGAGCGCTTCTTGAACCCCGAGCGCGTCTCGATGCCGGACTTTGACATCGACTTCTGCATGAACCGGCGCGGCGAGGTCATCCAGTACGTGACCGAGAAGTACGGCAAGACGCAGGTGGGGCAGATCGTCACGATGCACCAGCTCAAGTCGCGCGGCGTGATTCGCGACATCGCGCGCGTGATGTCGATCCCCTACGCCGAGGCGGACAAGGTCGCCAAGCTGGTTCCCGAGCCGGTGCAGGGCAAGGCGCCGACCATCGACGAGGCGCTCGAGGCGGAGCCGAAGCTGCGCGAGCTCATGGCGGACGAGAAGGGTCCGTACAAGGAGCTCATCGAGCATGCCCGCGCGCTCGAGGGGCTCAACCGCCATGCCGGCATGCACGCCGCCGGCATCGTCATCGGCGAGCGGCCGCTGTGGGAGTACGTGCCGTGCGCGCGCGGTCCCGAAGGCGAAATCGTCACCCAGTTCGCCAAGGACGAGGTCGAGCAGGCGGGCCTGGTCAAGTTCGACTTCCTGGGCTTGAAGACGCTCACCGTCATCGACATCGCCATGCGGCTCATCCACAAGGAGAAGCCGGAGCTCGACATCCACGCCCTGCCGCTCGCCGACGACAAGGTCTACGAGATGATCGCGGCCGGCGACACGACCGGCGTGTTCCAGCTCGAGTCGTCGGGGTTCAAGGAGCTCCTCAAGAAGCTCAAGCCCGACTGCTTCGAGGACATCATCGCCGCCGGCGCCCTCTATCGCCCGGGGCCGCTCGAGGGCGGCATGGTCGACGACTTCATCAACCGCAAGCACGGCCGCACCAAGGTCACCTACTCGCATCCCGACCTCGAGCCGATCCTCAAGGACACCTACGGGGTCATCGTCTATCAAGAGCAGGTCATGCAGATCTCCTCGGCGCTGGCGGGCTACTCGCTCGGTCAGGCCGACCTTCTTCGCCGCGCCATGGGCAAGAAGAAGAAGGAGGTCATGGACAAGGAGAAGTCCAAGTTCCTCGACGGCGCGGCCATAAAGGGCATCGACACCAAGGTCGCCGACGACACCTTCGAGCTCATGTCGAAGTTCGCGGCCTACGGCTTCAATAAGTCGCACTCGGCGGCGTACGGGCTGGTCACGTATCAGACGGCGTACCTCAAGCACTACTTCCCCGAGGAGTTCTTCGCCGGCACGCTCACCTGCGACAAGGAAGACACCGACAAGATCGTCAAGAGCGTGGCCGAGGTGCGCTCGAGCGGCATCGAGGTGCTCAAGCCCGACGTCAACCTGTCGCTGCACGACTTCTCGGTGGTGCGCGAGAACAACAAGAAGGTCATCCGCTTCGGCCTGTCGGCGGTCAAGGGCGTGGGCGAGGGCGCGGTCGAGAGCATCATCGGGGCGCGCGACAAGGACGGCCCGTTCCACGACGTGTTCGACTTCTGCATGCGCATCGACCTCAAGCGCGTGAACAAGAAGGTGCTCGAGGCGCTGGTCAAGTCGGGCGCGTTCGATACGCTGCATCCGGAGTCGAACCGCGCGGCGATGTTGGCGGCGGTCGACGTGGCCGTCGACGAGGCGCAGAAGGTGGCGCGCGAGCGCGAGAGCGGGCAGGGCAACCTGTTCGGCGGGTTCGCCTCGCCGGTGGCGGTGCCGACGGCGATGGGCAACGGCGGTCCGTCGCAGTCGCACCTCAAGTATCCCGACGTCGACGAGTTCACGCCCAAGCAGCGGCTGGCGTTCGAGAAGGAGGCGGTCGGCTTCTACATCACCGGCCATCCGCTCGATCGCTACCAGGCGGACCTGAAGCGCTTCCGCGCCGTCAAGACGCCGGACATCCAGGAGCGCGAGGACTGGGAAGAGGTGCAGGTCGCCGGCATCGTGTCGGCGTACAAGGAGTGGCCGCTCAAGTCGGGCGAAGGGCGCATGTGCGTCTTCTCGCTCGAGGACACCTTCGGCACGGTCAAGGTGGCCTGCTTCTCCAAGGCGTTCGCCGCGTTCGAGGCGGTCTTGAAGTCGGACGAGCCGATCCTGGTGACGGCGAAGGTCAAGCCGGGGCGGGTCGACGACAACGACGAGAGCGCCAAGGCGGTCAAAGAGCTCAACCTGTCCGACGCGGTGCCGCTGGCCAAGCTGCGCGCGGAGAAGACGCGGCAGATGATGGTCGAGGTCTCGGCCGACGTGCTGACCGAGGAACGGATGGATCAGCTCAAGGCGGCGCTCGAGAAGTTCCCGGGGCCGGTGACGACCATCCTGCGGCTCAAAGTGCCGAAGCGTTCGCAGACCGACTGCATCCTGCCGGCGAAGTTCAACGTGACGCCGTCGGACGAGCTGCTGGTGCGCATCGAGAAGCTGTTCGGCGCCGACGCGGCCCGCCTGCGCTGACAACGATCAACAACTGATACAATGGCGGGCGGTGGACGTACTGCCCGAAGGCGCTTCGCTCGACGACAAGTACCGGGTCATTCGGCACTTGTCGACGGGCGGCATGGGGGCCGTGTACGAGGTCGAGCATCGCGGCCTCGGTAAGCGCCTCGCGGCCAAGATGCTGCGGCCGGAGCTGGCGCGGCGCGCCGATCTGCTGGAGCGCTTTCGGCGCGAGGCGCGGGCGGCCTCGGCCATCGGTCACGAGAACATCATCGAGGTGACCGACCTCGGCCAGACAGCCAACAAAGTGCCCTTCCTGGTGATGGAGCTCCTGTCGGGGCAGACGCTGGCGGCGCTGTGCAAGAGCGAGCGGCGGGTCGAGCCGGCGCGGGCGGTGCACATCGCGCGGCAGATCTTGTCGGCGCTGCACGCGGCGCACGAGCGCAACATCGTGCATCGTGACTTGAAGCCCGAGAACATCTTTCTGATCCAGCGCGGCGGCGATCCCGATTTCGTCAAGCTCCTCGACTTCGGCATCGCCAAGCTGCTCGACGAGGTCGACACGCTCGAGCTGACCCGCGACGGGCAGGTGGTGGGGACGCCGACGTACATGGCGCCCGAGCAGGCGCGCGGCGAGAAGAACGTCGACGGGCGCGTCGACCTCTACGCGGTCGGGGCGATCTTGTACCGCATGGTGTGCGGGCAGCGGCCGTACTCGGCGCCGAACTTCAACGCGCTCCTGTTCGCCATCGCGCAGGGGCAGCCGCAGAGGCCGCGCAAGCTTGAGCCGGAGGTGTCGCCGCACCTCGAGGCGGCCATCCTGCGCGCGATGGCGGTCGATCCGCGCGCGCGCTTTCAGACGGCGGCGGAGTTCGACGAGGCGCTCGACGAGGACGACCGCACGCACGAGCGCTCGGCGGCGGCGGTGGCCAAGGCGGGCTGGGCGGCGCGGCGCGACGAGAAGACGGCGGCCGGCGATGCGCCCGAGACGGCGTCGGGCGGCTGGCAGTCGCGGACCCTCATGGGCGAGACGCCGCGGCCGGCGCGCATCTCGCGGGCCATCTCGACGACGACGGTGGTGGCGCTGGCCATCACGCTGGCGCTGGCGCTGGCGGGGAGCGCCGGGCTGATCATGCGGCGGCAGGCGCGGGCCCGCGCCGAGGCGGACCTGCAGCACGAGGCCGCCGACGCCCGCGCGCGCGCCGTCGCCGCCGAAGCGCGGACGATGATGTTACTGACGGTGGCGGTCGATCCCCCGACGGCGCACCTCACCGTCGACGGCGCGCTCGTCGCCGGTCCAGTCTTGCGGCTGCATCGCGACGGGGCCCGTCACACGCTGCGCGTCGAAGCCGAAGGCTACCTGCCCGAGGACGCGCCGTTCCTGGCGGCGAGCGATCAGTCGCTGTCGATCGCGCTCAAGAAGAAGGGGCGGGCGCGGCCGCGCGGTCCGGCAGACATCATCAAGCCGCGCGAGGACAGCGGCATGGATGCCAGGCAGCTCGAGCTGTTGCAGAAGATGATGAAGGAGCTCGGCAGCGAGGCCAACGGAGCGGCCGGCGCGCTGCAGACGCCGTGACGCTCGCGCAAAGGGATTGAAAGCTCAGGGGCGTTACGGAGTCGAGCCGACGAAGCGCGGGTCTTCCAGCGCCAACGAGGTGCACGACGGCGGGGCGCTGACGGGGTTACAGCGCGCCGGCGTGCCGTCGGGCATCTCGACGAAGTAGGAGGTGCCCGCGACCGGCGCCGGGAAGTCGGTGGAGATGTAGTGCGCGGCCGATGCCAGCGCCGCGTCCCATCCGCTGAAGTCGTTGGCGCGCGCGGCGTCGCCGTCGACGTCGGCGCGCGTGCGCACGAGGAGGTGCGCGGCCACGGCGGCGTCGATGCGCACCTGGTCGCGGATCGGATCGTTGAGCACCGAGATGGCGCCGAACGGATCGCTCGGATCGGAGTCGACGAAGGCGAGGCGTCCGTCGAGGTTGGCGAGCCCGTGCGTGTAGGCCGCCCGCGTCTCGTCGCGGTTGTCGAAGTTGAAGAACAACCGCCCGCGCAGCTTGGCCAGCGTCGGCCAGCCGGCGGCGAGCGCGTCCGGCAGCGTCGCCGCGCCGGCGCGCACCTCGTCGGGCGTGATGATGCGCGAGCGTGGGAAGACGCGCAGGATGTCGCTCTCCAGATTGGTGAAGAAGGCCTCGGCCAGCGCCGGGATGAACCCGTCCTTCACTTCCATCTGGATGTAGAGCGGCAGGTGCCCGGGATATTTATCCGACCAGCTCTTGACCGTCTTCAGGCACTCGACCAGCGTCGGGCAGGTGCTGACGTCGTCGGCAAGGATGACGTGGTAGATCTCGAAGTGGTAGCCGTCGCCCTGGTCGTCCTTGACCCAGTGCAGGTCCAGCTCGATCTGGCGCACGCCCTGTTTGTCGAGCTGCAGGTCGAGCGGCACGTGCGAGTAGTGCCACTCCTTGACATCGTTGTTGGCTTTCTCGACGTGATAGCTGTTGTGCGTGCCTTTGACCTGCAGGTGATCGAGGCGCAGCGTCGCGTCGAGCGGGTAGTTGTACGCCTTCCCCGTCGGGCCGCAGCCAGCGACGAAGAGCGTCGCACCGAGGAGCGTCGCACCGAGGAGCGTCGCACCGAAGAGCGTCGCACCGAAGAGCGTCGGATGGAGAACGGCGTGGTGCAGGGCCGCGCGGGTCACTCGAGCCCCAGCTCAGCCAGCTCTTCCTCGTCGAGCCCGAAGAAGTGGCCGGTCTCGTGCAGGAGCGTCGTGCGGATCTCCTGCTCGACCTCCGCCGTCGACCGCGCCACCCGCTCGATGTTGCGCTGAAACAGAAACACCGCCTCGAGGTGCGGCGGCCCCGACAGCGAGGACTGCTCGGGAAACGGCACGCCCGCGAACAGCCCCAGGCCGCGCGGATCGAAGCCGTCGCCGACCACCTCCTCCGACGGCAGCGGCTCGATCATCACCGGCACGTTCTCGAGCAGCTTCTGCGCGCGCTCGGGCAGCTCCGCGAGCGCCGCCTCGACCAGCTCCTCCATGCGCTCCTCGGTGACCGCCCAGGGCGCGGCCGGGGCCTTGGTGTCGAGGTCGCGCACGCGCTGGAAGTGCGCGGTCATCTCCGCGCGATCCCCGCGCGCTTCGGCGACGAGGCCGAGGCCATAGATGGGATCGGCGTTCTGCGGCTCCAGCTTGCCCGCCGCCTCGAAGTGCTGCGCGGCGCGGTCGTGATCTTCGATCTCCAGAAAGGCGTCGGCGGCGCGCAGCTCCAGCGCCGCGGTCGGCAGCTCGACCGGCGGCAGCTCGCCGAGCGTCGCCTCGGCCGACTCCGCGTCGCCGTCGCCCAGCTCGATCTCCGCCTTCAAGAGCAGCGCGTCGACGTACTCGTCCTCTTCCTCGGCCACGTCGAGCGCCCGCTCGGCGAGCGCCCGCGCCTTCTCGGCGTCGCCGTCGAGCGCCAGCGTCTCGGCCGCGAGCAGGATGGGATCGAGGTAGTTGGCGTCGAGCTCCATGGCGCGGTCGAAGGCCTCGAGCGCGCCTTCGACGTCGCCTTCGGCGTTGGCCACGGCCCCCACCAGCGTAAAAGCTTCGGGTGAGTCAGCGTCCGCGGTGGCGGCGCGATCCGCCAACTTGCGCGCCTCGTCGACCTTGCCCTCTTCCAAGAGCTGCCACCCGCGTTCGATCGGATCGTCGTCCACTTTTGCTCCTCGGGAAAGCGTTTGCTAAGTTCGCTCGTACAATGCCCATGACAGGCCTGGCGCGCAACCTTCGTCGTGGTGTCGCTAGCGTCGCCGTGCTGATGGTGCTCGGTGGATGCCCGAAGCGATTCGACCCACGCGCCGAAACGGTACGCGCCTCACCGGACGCCGAAGCGGACCACGAATATCACGAGGCCAAGGCGCGCCTCGACATCGGCGACGCCCGCGAGGCGTCGACCCGTTTCGCCGACTTCCTGAAGAAGCACCCGACCGATCCGCTGGCCCCCTCGGCGCGCATCGGCCAGGCGCGCGCGGCGCTGCTGCTCAATCAGCCGAAGAAGGCCAAGGAGGTGCTGGAGCCGGTCGCGGTGAACGACGGCGATCCGACCTCGGCGCGCGCCCGCTATCTGTACGGCATCACGCTGCATCGCACCGGCGACTGGGCGCAGTCGCGCCAGTATCTGCGGCCGTTCGCCGCCACCATCGCCGGCGGCGACGACGCGGTCGAGCTGCACGCGGTCCTCGCCGACGACGCGGCGCACCTCGACGACGCCGAGGATGCGCTCAAGGAATATTCGCTCTTCTTCAGCGGCGCGCGTCCGGCCGAGAAGCTCTACCTGCGCGACCGCGTCAGTGAGGTCGTGGCCAAGCTGCCGCCGACCGAAGCGCTGCGTCTGTGGAATCAGCTCTCGCACGACACCGTCGCGGCGGCCTATCTCGGCAAGCGGGTCGCTGCCGACCGTCGCGTCGCCGGCGACGAGCGGACCGCCGCCGCCATCCTCGACGAATCGCGCGGCGCCCGCGAGCGCGCCGGGCTCGAGGAGCCGAAGGAGGCGCGCATCGTCAAGAAGGAGGGCGGTCGCGCCATCGCCATGGTGCTGCCGCTGTCGGGTCGCCAGCGCGCCCTCGGCGAACGCGCCTTGCGCGGAGCGCTGCTCGCGGCAGACTTGATGGCGCCGCCCAATATCCCCGGCGGCGTCGCCATCGAGCTCAAGATCCGCGACACCGGCTCCGATCCGGCGCGTGCGGTCGCTGCCGTCGACGATCTCGCCCGCGACGGCGTGGTCGCCATCGTCGGCTCGCCCGACCGCATCGAGGCGCAGTCGGCGGTGCCGCACGCCGAGCAGCTGGGCATTCCGTTCCTCGAGCTGGCGCCCGACGACGCGCGGCGCGGGCAATCGACGTTCAAGCTGGTGCGCCAGTCGGACGATCGCGCCCGCGCGCTGGCGCGTCTGGCGGTCAAGCGCGGCGCCCGCTCCGTCGCGGTGCTGGCGCCCGACTCGGCCTACGGCCGCTCGATGGCGTCGGCGTTCGTCGACGAGGCACGCAGGGCGGGCGCGCGCATCGCCGGCGACGTCCGCTATCCCGAGACCGCGACCACCTTCATCGAGCCGGTGCGGCGCATTCAGCAGGGCTCGCCCGAGGCGCTGTTCGTGCCGGCGCCGGCGACGCAGCTGCAGCTCATCGCACCGCAGCTCGCGTCGTCCGGGTTGACGCGGCTGCCCGGGGTCAAGCCGGTCGGCAAGATGGTGCAGCTCTACGCGACCGCTGACGGGCTCAACGAGAAGCTCGTGCAGTCGACAGGAAAGTATCTGGAGGGCGCGATCCTGGCGCCGGTGTTCTACGCCGACGTCAACGACGCGCGCGCGGCCGCGTTCGTCGAGCGCTACCGGCTCGCCTATGGTGAGGAGCCGTCGAGCCTGGACGCGCTCGCCTACGACGCGGTGCGCGCGGCGCGCATCGCGCTCGAGCATGCCGACGGCGATCGCGCGGCGCTCGCCAACTCGCTCTCGCACCTCGGGGAGAACGGCCTCACCGGCGAGATCGCGTTCACCGCGGGCGGCGATCGCGCCGGCGCGCCGTCGCTCTACACCGTCGACAACGGCGCGGTGCGCGCATTCAAGTGATGAAGAGGCGCACGATGCGCATGCCCGACTTGCCCATCTTGATGCCGAAGTAGCCCCAGCTCACCAGCGACGCCACGAAGAGCACGAGGATCACGAGCGCGGCGCGCCAGGGGCGCAGCTTGTGGGCCCCGCCGAGCGCGGCCGTCAGATAGATGCACAGGAGCGTCATCTGCACGAGCGCGGCGACGCCGGAGATGAGCGACCAGCGGATATCGGTCGGCCGCTGCATCTGGATCAGCTGAATCGGCAGGATGAAGAGCCGCATGATGTGCATGGGGCCGCCGGCGTAGAACGACGCGCCGATGGTGGTGCGCAGCCGGCGCCGGCCGCCCATGAGCCTGAGGCCGAGATGGACGGGCACGAGCCACAAGATGTTATAGGCCCACGGCACCAGCGGCTTGATCACCTGGACCCAGAACGGCAGCTGGTCGTCGGGCAGCGCCACCATGTGGACGATGAGCGCGGTGACGGGCCCGGCGATGGTGAGGCCGTTGAGCGCGAAGGCGAGCGGGTTGAGTGGACGCGTGCGGCCGTCGGCCCAATCGGCGACGAAGCGGCGCGGTGCGCGCGTGAAGGCGACGAGCGCGCGCAGCCAGCCCAGGATCTCGTGCGTGATGACGGCGACGGCGTCGCGCGTCCAGGGCGGATCCTCGACGCCCGGTCTGTCGACGCCGGATTCGTCGATGGCCGCCTCGCGCCCCGTATGTGGATCGGGCTCGCCCGTCATGCCGGCATCATATATAGAAGGTAGACCATGCGTTATTCCCGATTGTTGATTCCGACGCTGAAGGAGGCGCCGTCCGAGGCCCAGGTGGTCTCCCACGTCATGCTCGTGCGCGGCGGCTTCATCCGCAAGCTGGCGGCCGGCATCTATTCGCTCATGCCGCTCGGCATGCGCGTCGTGGCGAAGATCGAGCGCATCATCCGCGAGGAGCTGACGCGCTCGGGGGCCGAGGAAGTGCTCTTGCCGATGGTCCATCCCGCCGAGCTGTGGCAGGAGTCGGGCCGCTGGCAGAAGTACGGGCCCGAGCTCTTGCGTCTCAAGGATCGCAAGGGCGCCGACTTCGCCATGTCACCGACCGCCGAAGAGGCGATGTGCGATCTGGTGCGGCGCGACGTGAAGTCGTATCGCCAGCTGCCGCTCAATCTGTTCCAGATCCAGGACAAGTTCCGCGACGAGATGCGCCCGCGCGCCGGGCTGATGCGCGGCCGCGAGTTCATCATGAAGGACGCCTACTCGTTCCATGCCACCGTCGAGGACGCGCATCGCGAGTACAAGAACATGTACGACGCGTACGTGCGCATCTTCAAGCGCTGCGGGCTCGAGTTCCGCGCCGTCGAGGCGGACACCGGCGCCATCGGCGGCTCGATGTCGCACGAGTTCCAGGTGCTGGCCGACTCGGGCGAGGACGCCATCGTCAGCTGTGACAATTGCGATTACGCGGCCAACGTCGAGAAGGCCGAGATGAAGCGCACGGCGGGCGAGGCGGCGGCGCCGAAAGCGGCCGCGCTCGAAGAGGTGCACACGCCGGGCGCCGGCAGCATCGAAGAGGTCGGCAAGATGATGAAGGCCAAGGCCAACGCCTTCATCAAGACGCTCATCTACATCGCCGACGGTAAGCCGATCATCGCGCTGGTGCGCGGCGATCGCGAGCTCAACGAGCTCAAGCTCAAGGCGGCGCTCGCCGTCGAGGCGCTGGAGCTGGCGTCCGATGCGCTGGTGCGCGAGGTGACCGGCGCCAACGTCGGCTTCGCCGGGCCGCACGGGCGCAGCGTGCCGGTCTACGCCGACATGGAAGTGCGCGAGATGGGCTGGGCCGTGACCGGCGCCAACAAGACCGACTACCACGTCAAGGGCTTCAACCTCGGGCGCGACGTCCCCGAGGCCAAGATCGTCGATCTGCGCACGGCGGCCGGCGGCGATCCGTGCGCGCGCTGCGGCACCGGCCACTACAAGGCTTATCGCGGCATCGAGGTCGGGCACGTCTTCTTCCTCGGCACCAAGTATTCGGAGCCGATGAAGGTCAACTTCCTCGACGCCGAGGGCAAGGACAAGCCGATGGTCATGGGCTGCTACGGCATCGGCGTCACGCGCATCGCGGCGGCCGCGGTCGAGCAGAACCACGACGACGACGGCATCCAGTGGCCCATGGCGCTGGCGCCGTTCCAGGTCGTCATCACGACGGCGGGGCGCGAGCCGGAGCTGGCCGCGGCGGCGGAGACGCTCGAGGCGGAGCTCACCGCGCGCGGGGTCGAGGTGCTGTACGACGATCGGGACGAGCGGCCCGGCGCGAAGTTCAAGGACGCCGATCTGATCGGCATCCCGCTCCGCGTCACCGTCGGCAAGCGCGGGCTCGCGGAGGGCAAGCTGGAGCTCAAGAAGCGGCGCGACAAGGAGCCGACGCTGGTGGCGCAGGCGGCTCTGGCCGACGAGCTGGCGCGGCTCATCCAGGAGGCGTTGGCGTGAGCCGCGATCGGCTGATCGTGGCGCTCGACCATCCCAACGCCAAGGCGGCGCTGGCGCAGGTCGACGATCTCGGGGACGCCGTCGAGCGTTACAAGGTCGGCCTCGAGCTCTATGTGGCCGAGGGGCGGCCGCTCATCGACGAGCTGCACGAACGCGACAAGCGCGTCTTCCTCGACCTCAAGCTGCACGACATTCCCGAGACGGTGCGGCGCGCGGCCGAGGCGGCGTCGAAGATGGGCGTCGAGCTGTTGACGGTCCACGCCGGCGGCGGCCGCAAGATGTTGGAGTCCGCGGTGGCCGGCGCGGGCACGACGCGCGTGCTGGCGGTGACGGTGCTGACCTCGCTCGACGCGGCCGACCTGGCGGCCGATGGCATCGGCGACGGTGTCGAGGCGGCGGTGTTGCGGCGGGCGCGCCTGGCCGAGGCGGCGGGATGCGCGGGCGTGATCGCGTCGCCGCACGAAGCCGCTGCGGTGCGCGCCGTCGTGAAGCCGGGCTTTCTGGTGATCACGCCCGGCGTGCGTCTCGGCGACAGCGCCGACGACCAGAAGCGCGTCGCCACGCCCAGGGCGGCGCGCGCGGCCGGCGCCGACGCGGTCGTCGTCGGGCGGCCGATTCGCGATGCCAAGGATCGGCGCGCCGCCGCGGCGGAGTTCGTCCGCGAGCTGGCCTAGGGGGAGCGATGGCGCGCGTCGTCTACGGCGTTCATCCGGTGCGCGAAGCGCTGCGCTCGGGCAAGGTGCAGGCGCTCTTCATCGCCGAAGGCGAGACCGGCGGCGCGATCAAGGAGATCCTCGACGCGGCCCGCGGCGGCAACGTGCAGCCGATCGCGCGCGTGCGCACGCAGCTGGATGCGCTCGCGCACGGCGGCGTCCATCAGGGCGTCGTCGCCATCGTCGGTGAGTTCAACTACGCGCAGCTCGACGAGCTGCTCGCTTTCGCGCAAAAGAGCGGGCAGCCGCCGTTCCTTCTGGTGCTCGACCAGGTGCAGGATCCGCAGAACCTCGGCGCGCTGGTGCGGTCGGCGCACGTGGCCGGCGTGCACGGCGTCATCATCCCGAAGGATCGCGCCGTCGGGATCACGCCGGCGGTGGTCAAGGCGTCCGCGGGCGCGACGGAGCACGTCAAGATCGCGACGGTGGTGAACATCGCGCGCACGCTCGAGGAGCTCAAGGAAGCCGAGGTCTGGATCGCGGGCGCCGTCGCCGCGGGCGGATCGAAGGCGCCGTGGGAGATCGACTTCAAGGTGCCGGTGGCGCTGGTGCTGGGGGCGGAAGGCAAGGGCATCCGGCCGCTGGTGCTCAAGGGCTGCGACCTGCTCGTCAAGATTCCGATGTTCGGCAAGGTGGCGTCGCTGAACGTCGGCGCCGCGGGCGCGATGCTGTTGTACGAAATAGTGAGGCAGCGGAGCATTTGAAAGGCGCAGCTCGCGTTTCGTTCTAACCCTTGAACCCGTCGTCCCCGTTCATTACGCTCCTCTCCATCATGCAGAAGTTCGTATTTACGTTTGGCAATGGGCTCGCCGAAGGCGAGGGCGCCATGAAGGAGCTCCTCGGCGGCAAGGGCACCGGCCTCGCCGAGATGAACCGCCTCGGCATCCCCGTTCCGCCCGGCTTCACCATCACCACCGAAGTCTGCACCTACTACTACGCCCACGAGCGAAAGTACCCGCCGGAGCTGGAGGCGCAGCTCCGCGCCGCCGTCGGCCACGTCGAAAACGTCGTCGGTGGCGCCAAATTCGGCGACCCGGCCGATCCGCTGCTCGTCAGCGTCCGCTCCGGCGCGCGCGTCTCGATGCCGGGCATGATGGACACCGTCCTCAACCTTGGCCTCAACGACGCCACCGTCGAGGGGCTGGCCAAAAAGTCGGGCTCCGCGCGCTTCGCCTACGACTCCTACCGCCGCTTCGTCCAGATGTACGGCGACGTCGTCCTCGGGCTCAAGCCCGAGACCAAGAACGAAGCCGACCCGTTCGAGACGCTGCTCGAGCGCAAGAAGGAGGCGCGCGGGGTCCACCTCGACACGGAGCTCGACGAGCGCGCCTTGAAGGAGCTCGTCGCCGAGTTCAAGGCCGAGATCAAGAAGCGCCGCGGCCTCGACTTCCCCGACGATCCCTGGGATCAGCTGCACGGGGCCATCGGCGCCGTCTTCAACAGCTGGGAAAATCCGCGCGCCGTGACCTATCGCCGCATGTACAACATCCCGGCGGAGTGGGGCACCGCCGTCACGGTGCAGGCCATGGTCTTTGGCAACCAGGGCGACGACTGCGCCACCGGGGTCGCCTTCACGCGCGACCCGTCGACGGGCGAGCGGCGCTTCTTCGGCGAGTTCCTGATCAACGCGCAGGGCGAAGACGTGGTCGCCGGCATCCGCACGCCGCAGCCCATCAACATCGCCGGCAAGCGCAACCCAGAGGATCGCTCGCTCGAAGAGGCGCTGCCCGCCGCCTACCGCGATCTGGTCCGCACCTACGAGAAGCTCGAGTCGCACTACCGCGACATGCAGGACATCGAGTTCACCATCCAGAAGGGCAAGCTCTGGATGCTGCAGACGCGCAACGGCAAGCGCACCGCCAAGGCGATGGTGCGCATCGCCGTCGAGATGGTGAAGGAGGGCGTGCTCACCGCCGACGAGGCGGTCCTGCGCGCCGACGCCAACAAGCTCGACGAGCTCCTGCACCCGATGCTCGATCCCAAGGCGGAAAAGAGGGTCATCGCGCGCGGTCTGCCCGCGTCGCCCGGCGCCGCCGTCGGCAAGGTGGTCTTCCACGCCGACGACGCCGAGGAGCTGGCGCAAAAAGGCGAGCGCGTCGTCCTCGTCCGCGTCGAGACCTCGCCCGAAGACATCCATGGCATGACGGCCTCGCAGGGCATCCTCACCGCCCGCGGCGGCATGACCTCGCACGCCGCCGTCGTCGCCCGCGGCATGGGCAAGTGCTGCGTGGCCGGCACCTCGTCGATCAACGTCGACTACGCCAAGCAGATCATGAGCGTCAACCTCGACGGCAAGGTCATCGTCGTCAAGCGCGGCGACGTCATCTCGCTCGACGGCGCCAAGGGCGAGGTCATCCTCGGCGCCGTGCCGATGTCGGCGCCCGCGCTCGACGAGGACTACCAGCAGCTGATGCGCTGGGTCGACGAGCGCCGCCGGCTGCGCGTCCGCACCAACGCCGACACGCCCACCGACGCCCAGACCGCGCGCAACTACGGCGCCGAGGGCATCGGCCTGTGCCGCACCGAGCACATGTTCTTCGCCGAGGACAAGATCCTCGCCGTGCGCCAGATGATCCTCGCCGACAGCGTCGACGAGCGGCGTCGCGCGCTCGACAAGATCCTACCCATGCAGCAGAAGGACTTCGTCGGCATCTTCCGCGCCATGGACGGGCTGCCCGTCACCATCCGCCTCCTCGATCCGCCGCTGCACGAGTTCTTGCCGACGGAAGAGTCGCAGATCGCCGTCGTCGCCCAGGAGCTCGGCGTCAAGCCCGACGTGGTCAAGGCGCGCGTCGCGGCGCTGCACGAATCCAACCCGATGCTCGGCCATCGCGGCTGCCGCCTGGCCATCACCAACCCCGAGATCTACGAGACCCAGGTGCGCGCCATCCTGCAGGCGGCCGTCGAGGTCAAGCGCGCCGGCACCGACGTCAGGCCGGAGATCATGCTGCCGCTCATCGGCCACGAGCGGGAGCTGCAGATCATGCGCGAGCTGGTGGTCACCGCCGCCGACGCGGTCCTGGCCGAGACCGGCGAGAAGATCGCCTACACCGTCGGCACCATGATCGAGCTGCCGCGCGCCTGCATGGTCGCGGACCGCCTCGCCGAGCAGGCCGACTTCTTCAGCTTCGGCACCAACGATCTGACCCAGACCACGCTCGGCGTGTCACGCGATGACGCCGCCCGCTTCCTCGGCGACTACGTCAAACGCGGCATCTACCCGGTCGACCCGTTCGTCGCCATCGATCAAGATGGCCTGGGCCAGCTCATCCGGCTCGGGGTCGAGCGCGGCCGCGCCACCAAACCCGAGCTCAAGATCGGAATCTGCGGCGAGCATGGCGGGGAGCCGTCGTCGGTGGGGTTCTGCCACGACCTCGGCCTCGACTACGTCAGCTGCTCGCCCTTCCGCGTCCCGATTGCGCGGCTGGCGGCGGCGCAGGCGGCGCTGCGCGAAAAAGGACAGGCCCGCTAACCACCCTAGACTTTGCCAATCTTCTCGGGCAACCTTCCGCGCACATTAATGATCCAACCCCACGATTAAATGCGTATTACTCTGCTCGCGCTGGCGGCCCTCGTCGGTGGCTGCCACTGGAATCTCAACGATCCCGGTACCGATCCGATCCCGACGCAGCTCTATTTCCCCAGCGCCATCGCCATGGATCCCGGCGGCCGTTACGCGTATATCGCCAACGGCAACGCGGACCTGAAGTATGGCGGCGGCACCGTCATGGTCGCGGACATGCTGGTCTTCGAGTGCACGATCGCGCGCTACCGGCAGCTGCATCCCGCCGGTCCGCTCGACGTTGCGCCGCCGATGTCTCCCTCCTGCGGCGACCCGGCGAGCTTCGACCCCATCATCGAAGGCGCCAAGTGCCGCCCCGATCCGATCGATCCCACGATCGTCGATTGCGATGAAAAGGCGTTCGTCCTGCCCAACGCCACCGTGCGCGTCGGCAACTTCGCCTCGGGCATCCGCATCCACCGCATCGATAAAACGAAGCGTCGCCTGTTCGTGGTCGTGCGCGGCGATCCGTCGATCACCGAGATCGACGTCGACCTCGGCGGCGACCTGACCATGCCGGGCGTCCTCAACTGCTTCAACGACGTCAGGTCGCTCACGCAGCGCAAAGGCTACGACGCGGTCAACAACGTCACCATCGCACCGCCGCCCTGCGACGCGACCTGGCTGGTCCAGGAATACACATGCGACAACAAGCCGACCTGCACCACGGGCAAGGACGGCATGGGCCTCACCCAGCTCGCCTCCGAGCCCTTCGGCATGGAGCTCGACGTGGCCAACAATCGGCTGCTCGTCTCGCATCTGGCGACGGGGCAGGTCTCGCTCGTCGACATCAACGTGACCGCGAACAAGGCGCTCAAGTCGATCTCCGATCCCTTCTTCCCGCCCGATACGCTCGGCCGTCACGGCGGCTTCGCGCTGGCGCAGAAGGATCCGGGCGATCCGTCGTCGCTGTGGTACCTGACGTCGAGCGTCAACCCGCAGATCGCCAGCTTCCGCGTCGGCCGCGCCGACGTCATCATCCCGTCGTTCGCCTTCGGCCTGTCGGCCTCGTTCGCGCAAGGCACCGACGTGCGCGCCATCAGCTTCGAGCCGGGCGGGCAGCGCGCGTTCGTCACCGAGAACAATCCGCCCTCGCTCCTCACCATCGACACCAGCGCGCGCACCGACGGCGGCGGCGGAACGCCCAACAACATCGTCCGTGACATCGTCGACGTCTGCCAGACGCCGTCGCACATGGGCGTGCGCCGCATCAATCGTCCGGGGGCGCCGGGAACGCCGACGCAGCGCTCGACCCGCATCGTCGTCGTCTGCTTCCTCTCGAGCCAGCTCATGGTCGTCGACCCCGATCGCCCGGGCGTGAACGACACCATCTTCAGCGGCTTCGGTGGACCGAACGATCTCGACTTCAACTTCCTCGACGACGGCGCCGTCGCTGCGCCCGAAGCGTTGCCCGCGCGACCGCGCATGGGCTTCGTCACCAACTACACCGAGTCGACCGTCTCGATGGTCGACTTCGAGCCGGGCAGCGTGTCGGAGAACCGCGTCATCGCGCGGCTCGGCTTCCCGCCCGACGGATTCCAGCCATGACCCGTGCCCGCTCCATCATTGCCGTCGTCGTCGCTGCGCTCGGCTGGGCAGCCGTGACCGCGTGCAACCAGCAGACGATCCAGACGCCGCTGCGCAGCTTCGACCGCCCGTCCGACGTCGCGCTCACCTGCGTGCAGTACGACCCGGTTCACGGCAAATACAACGCGCGTCCGTTCACCGACTGCGACCCGATCACCGCCAAGAACCTCGGCATCACGCCGGACCCTCCGTTCCCGTCGAGCTACATCGCGCCGCTCGGCCCCAATCCGCCGTTCACGCCCTTCGTCATGGCCGCCGTGACGCAGTCCGCGCGCGGCGAGCTGGCCCTCGTCGACACGGCGCAGAACAAGAAGCTCGATGCCGACCCGCTCAAGCCCGGCTTCGGCTTTCTGCCCGTCGGCAAGCTGCCCGAGCATGTGCGCGCCACCCGCGACGGCTGCTGGGCGGTCACCACCAACTCCGACTCCTGCGACTACGGCGTCGTCGAGCTCTCGACGATGATCAACCACTCGCTCATCTCGCTCACCGATCAAGATATGGGCAGCGTGGCCGTGAGCGACGCCGCCATCGGCGTGCGCCGCCTGCGCGCCACCGTCGACACCGGCGCGACCTTCGTCGACACCGACGGCGCGGTCAAGCCGGTCTTGCGCACGCTCCCGTCGCGCCCCGCCTGGATCGAGATGGCGCCGGAGTCCGACGGCGCGCCGGCGACCCACGGCTACGAAGCGGGCGGTACGCCCGGGCTCTGCGTCGGCGGCGTGCACAAAGCGTGGGTGGCGCTGCCCGGCTGCCAGCTCGTGGTCAAGCTGCACTTCGACGCCGATCCGAGCCAGGCCAGCGTCGAGAAGGCGCTCCGCGTCACCCAGTCGGGCGTCACCGAGGTCACCGATCTGAAGACGCTCGAGTGCCCGGTCGAGTGCGCCGGCGACGCGGCCGACATGGGCGGCGTGCTGACGCCTCCGCCCGCGGCGCCGACCGATCTCGGCGCGCCCGCTCCGACGCAGGCGCTCCCGGGAACCCTGGCCATCGACGTCGAGACCGACATCGGCGGAGCGAAGGAGGGCGGCCGCCTCATCATCGGCGACCTCCACTCCGAGCGCCTCGACATCGTGCCGTTCGTCTCGGCGAGCGGCGCGATCGGAACGCCGCGCAAGATCCAGCTCGAGACCGGCGCCCAGGGCGTGCGCATCGTCCGCGTCGCACCGCGCTCCGAGGCCGGCAAGTTCCTCTACGCCATCGCGCGTGACGGCTCGATCCGCGTCATCGATCTCGATCGCGAGGTCGAGTGCGAGACCAATCCCGACCCGCGCTACGTCTCGGCCAGCCTCAACATGCAGCAGACCCCGACGTCGAACCCGCCCTTGCCCGACGATCCCACGCCACAGGCGCGCCGCCTCGGCTGCTTCCCGCTCGGCGATCCGTCGACGCCGCGACGCGCTCCTTTGGCCACGTCACCGGGCATCACGCTCGCGTCGGGCCAGCTCCCGGCCGACGTGGCGTTCGTGCACCTCGACGCCCCGCCCGGCATCACCTCGACCGGCGTTGCGCCGCCGTCGGCGGGCCCCGGCCTCCTCGTCGGTGACTTCGCCTGGATCGTCACCAGCGACGGCAAGGGGCTCATCGCCAACATCTTCGATGCCTGCCCGCCGCCAAATCAGCAGGACGAGAAGAACACCGTCGGCCCCTACACGCCGGTCTGCTCGCTCTCGAACGTCGCGACCGCCAACCTGGAGACGCGCGTCAAGTACGGCCATCCGGAAGCGATGCTGCTCGATCGCGTCTCGCACCGGCTGCGCAACTCGCAGCAGCGCTTCGTCTCGCCGGCCACGCCGGCCGACACGGTCGGTCAGCCGCGCGTTCCCGATCCGAACAACCCGTGCGCGGTGGCCATCCCGACCACCTCGGTGAGCAACGTTCCCGACGGCGGCGTCGTCGACGGCGGCATCGGCGGCACCTGCACCGCGTCGAACCTGGTGCCCGGCCTCTTCGCCGAGCCGGTGCCGGATGCGCTGCTGCCGTTCGACCCCGAGATTTCGCATCAGGACTTCTCGCTCACGCGCGTGGTCCGCTTCATCGATCCGCAGCACGCGCGCAACGAGACCTGGGTCGCGTCGTGGGAAGGCGTGCTTCCGGGCAGCGATCGCTCGCTCGGCTTTCCCTTCGTCTCCGGCGGCCAGGGGTATCTGTCCGATCCGGGCGGCACGTGGTGCCTCCGCGGCGCGCGCGCCGGCGACAAGCTGGTCTTCAGGGGCTGCACCGTCGACAGCGAGTGCAACCAGGCCACCGGCTTCCAGTGCGTGCGCGACCCGGGCGCCTTCACCGATCAGCAGCAGGGCATGTGCCTGCACGTCGACGCTCAGCACCCGGCCGAGAGCTGGCCTGCGAGCTGCGGCGCGCTCTTGCGGTCGCAGCGCAAGTACCGCATCGGCTCGGCGCGGCAGAGCGTGAAGTTGCCGGCCGGCGCCCCCGGGCCCGATGGCACACCCATGCCGAATGAAGGCGACCCCACCGACCTTTTGACGCTGCAGGAGATCTACGAGCCGGAATATCGGGTCGAGACCGCCGACTGCGCCAGCTCCGACGCCGTCTGCGACAAGGTCACCGTCACGACCGTGGGCGGTACGACGCGCAAGGCCGACTGCCTCACCGATTATGATGGCGCCAAGCGCTGCATCTTCGGCTGCAAGTCGGACAGCGAGTGCGGCCAGGACTTCCAGTGCCTCGAGAGCGCGCAAGGCGGCGCGCGCTGCATGCGTGCGCCCGTCAACGAGGCCTTGTGGGCGACCTGCATGCCGCAGCTGCAGAACTACGAGATCCACGTCGGCGAAGCGTTCGCCATCCTCGGCAGCGGCAGCGGCCATCTCGTGAGCGAGTCGCCCGGTCCCGGCGGCGAGTGCATTGAGACGCCGCAGTCGAGCGAGTACGTGCGGCTGCGGCAGGCGCGCGTTCCGTTGACGGCGACGAAGTGCGCGAGCACCCAGGCGCTCGATTCGATGGACCAGGCGACCGGACGCAACGTCTGCCAGATCGATCTGGGGGACATGCAGGATCGGCTCATCCACTTCGAGAATCCGATCTTCAACATCGCCATCCGTCTCCCGACGACGGGGACGACCGCCGACGGCACGCTGCGGCCGATCGTGCCCGCCGACGGGACCGTCATCAGCATGCAGGTGACCGGTGGCGGGCAGGCGCTGCTCACCTTGCTCGGCATCGACGTCGAGGCGCAGCAGCCGCGCGCGGCAGTGGTGGGGCCGGACGGCCAGACCGTCTACATCGTGGACGAGGGCAAGAGCACCTTCGCTTCTGGTCTCCGCGGACAGCTCCTGCGCCTCTTCTCGCCGTCGCAGGCCATCGACAACCAGTTCATCGTTCGATAGCACCGCTCGACAGCCCGACCGTTCGAGCAGTTTTTCGCGCCAAAAAGTTGCGCGATTTGTCGAGTAGTGATCCAATGTAGGTGACTGTAGGAGTCACCCATGCGCGACCTGGATCGCTGGAAAGACAAGGTCGAGATCTCGCTCGACGGACGTCAGATCTTCTTCCTCTTTTTTGGCAGTGCCATCGCGGCCTGCCTCATCTTCGTCACCGGCGTCTTGATCGGAAAACGGATCGAGGCGCGCGCGTTGGCGCTGCAGCCGGCGCCGATCGAGGATCCGCTGGCGGCGCTCGATCAGCTCGGCGACGCCGACGAAGCCGACGAAGGTCTCACGTTCCACAAGGCGCTCGCGCCGGTGAAGGCGGCCGCCGCGGCGAAGAACGCGGCCGCTCCATCGGCCTCGGCCGCCGTCGCCGACGACAAGAGCGACGACAAGCCGATCGAGAAGGAAAAGTCCGACAAGGCCGAGAAGGCCGACAAGGCCGAGAAGGAAAAGGCCGAGAAGATCGACAAGAGCGAGGCCAAGCCGCTTCCGCTTCCCCCTGCGCCGTCGCCCGCCAGGGCGCTCGCGCCGCTGCCGGCTGCGCGTCCGCAGGTCGTGCAGGCGACGCCGCCGCCGAAGAAGGCCGACGCGTCCGCCGCCGCCGCCAAGAAGCCGGACGCGACGTCGACGCACTTTACGCTGCAGCTGTCGGCGTTCCCCGACAAGAGCGACGCCGAAGAGTTCATGCGCAAGATTCAGTCGGCCGGCTACAAGCCGTTCCTCGTCGCCAGCGAGATCCCCGGCAAGGGGATCTTCTTCCGCGTGCGCGTCGGCGACTACGCCTCGCGCCAGTCCGCCGTCGACGCCAAGGCGGAGTTCGAGCGCAAGCAGCGCATCATCGCCTACGTCGCCAAGCTCTAACGAATCGTCCCCACCACCGCATCGACCACGCCCGCCGCCAGCGGCAAGGCCGGGTCGCGATAGCTCGGCTGGCTCAGCCCCTTGACCGTGTCGGTCTTGAGCGTGTGCGCCACGTCCTTGAGCACCACCAGCTTCGCGCCCGCGTGCGCCGCCGCGAGCGGCTTGGCGTCGCGATCGACGGTGACCTGAACGTCGTTGTCGCCCTGCAGCACCGTCAGCGGCCCCTTGAACGCGCCGGCGAGCGTGCGCGGATCGGTCAAGAGCAGGCCCGGCAGGAACTTCGACATCTCCGGTCGAAACAGCCCCGCGAGGCCCATCGACTTTGGCGCCACCACGGGCTTGCCGGCCTTGAGCGCCGCGGCGAGCGTGTCGAACTCCTTCATCTCGTCGGGCGGCAGCTGACGCGCATACTGCTCGCGGACCAGCTCGAGGAGCGGACGGCCGGCGCCGGCGGCGCTGATGATGCCGTCGAGCTTGGTGCGCGCCGCCAGCTTGAGCGCGATCAGCGAACCCTCGGAGTGCCCGAACACGAACACCGACGAGAACTTGGCATTGGTGCGAGCCATCGCCACCAGCGCGGCGGCATCGCCGACGAAGTCGTCGAAGGTGACCGAGTCGGGCGCGCCGCTGAACGACGACAGGCCGATGCCGCGCTTGTCATAGCGGATCGAGGCGACGCCGCGCTTGGCGAGCGCCTCGGCGAGCTGGCGATAGGCGTCGGTGCGCATGAGGCCGCCCGCGTTGCCGTCGCGATCGACCGGCCCCGAGCCCGCGATCATGATGACGACCGGAACGGGCTTGTCGCCTTGCGGCCGCCAGGTTACGCCGGAGAGCTTGGCGCTGCCGTTGGTCACGTCGAACGGATCTTCGACCACGCCCGGGGGCGCGACGCGCCGCACGACCGGGGCGTCGGCGTCGACGGTCTTGACGTCGATACCCTGCGACGGCACCGACGCGCGCGTGACCGCGCCGCGCTTGTCGACGGTGGCGTGGACCTCGAGCGGCCCCACCGTCAAGAGGATCTCGCGGCCGCCGGCGGCGCCCGCCTTGACCGTGACCGTGGCGTCGATGGTCCGCTCGGGACCGATGACCGCCTTGAACGCCGTCGGCTTGCCGGCGCTCTTGAACTGCTCGGCGAGCACGCCGTAGGCGGCCCAGTGCATGTTCATGAGCGCGGCCGCGCCGTCGGGGATCGGCACGTCGATCTGATCGCTCTCTTTTTGTAGATGCAGCGTGTGCTTCTTGCGATCGATCGTCGCGCGCAGCTTCTGCCCGGCGGCGTCGATGTCGCTCGTCACCGCCACTCCGTCGTCGCGCCACTTCTCGCGCGCGATCTCGGTGCCATTTTGCGTCGTGACCAGAATTCCCGTCAGTACGAGTGCCAACATGGGAACGCAGCATAGACAGGGGCGGTGGCGTTTGCTATCCCCATCGAGCGATGTCGGGTGCCGTTCCGGATTCCGTAGATACGCCGCTCATGCGGCAGTACCTGCAGATCAAAGAGGCCTATTCCGACTGCATCGTCTTCTTCCGCCTCGGCGACTTCTACGAGATGTTCTTCGACGATGCGGTGGTGGTCGCGCGCGCGCTCGACCTGACGCTGACCAGCCGCGACAAGGGCAAAGAGAACCCGATTCCGATGTGCGGCGTGCCGCATCACGCCGCCAAGCACTATCTGGCCAAGCTGGTGCAGCGCGGCTTCAAGGTGGCCATCGCCGAGCAGGTCGAGGACCCCAAGTTCGCCAAGGGGATCGTCAAGCGCGAGGTGGTCCGCGTCGTCACGCCCGGCACCGTGGTCGACGACGAGCAGCTCGAGCCCAAGGCGGCGCACTATCTGGTGGCGCTCCTGGCGGAGGGCGGCGCCTGCGGCCTCGCCCATCTCGACGTCACCACCGGCGAGTTCGCGGCGACGCAGCTGGCGGTGCGCGACGTCGTCGACGAGCTGGCACGGCTCGAGCCGCGCGAGCTGTTGCACGCCGGCCTCGACGAGGCGCAGCTGGCCGAGCTGCAGGCGCGCATCCGCTGCGCCTGGACCGAGCTGCCCGCGCCGGGGCTGTACAACGCCGCGCGCGCCGAGGCCGAGATCGAGACCGCGACCGGACGCGCCCTGCCGCGTGACGCCGAGGGCGCGCTCCTCCTCGGTGCGCTGGCGCTGCGCGCCGCCGTGGCGGTGATCAAGTACGCCGCCGAGACCCAGCCGACCGGCACGCTGCCGCTGACGCAGCTCCTGCCCTATACGCCGTCGGAGCAGCTCATCCTCGACGAGGCGACGCGCGCCAACCTCGAGCTCTTCGTGACGCTCATCGGCGCCAAGAAGGAGGGCGCGCTCTTCGGCATTCTCGACGAGACGCGCACCTCGATGGGCGGGCGCCTGTTGCGTCGCTGGCTGTCGGCGCCACTCGTCGACGTCGCGCACATCCGACGGCGGCACGACGCGGTCGAGTGGCTGGTCGAGCACGCGGCGCTGCGCGCGGAGCTCAGGCTCGAGCTGTCGGAGGTCTATGATCTCGAGCGGCTCGCCGGCCGCGCGACCCTGGGCGTCGCCTCGCCGCGCGACCTGGTGGCGTTGGCGCGCAGCCTCGAGCGGCTGCCGTCGCTGCGGGCGCTCATCCACGGCTCGTTCGCCGGCGACGTGGCGGCGCGGCTGGCGCACCCCGAGCTGCTCGAGCTGCCCGAGGGCGACGAAGCGCTGTGCGGCGACGTGGCGCGCGAGGTGCGCCGCACGCTCGTCGACGAGCCGCCTCCGCAGTGGCGCGACGGCGGCTTCGTGCGCGGCGGCTTCTCGGCGGAGCTCGACGAGCTGACCGCGCTCTCCGAGGGCGGCAAGGGCAAGATCCTCGAGATCGAGGTGCGCGAGCGCGAGCGCACCGGCATCGGCTCGCTCAAGGTCCGCTACAACCGCGTCTTCGGCTACTACCTCGAGATCACGCGCTCCAACCTCGATCGCGTGCCGTCCGACTACGTGCGCAAGCAGACGCTCGCCAACGCCGAGCGCTACGTCACCGCCGAGCTCTCCGACTACGAGGCCAAGATCCTCGGCGCCGACGAGCGGCGCGTGGCGCTGGAGCTCGAGGCGTTCGATCGCCTGCGCCGTCGCGTGGCCGAGTCGGCGCGTCGGCTCCTGCCGCTGGCCGAGCTGGTGGCGCGGCTCGATGCGCTCGCGTCGCTGGCCGAGGTGGCGCACGCGTCGGGCTACGTGCGCCCCGACGTCGACGGCAGCACGCGCATCGAGATCGAGGACGGGCGCCATCCCGTCGTCGAGAAGCTGGCGGCGGCGGGGCGCTTCGTGCCCAACGACGTCACGCTCGATCCCGACGGCGAGCAGCTGCTCGTCATCACCGGCCCCAACATGGCCGGCAAGTCGACCGCCATGCGGCAGGTCGCGCTCATCTCCATCCTCGCGCAAATGGGATCGTTCGTGCCGGCGCGGCGAGCGCGGCTCGGCGTGGTCGACCGCGTCTTCACGCGCGTCGGGGCGTCGGACAACCTGGCGCGCGGCGAGTCGACCTTCATGGTCGAGATGCGCGAGACCGCGCACATC
>JAQBQH010000288.1 GCA_028287105.1 Myxococcales bacterium
CTGATTCGGATGATTGAACTGGCGCAGCGACGTGCCGTCGGGCGCCTTGACCAGGTGGGTCTGATTGCCGTCGTTCTGGTAGTAGACCTGCAGGATGCAGGCGAACCACTCGAGGAAGTCCTCGCGAATCTCCGCCTTGGCGGCGAAGATCGGCACCGCGTCGAGCTTGCGGCCCGATGCGTCGGTCTCGGGCAGGATCGACAGGTCGCCCTGGTTGCGGACGACGATCGTCGCCGACGTCGTGAGCGAGCCGCCGGTGTTGCCCATGATGGGACCCATGAGCGGCGTGCCCGGCGGCGGCGTGAAGGTCGCCGGACGCTCGGCGCCGACCGAGAGACCCGCGGTCATGCCGATGCGCTCGAACAAATAGTCGATACCGACGACGCCGAAGAGCTCGGAGCCGGTCTGCGAGTTGGCCGGGAAATCCTGGAACGGCACCAGCGACGGCTGGTTGATGAGGATGAAGCTCAAGCTGCGGGTCTCGAAGTCGGCGCGCAGGCGGACCCGGCCGAACTGGGCGCGCAGGTTGACGTCGCCGGCGTAGGCGAACTGCGCGCGCGTCGAGTTGGGCTTGCCGACGTCCTGCAGCGTGGTGCCGATGCCGGTGAACTCCGCCGACGCCAGCCAGTTGAAGCCCGGCAGATACATCGGACGCGAGAAGTAGCGCGTCGCGGTCAGCATCGGATCGTTGACGTAGAGCTTGAAGTCGGACGACTGCGTGGGCGTGACGCCGCTGAACGCCGAGACCTGCAGGGAGCCGCCGTAGGTCGCGACCGGGTAGTCGGTGAAGGTCTGCCCCTGCGGACCGACGGTGGTGCCGAAGAAGAGCGGGTTGGTGCCGCGGTCGAAGTAGCCGCCGTTGGCCTCGATGCGCAGATGCTGCGGGATGACGTCGACGCCGGCGCCGCCGAGGACGCCGTAGACCGCGACCTGCTCGTTGACCTGCGGATTGCGATTGAGCAAGAGCGACGTCTTGAAGCCGGCGTAGACGTAGTAGCGCTCGTCGGAGAGCATGATCTTGGCGCCGGGCGCCGGCTGGCTGTTGCTGACGTTCGAGCTGCCCTGCGGCAGGTCGGGGTTGAACTTGAAGAAGACGGGATTGCCGCCCCAGCTGATGCGGTAGCTGTAGCCGAGACGCATGCGGTCGGAGCTGAGCGGGAAGGTCGTGAGCGAGAGGTTGGTCTTGCGCCCGCCGGCCGCGTGATTGCGATCGAACCAGTAGGTCAGGCGGATGTAGCTGCCGTCGTCGATCGACGAGAGGTTCACGTCGCTGAACTGAAGCAGGCGCAACACGAACGCGCCCTCGGCCGTGACCCGCGCCGTCTCCATCTTTTTATAGATGACGAGATGGGTCAGGTTTTCATACCCGGTATAACGGGTATCGTAGTTATCGAAGAACATGAGGCCGAGCGTGCTCGGCTGGCCGATGTGCACGCCGGGAACCGACGGCGTCGTCTCGCCCGGCTTCACCAACATGTTCTCGTCGGTGATGGTGAAGTTCAAACGAGTGTCGACGAAGTCGCCCGCGCGCGCCGTCTGTGCGGCGAAGAGCGAGGCGAGCATACACGTCACGAACAGAATCCGGCGCATCGATTCCCCCTGTCGGGATCTAAATCAGTTTCTAATTATGGCGCGACAGTGATGTCGTCTTGGCGCCGCGGCGTGATCGTCCAGAAATTGAACGCGTTCTTGTAGCAGGTCCCGTCGATACACGTCCCCTTGGTGCAGGGCATCTGCGTCGTGCAGGAGACCGAGTTGCCGTTGGTGTCGAGGTACGGGTTCTGCCCCGAGTTGTTGCGCAGCATGCCGACGAACGTCGCCTGCTTGCCGACCACCTGGAGCGGATCGAACGGCCCGAGCACCTTGGCCGGCAGCTCGACGGCGAGGTTGGCGAAGGCGTCGCACTGCCCGTTGTTGTCGACGACGAACTGGTTGAACTTGGTCCAGCTGTCGCGCGTCTTCTGGATGTTGGCGTCGTTGGTCGGATTCGGTGGGAACGGATTGCAGATGGTTCCCGTGTAGCTGACCGTCGACGCAGTCGAGCCGAGCATCTTGGGGACGTTGGTCAGATCCGCGAACGCGAGCGGCACCGGCGCCGGCGGTGCGACGAGCGGCGCGTTCATGTCGATGTCGAAGAGCGGGAAGTTGAGCTCGGTGAAGCCGACGAACTTGGAGTAGTTGCCGGAGAACGAGTTCACCACGCGCCCCTCGACGATGTAGCTGGGCGGCTTGCCGAAGGCGAAGAGATAGATGCTGTTGAAGGTGGTCGCGCCGGTGTCCGTGATCGAAAACGCGTTGCCGAACACCGACGAGACCACGAGCTGGCCGCTACCGGTCGCGTTGGTGACGACGAGGAACTTGCCGTTGAAGGGCGAGCAGAAGGTGGCGTTGGCTGCCGTGACGTCGGGCGGCGTCTGCACCTCGGGGATGAAGGCGTTGCGGAAGTAGATCGTCGGCGAGGCGCCGGTCGTGCCCGACGCCGGGTCGTCGATCCACAGCGAGGTCGAGCCGAACGCGAGCGGCAGGTCGACCTTTTGGTTCATCAGCACGCCGCCCTTGAGCGACAGCGTCTCGATGGGCTTGTTGCCAGTGTCGTCGGCGCCGCAGGCCGAGTTGGCGCCCGTCTTGACGCCCCCGAACGAGATGAATACCTGCACGTCCAGGTCCTTCGGCACCACCGCGCCCTGGTCGTCGCGCGCGATGACGTTGAACGTGGCCGATTTGGCGGTCACCGGCGCTTGCGGCGAGCCCAGCTTGTCGGCGGGAGGATCGACGAGCTGCACTTCGAGCGTCGCGATCTGCCCCGCCTTTTGCGAGGAGCGGTGATCGGCACAGCCGACGAGCCCGATGACGGAGAGCGCACAGACGATGATTCGCTTCATTGGGAGGTGGCCGCCGCGAAGGTTTGGATGCGCCCGTCATGCGCCTGCACATCGGGACCGAGGCAGGCGATGGCGCGGTAGTCGTAGCGCTCGGGATAGAGCGCCTGGTCGGTGCAGGCGGTGAAGCCGGCGTCGCCGTTGCACCGGTTGGTGCAGTCGAAGGTCTCGCCCTGCTTGTCCTTGCAGGTGGTGCCGACGATGTTGGTGAACTGCGAAGGATCTTCGCAGCGGTTGGGCAACGTGCGGATGAAGTCGACCAGCGCGTCGCGCAGCGAGATGCCGGTGTTGAACTTGGTGGTGTTGCGCTTGAGCACCGTGAAGCCCGAGCCGCCCTGCGCGATATAGTCGTTCACCGCGACCTTGTACTCGGCGTAGAGATCGAGCGGCTTGCACTTGGTGCCGTTGAACGAGCCGTCGGGCATGCGGCAGTTGTCGCCGAGGTAGATGTTCTTGGCACAGGGCCGCCCCGGTCCGAGGCGGTCGTTGCACTCTTTGTCGTCGCCGGCGCACATCGCATCGAAGTAGATGCCCGAGATCTGCGCCTGGGTGCGGCAGCCGCGCTCCGACGAGCGGGCGGCCACGAAGTCGAGCATCTGCTGCGTCTCGTCGCCGGAGAGGAACATGGTGGTGATGGTGTTGTCGAACGGGAAGACGTTGTACATCTCCTCGAGGTTGAGCGGCCCCGATTCGAAGTCGGCGCGGATGCCGAGCGAGTTGGTGAGCGAGTAGTCGGCCTCGACCCCCGAGCGCAGCCGCATCGCCGTGGCGACGAGGTTGCCGAGCTGCGAGTCGCCGCCGTCGGGATCGTTGCGCTGGGTCTTGGGACAGCTGCCGGCCAGGTTGAGGGGGCACGGCACGACCGCGTAGATCTGGTTGAGGTTGAGCGCCGTGTTCATCTGCAACTGGTACGGCTCGAGCAGCTGATCCATGCGCGGGTCCGACGGGATCGAGTCGTCGATGGGGATGACGCGATAGGTGTACGCCTTGACACCGGTCTTGTCGGTGGGGACGTTGGGATCGGCGATGTGGATGACGAGGTCGAGGCGGCCGACGTACTTGGCGAACGCGCCCGAGTGACAGAGCACGGTGTGGCCGGTGACGTGGCCGTCGGTCGGGTCGACGTGCGGCAGATCCTTGGGCGGGTCGAGAACGATGTGCAGGTGGCCGCCGAAGATCACGTCGACGCCGTCGATGGCGACCTGCGCGTTCTCGTCGCGCGAGGAGGCCGCGCCGGCGGCGACGCCTTCGTCCTCGTCGAGGCCGAGGTGCGAGACGAGCGCCAGCACGTCGACCGACGAGCGCATGGTGGCGACGGCGTCGGTGATGGCCTGCGTCGACTGGATGGGGCGGACGCCGAGCGAGTTGCCGCCTTCGATGATGCCCTGGATCGAAGAGAGGTTGCCGAGGCCGATGATGCCGACCTTGACTCCGCCGACGTTGGCGATGGTCGAGTCGTGGATCAGGTTGCGCAGCTTGGGCTGCGTGTAGTCGCTCGGATCGCTGAAGGTGTAGTTGGCGGCGAGGATGGGGAAGCCGCCGAACTTTTGATACTGCAGCTCGAAGTTGACGGCGCCCTTGTCGAACTCGTGGTTGCCGAGGGCCATGGCCGTGAGGCCGATCTCGGACATCGCGCGCATCTCGACTTCGCCGTTGAACATATTGAAGACGGGCGCGCCTTCGAAGATGTCGCCGGAGTCGACGTGGATCGAGCGCTGCGCTGGCGGGCCGATGAGCGGCTCGAGGGCGTCGCAGGGCGGGCCGGTGTAGATGCCGCGGATGCACTTGACGACGGTGGAGACACGGCCGATGCCACCGACGACGGCGAAGCTCTGGCCGGTCTTCGGCACGAGGCCGAGCCCTTTGTCGACCTGGCCCGGCGCGAAGTAGTACGGAAAGAAGCGCGAATGGAGATCGGCGGTGTGGACCACCGTCAGATGCACATCCTGGCCCGCGAGGTTGGGGTTCGGATAGTCCACCGTGCAGCCAACCGCGGCGGCGGCAATGAGTACATAGATGATGGGATTGCGCATCGAGTCCTACTTGTATGTGTCTTGCACTAGCAAGCCTTCAAAAAAAGATATACTGCCCGCCTCCATGCGACGAGCGAAAATCGTCTGCACCCTAGGCCCGGCCTCGAAAGAGCCCACCTTCATCGGAAACTTGATTGACGAGGGCATGAACGTCGCCCGCATCAATTTCTCGCACGGCGACGCCAAGGACCATGAAGCGGCGATTGCAGCAGTGCGGTCGGAGGCAGAGAAGCGCGGGAAAGCGGTCGCAGTGTTACAGGACCTTCAAGGTCCCAAGATTCGGGTTGGTCGGTTCGTGGAAGGCGCGATCGAGCTGGAACCAGGCGCCGACTTCACGTTGACGACGCGCGATGTGCCGGGGACGCAGGAGATCGCGTCGACGACGTATCAGGGGCTGCCGCGCGACGTCAAGCCCGGCGACGTGCTGCTGCTCGACGACGGGCTCTTGTCGCTGGAGGTCGTGGATCGCAACGACACCGACGTCGAGACGCGCGTGCTCATCGGCGGCACGCTGAAGAACAACAAGGGCATCAACCTGCCGGGCGTGAAGGTGTCGGCGCCGGCGTTGACCGAGAAGGATCGGCGAGATCTCGCGCTCGGCATGAAGCTGGGCGTCGATTTCGTGGCGCTCTCGTTCGTGCGCGCGCCCGAGGACGTCGAAGAGGCGGTCAGGCTGGCGACGCGGCCCGACGGCAAGCGGGTGCCGATCATCTCGAAGATCGAGAAGCCCGAGGCCATCGATCAGCTGGAGGCGATCATCGATCGCTCCGACGGGATCATGGTGGCCCGAGGAGATCTCGGCGTCGAGATGGGCGCGGAGAAGGTGCCGCTCATCCAGAAGCGCGCGATCGAGCTGACCAACGCGCGCGGCAAGGTGGTGATCACGGCGACGCAGATGCTGGAGTCGATGATCACCAACGCGCGGCCGACCAGGGCCGAGGCGTCGGACGTGGCGAACGCGGTGCTCGACGGATCGGATGCGCTGATGCTGTCGGGCGAGACGGCGTCGGGAAAGTATCCGCTGTTGGCGGTGCGCACGATGGCGCGGATCATCGAGGAGATCGAGGCGTCGGCGCGGTTCAAGAGCCGCTTCGACGCTGCGACGCTCGATTTCGCGACGTCGGCGAACGCAATCGCCAAGGCGGCGGTCGTGGCGTCGCGGCAGATGGGCGCGAGCGCGATCGCGTGCGTGACCGAGTCGGGCGGCGTGGCGCGACTGGTGTCGGAGTATCGCCCGGAGGCGCGGCTGGTCACGTTCACGTCGCAGCAGGACGTCTATCGGCAGCTGGCGCTGTACTGGGGCGTAGAGCCGGTGATGGCGCCGCAGAACCGCAGCTTCGACGAGCTCATCGTCGACATCGAGCGGCGTTTGGTGGCGGGCAAGTTTGCGAAGCCGGGGGAGCTGGTGGTCATGGTCGTCGCGGTGCCGATCGGCGCGGGGCAGTCGGCGAATACGTTGCATATACATAGGATCACCTCCTAGCTCCAACTCCGCACCCCGCACCCTCCCCTCCCGCTAACGCTACCGCTCCCGGTTTCCGGTATCCCCTCCCGGGCCCAAGCTCCCCGACGCCACGCCTGCATTCAAAGCCCCTCCCGGGACCGGCTCGCGGAAACCGGTAGCGGGAGCGTTAGCGGTAGCGGGAGGGTTGGTGCGTGCGCCGAATCGCCGTGAAAAGGTCGAAGGCGCTTTGTGTTGACACCGTCAGGTCGTCCTCATATAAATCCCGGGCCTGCGGGCGAGGATGGCGGAACTGGTAGACGCACTAGCTTGAGGTGCTAGCGGGTAACACCGTGGGGGTTCGAATCCCCCTCCTCGCACTCCAACACATGAAACAAACACCCCTGTACGGCCGGCACCAAGCCCTCGGCGCGAAGGTCATCGATTTCGGGGGATGGGCGATGCCCGTCCAGTATTCCGGGATCCTCGATGAGCATCGCGCCGTGCGCGAAAGCGCCGGCATCTTCGACGTCTCGCACATGGGCGAGGTCTGGTTCAGAGGACCGCGCGCCGCCGAGGCCGTCCAACGTCTCGTCACCAACGACGTCGGCAAGCTCGCCGACGGAGGCGCGATGTATTCGTGCGCGTGTCGCCCCTCGGGCGGCATCGTCGACGATCTCATCGTCTATCGCGCCGCCGCCGACGACTTCCTCATCGTCGTCAATGCCTCGAACATCGACAAAGACTTCGGCTGGTTTCGCGACCAGACCGGCAGTCTGTGCGAGATCGTCAACCTCAGCGACGAGACCGGCCTCCTCGCCGTCCAGGGTCCGCGCGCCGTCGCCCTCGTGCAGTCGATCTCCGATCGCCCGGTCGCCGAGCTGCGCGCGTTCACCTATCGCGAAGCGCTCGTCGGTGGCGTCAAGACCCAGGTCGCCCGCACCGGCTACACCGGCGAGGACGGCTTCGAGCTGTTCGCCCCCGCCAACGAGGTCGCCAAGCTGTGGGACGCCGTCCTCGACGCCGGCGCCGGCGACTGTAAGCCCATCGGCCTCGGCGCACGCGACACGCTGCGCCTCGAAGCGCGCCTGTCGCTCTACGGCAACGACATCGACGAAGAGCACACCCCGCACGAAGCCGGCCTCACCTGGGTCGTCAAAGGCAAAGGCTTCCTCGGCGAGGAGGCGCTCGCCAAGCAGAAGGCCGAGGGCCTGAAGCGGAAGCTCGTCGGGTTCGTCATGAAGGAGCGCGGCACCGCGCGACACGGCTACAACATCGTCGGCGAAGACGGCGCCGCCATCGGTGTGGTCACCTCGGGATCGCTCGGCCCCACCGTCGGGGTCAATATCGGCCTCGGCTACGTGCCGACCGCCCTTGCGCAGCCAGGGACGCGGCTGCAGATCGACTGTCGCGGCAAATCCGCGGCCGCCGAAGTAGTATCGGGCCCGTTCTACAAGCGTCGCTCGTAAAGGAGAGCGGATATGAGCAATGATTACCCGAACGACCTCCGATACACCAAGGAGCACGAGTGGGCCCGCCTCGAGGGCAACGTCGTGACCATCGGCATCACCAAGTTCGCCGTCGAGTCCCTCGGCGACATCACCCAGGTCGACCTTCCCAAGGAAGGCGAGGACGTCAAGAAGGACGCCGTCTTCGGCACCGTCGAGAGCGTCAAGGCCGTGTCGGACCTGTTCGCGCCGGTCACCGGCAAGGTCCTCAAGGTCAACGACCCGCTCGGTGACTCGCCCGAATACATCAACGAAGACTGCTACGACGAAGGCTGGATGGTCCAGGTCGAGATGAAGGACCCCAAAGAGCTCGACGGCTTGATGTCGGCCGAGCAATACCAGTCATACTTGAAAGAGCAAGAGTCGCACTAGCTCGGGGTCAATCCTTGTCGAAGAACCAGCAACGGTACATTCCGCACACCGACGACGACATCGCGCGCATGTTGCGCGTCATCGGCAAACCGTCGGTCGAATCGCTGTTCGCGCACATTCCGGCGCGGCTGCGCTCGACGCGCCCGCTCGACATCGCGCCGCTCGACGAGGGGTCGCTGCTCAAGCACCTCGGCGAGATCGGCGCGCGGTCGAAGCCGGCCATCGGCGCGACCTTCCGCGACGGCGCGGCGCTGTCATTCCTCGGCGCCGGCGTCACGCCGCATACGATCCCGTCGGCGGTCGACATGCTGCTCCAGCGCTCGGAGTGGTACACGAGCTACACGCCGTATCAGCCGGAGATCTCGCAAGGCACGCTGCAGGCGATCTTCGAGTTCCAGACGATGGTGTGCGAGCTGTTCGGGCTCGGCGTCGCCAACGCCTCGATGTACGACGGCGCCTCGGCGGCCGCCGAAGCGGTGCTGATGGCGCGCCGCGTGACCGGCAAGAAGCACGCGATCGTCGCCGGTGCGCTGCATCCGCAGTACGCGCAGACGATCGACTCCTACCTCGCCGGCGAAGAGCACGGCTCGCACGAAGACTTCGCCGAGGTTCGCGCCGGCGACGACGGCCGCGTCGCGCTCAAGGTGCTCGAGGCGACGCTCGCCAAGTCGGACGACATCTCCTGCGTGGTCGTGCAGAACCCGAACTTCTTCGGCGTCGTCGAGGATCTCAAGGCGCTCGCCGACGTGGTGCACGCGCGGGGCGCGCTCCTCGTCGTCGCCAACACCGAGCCGGTGGCGTTCGGCGTCCTCCAGTCTCCCGGTGCGCTCGGCGCCGACATCGTCGTCGGTGAGGGGCTCGGCCTCTCGATCCCGCCGACCATGGGCGGCCCCGGCGTCGGCCTGTTCGCCTCGAAGGCGGAGTTCACCCGCAACCTGCCCGGCCGGCTCGTCGGCGAGACCGTCGACCGCGACGGCCGCCGCGGCTACGTGCTGACGCTGGCCACGCGCGAACAGCACATCCGCCGCGAGAAGGCGACGTCGAACATCTGCACCAACCAGGGGCTCATCGCCCTGGCCTTCACGATCCATCTATCGCTGCTCGGCAAGCGCGGCCTCGTCGAGATGGCGCAGCTCAATTTGGCGAAGTCGGAATACGCCAAGGCGCAGATCGCCAAGATCGCCGGCTTCTCGCTCGCGTTCTCGGGCCCGACGTTCAACGAGTTCACCGTCCGCGTGCGCGGCGGCGACGCCAACCTCACCGTCGAGAAGCTGGCCGACCAAGGCATCTATGCCGGTGTCGCCGCGACGGCCCCCGGCATGCTGCCCAAGGGCCAGTGCGACGATCTCCTGATCATCGCCGTCACCGAGCGACACACCAAAGCCGACATCGACAAGCTCGTCTCGGCCCTCGACTGGGTGCAGGCCTAAGGACATGAGCATTTTCAAAGAAAATGCGATCAACAATGCAGCGCGCTCTTCGGGCGCGGTAGGCGCACGATGAGCGACAAAGATACGAAGTCGGGGACGCCGATCGCGACGCGGCAGCTGCTCCACACCTCGCGGCCGATCTTCGAGCAGGGCACGCCCGGACGTTCGGGCGCATCGCTGCCGCCGCTCGACGTTCCCGCGATCGACGCCGCCAAAGCCTTCGGTGCGCTCGCGCGCGGCGACGGTGGCCCGGGCCTGCCCGAGGTCTCCGAGGTCGAGGTCACGCGTCACTACACGCGCCTGTCGCGCTGGAACTACGCCATCGACATCGGGCTCTACCCGCTCGGCTCGTGCACCATGAAGTACAACCCGAAGGTCAACGAGCGCGCCGCGCGCATGCCGGGATTCGCCGGTCTGCACCCGGCGCAGCCCGAGTCGACCGTCGAGGGCGCGCTCGAGCTCATGTGGGGCCTCGAACGCGCGCTGTGCGAAATCGGCGGCTTCGCCCGCGTCACCTTGCAGCCCGCAGCCGGCGCGCAGGGCGAGCTGGCCGGCGTCATGATGATCCGCGCCTATCACGCCGACAAGGGTCGCCGTCCGGCGAAGGTGCTGATCCCCGACTCGGCGCACGGAACCAATCCGGCGTCGTGCGCGCTCAACTCGATGGAGACGGTGGGCCTCAAGACCGGCGCCGACGGCCTCCTCCACGTCGAAGCGGTCAAAGAGGCGTGCGCGGCGCACAAGGACAACATCGCCGCCATCATGATCACCAACCCGTCGACGCTCGGTCTCTTCGAAGAGCAGCTCGGCGAGATCGCGGACGTCGTTCACGAAGCGGGCGGCCTCGTCTACATGGACGGCGCCAACCTGAACGCGCTATTGGGCAAGGTCCGCCCCGGTGAAGCCGGCGTCGACGTCATGCACATCAACCTGCACAAGACCTTCACCACGCCACACGGCGGCGGCGGTCCGGGGTCTGGTGTCGTCGGTGTCGTCTCCAAGCTCGAGCCGTATCTGCCCACGCCCACCGTCGAGAAGACCGGCGACAAGTATCGCCTCGAGTACAACCGGCCCAAGTCGATCGGGCGGCTGCGCAGCTTCTTCGGCAACTTCGGCATGTTCATCCGCGCGTACTCGTACATCCGCGAGCTGGGCGGACCGGGCCTGACGCTGGCGACGGAGATGGCGGTCCTCAACGCCAACTACATTCGCGCGCGACTCGCCGGCTCGTACTCGCTCGCCTACGACAAGCCGTCGATGCACGAGGTCGTGTTCACCGACAAGAAGCTCAAGCGCGAGACCGGCGTGCAGACGCTCGACGTCGCCAAGCGGCTCATGGACTTCGGCTACCACCCGCCGACGATCTACTTCCCTTTGCCGGCCGTGACCGGCGGTGCCGGCGCGCTCATGATCGAGCCCACCGAGACCGAGACGCCCGAGACGCTCGACTCGTTCTGCGACGCGATGGCCGCGATCGCCGAAGAGGCCAAGCGCGATCCCGAGATCGCCAAGAACGCCCCGCACGAGACGGCGCTGCGCCGCCTCGACGAGACGAGGGCCGCGCGCAATCCCAAGCTGCGCTGGACCCGCGAATAAGATGACGTTCGGCCGCTGGCAGAAGCTGGCGGCCGCGACGGTCCCACGACGGCGCGGCGTCCTGCAGGCGCGCGTCGCCGACGAGCTCATCACCTACCCGAGCGGCAAGAGCGCCATGGTGTACTACGACGCCGACGAGGATCTGTCGTCGGCGCTGGCGCGTCTCGGAGGCGCGATTCCGCCGGGCGCCGACGTCCTCGTGCGCTTCGCGGAATGCGAAGATCCCGCCGGCGAGCTCACCCGCAAGCTCGACGATTTCACCCGCCGCTTCGGCGCCCCACCCGTGTGGAATCGACCATGACGAAGGGCGTCGTCGACCCGCCGGCCGATCTAAAGAAGGCGCTCGCCGCCAACAAAGCGGCGCGTGCCGCGTGGGAGACGCTGAGCTTCACGCATCCGCGCGAGCACGCCGAGGCGCTGCTCGACGCCAAGAAGCCGGACACCCGCGCGCGCCGTCTCGCCAAGACGCTGGAGATGCTGCTCGCGAAGTAGCGCTACTGGTACTTGTAGACCTTGAGCGACCCGTGGCCGCTCAGCTCGAAGATGAACGCGAAGTTGAAGTGGATCTGACTGTCCGCTTCCACCAGGTCCTTCGGCGGATTGGGAAATGGCGCCGACTTCTTGAACGCGTCGATCGCTTCGTCGTCGAGGAAGTCGACGCCGCTCGACTGCAGCACCGTCCAGCCGGCGAGCTTGCCGTCCGGCTGCAGATGGATGCGCAACACGGTCACGCGATCCTTGATGCCGTAGACGTTGCCGTTCGGATCGTGCCGCACGTAGGTCATCTCGGGATGCCACTCTTCGGCCACCGCTCGCTTGACGCGATTGAAGAAGGGCGCGTGCTTCCACTTCTTCGAGTTGAGCGCCGTCGCATCGCCGTCGTCGACATCCTTGAGATAGTCCATCGACCCGCCGCCCTTGCCGATGGCGCGCTGCAACATGTCCGGCGTCGGCATGATCGCGGGATGCTTCTGCCCCGGCGTTCCCACCGGCGCCTCCGACCCCGGCGCCCGACGCATTCCGTCGCCCATCTCGCCCGTCGCCTGGCGCGGTGATAGCGGCTGCGCACCCGCCTTCTGCCCTGCGCGCGGCTTCTCGCCGTCGCGATCGGGCGGCAGCTCGCTCTCGGCTCCGTGCGGACGCGGCTGCCTCTGCAGATCGCGCATCGCCAATGGACCCGGCCGCCCGCCCTTGCCGACCTGCGGCTGCGGCGGTCGCGCGTTCGGCGAGTCGCCCGACGGCAGCGCGGGCGGCTGCGGCTGCGCGCCGTCGCGGGCGCCCCCATGATCGCGCCCATTCATCTTCATCTCGCGGTCGACCTTGGTGTCGTACTCCGAGACGTAGTTGGCTTTGTCGGGCCGCTCCTCGACGAGCGGCTTGGCCACGTCGACCACCTGCCCGTGCGGATTCTTGTCTTCCTCTTCCTTCTTTTTCTCTTCCTCGCGCCGCTTCTCTTCTTCGGTGCGCTCGTCGGGCTGCTGCAGATCGTCGACGAGCTGCTGAATCTCGAGCGGCCGATCGTCCTTGGCCTGCGCGTCGGTGTAGGGCATCGCCTGCGGCAGCCCCTTGTCGTGCGAGCGCAACATCGCGATGACGTCGAGCCAGCCCAGCGCTTCGGCCATGAGGACGAAGACGCAGTGGGCGCCGAGCGCCACCACGAACGCGACCGTCAAGTAGACCGCCGATCTGTTACGCCGGCCGGACAAGGTGCACCACCCTTATTATAGAAGCGGTTGCCCGCCGCGGCTACCGGATCGCCGGATTCGACCCTTCGAATGGCGCCGTCACCCGCAGCTCGGAGCCGAGCGTCTCCGGCAGCGGCGGAAACGGCGACGCCTTCTTGATGGCGTTCAAGACGTTCTTGTCGAAGCTGGGAAATCCCGAACCCTTGAGGACTCGTACGTCCCTGACGGTACCATCCTTCCGGATCACGAACCCGATCAGCACGTCGCCCTGCTCCATCTTGATCGCCAGCTCGCGCGGAAACTCCCACAGCGGATCGACCTTCTGCTTCACGCGGGCGACGTACATGTCGTATGTACGCTGAAAGGTCGCCATCGCCAGCTCTCGCCCGTCGGGCAGCGCGGGCGCGCCGGTCGGCACCGTCGCGGCGCCGCGGCCGGCGGGCGCATATCCGAGCGCGCCATCGCCGCCTCCACGCAGCTGGCTGCCCGGCGAATTGGGTCGAGACAGCTCCAGCTTCTGGGGCTGCTTCTCGTCGGACACGAGCGCCTGATCCACCCGATCGGAGACCCGCTCCGACGGCTCGGCGGCGTCGGTCGCCGCGGGATTGGCCTGCACCACGGGGCGTGCAAATCCTGCAGCGGAGCGCGTGGCGTCGCGCGGAGGCGCCCGATCACTCTCGTCCCGGCGGCGCGCCGTCGACGAGATCGCCTGCCGATCCGCGTGCTCGCGTCCATGCCCGCGACCCTCGTGCGAGGCCAACCAGGGCGTGCTACCGGGATGCGGCGTGGCCCGCACCTGCTCCCGGCTCTCGCGCGTCGCAGCGCTGGCGATGCGCTGCATCTGATATCCGTGCGGCGCGTCGTACGGCTGCACGCGCAAGGTTGCCGCGTCGGCGCGATCGGTCACCAGCGTCGGGGCGCGCGGACCGCTGCCTGACGATCGCGCCGCCGCGCCCGCGCGCGCATCGGGATTCGGCGCCGCCGTCGGAGCCTGCGCATACGCGACGTCCTGCTCGCGGTCGCCGGCGGTGCGGAATTCGATGGTCGCGGCAGCATCGTCGACGCGCGCGTCCTCGGTCACCTCGACCAGCGGCGGCGGCGCGATCGCGCCTGGCGCGTCGCTCGTCGTCGTCACGGCGATGAAGCTCGGCGCCCAGCCCCGCTCGCCCCGCGCGGCCACGATCGCGAGCAGGCCCGCGACGACCGCCGCGTGCACGATCACGGACCACGCGACCGCCCGAACGACCACGCCAAAGTCTAGCAGCGATTTCTAGAAGGCGTAGCCGGCCCGCGCGGCGACGGTATACGAGTCCGATCGCACATCGGGCGGCGCGTCGATGAGGAGCTCGTCACGAAACATCGCGCGAAAGGTGAAGCGGGCATCGATGGTCGCGTGCGAGCCGAAGTATCCGGCCACGCCGCCCCCGACGGGAACCATGAGCTGATCGTCGGTCGCCTTGAAGCGTGCCGCCATCTCCGGATCCTGGTCGCGATTGTAGACGGTGACGTGGTTGTAGCCGAGGCCACCGAAGATGTACGGCTCGACGCGATACGGGATCAAGTTGATGCGCAGCGCCCCGTCGACCGAATTTTGGACCAGGTAGGGCGCGACGCCGGAGCCCGTGGCCAACGGGTTGTAGAGGCCGGTGTAGCCCGCCTCGAAAGCGATCGGCGAGCGCGTGCCGAACGTGACCCGCGCATCCCAGTCGGCGCCCAGCCGCGTGTTGGCGCGCATCGTCGCCCCCGCGAAGCTGGCGATCCCGCCGCCCGCGGTGACCGCGGTCTGCTCGGGCGAGAACGACAGCCAGGGCCGCGCCTCTGCCGCCCCGGCGACCCCGAGCATCCACGTCGCCGTCACCACTGCCGTCACCAGGCGCATCCTCTTCTCCTCTGCAGTCGCAACCCAGTTCCACGGTGCACGCGTCAAGCCACACGGCGAGCGGCCCGCCGCGACGCTCGCCGCAGGCTTCGTCGGGACCGTTCTTTGCACTACCGACGCCCATGGCAAAAATCACGGCCACGGCGACGGCCGTCCCCTCCTATCGGCTCGACCGCGAGAGCTACAAGCGTTACAGCGCGCTGGTCTTCTCGACGCCGCCGCAGCAGCGCGCCGCGCGACGGATCATCGACAACACCAAGATCGACGCGCGCTACATCACCCTGCCGCCCGAGCGGCTGCTCGCTCCCCGAGCGCTCGAGGAGAAGAGCGCCGACTACGCGACCTTCGCCAAGCAGCTCGGCGAGCATGTCGCCCGTCGCGCGCTCGACCGCGCGCACCTCGACGCCACCTCAGTCGACATGATCGTCACCACCTCCTGTACCGGCGTCATGATTCCGTCGGTCGACGCCTATCTGCTCGAGTCGTTGCGCATGCGTCGCGACTGCGTGCGCCTGCCGGTCACGGAGCTTGGCTGCGCCGCCGGCGCCGCCGCCCTGTCGCGCGCGCGCGAGCACTGCACCCTCTATCCCGATCACACGGTGATGGTGCTGGCCATCGAGCTGCCGTCGCTGACGTTCCAGAAGCAGGACATGTCGATGACCAACCTGGTCGCCGCATCCATCTTCGGCGACGGCGCCGCCGCCGCCATCGTCCGCGGCGCGCGCGCGACCGGCGGCCTCTCGCGTCCGGGCCCCGTCCTCGTCGATTCGATGTGCCACCTCTACCCCGAGTCGCAATACCTCATGGGCTTCGAGCTCAAAGAGGGCGGCTTTCACATCGTCCTCGACCGCGACGTGCCGCACGCGCTCAAGGGCAAGGTGCGCCCCCTCGTCGAACAGCTGTGCGCCAAGAACGGCCTGGCCATCGAGGACCTCAAGTTCTGCGCGCTCCATCCGGGCGGCCGCCGCATCCTCGAAGATCTCGACGCCGACCTCGGGCTCGCCGGCATGACCGAGCCGTCGTGGGACGTCTTGCGCGACTACGGCAATCTCTCTTCGGCGACGGTGCTCTTCGTCCTCGACGAGGTCTTGCGCCGCCAGCCGCCCCCCGTCGGCGCGCCCGGTCTGTTGGCCGCCTTCGGTCCCGGCTTCTCCGCCGAGCTCTCGCTCTTGCGCTGGGACGCCGCCTAGCCGATATCATCCTGCACCGTGAAGACACGCTTCATCGAGAGTGAAGCGACCGGCGGCGTCGTCCTGATGCTCGCCGCGGCAATCGCGCTGGCGGTCGCGAACTCGCCCTTGGCGGCGAGCTACCACGCGCTCTGCCAGTCGGTCGGCGCGATCATCGACGACGGACTGATGGCGATCTTCTTCCTCCTCGTCGGCCTCGAGATCAAGCGCGAGCTCTTACGCGGCGAGTTGGCCGGCGCGCGCAAGGCGGCGCTACCGGCCTTGGCGGCGCTGGGCGGCATGGTGGTGCCGGCCGCGATCTACGCCGCGCGCACCGCAGGGACCCCGTTCATCCGCGGCTGGGGGATTCCGATGGCCACCGACATCGCGTTCACCGTCGGGGTCCTCGCGCTCCTCGGCCGCCGCGCGGCGCCGTCGTTGACCGTATTTTTGACCGCGCTCGCCATCGTCGACGATCTCGGTGCCGTCGTCATCATCGCCATCTTCTACGCGGGCGGCGTGCAGCTCGGCTGGCTCGCGGCCGCGGCGCTCGTCGTCGCCGCCCTGGTGGCGCTGAACCGCTTCGGCGTCCGCCACCTCGCCGCCTATCTCGCCGGCGGCGCGCTCCTCTGGTACGCCGTATTCCAGTCGGGCGTGCACGCCACCATCGCCGGCGTGCTCCTCGGGATGACCATCCCCGCCGACGCCACCGACGACGCGGGCTCACCGCTCGAGCGACTCGAGCACACGCTCGAACGGCCGGTGGCGTTCGGCGTGTTGCCGCTGTTCGCCCTCGCCAACGCCGGCGTCACCATCCCGTGGCACAGCCTCGGCACCGCGCTCGGCCACCCGATCACCGTCGGCGTGTTCCTCGGGCTCCTCGCCGGCAAGACCATCGGCGTCTTCGGCGCCGCGACGCTGGCACGACGGTTTGGTCTCGGCGAGCTGCCCGGCGGCGCGTCGACACGCCAGATGCTCGGCGGCGCGACGCTCGCCGGCATCGGCTTCACCATGTCGATCTTCATCGCCACGCTCGCCTTTCGCGACCGCGCGCTCCTCGACTACGCCAAGATCGGAATCGTCGCCGGCTCGATCACCTCGGGCCTCGCGGGCGCCGCCATCCTCCTGGCGCGTCGACCTACTTGAGCCATTCGGTGTGCACGAACGGAGCATCGGCGACGTCGTTGCGCTGATAGGTGTGCGCGCCGAACGCGTCGCGCTGCGCCTGGATGAGGTTGGTGGGGAGCTCCGCCGTACGATAGGAATCGAAGTAGGCCAGCGTCGCCGAGAGCGCCGGCACCGGGACCGCCGCCGCCTGCGCCGCGTTGACCAGCGCACGCAGCGACGCCTGGCCGGCGTCGACCGCGCGCCGCACGTCCTCGTCGACGAGGAGGTTGGGCAGCTCGGGCCGCCGGCCGAACGCGCGCATGACGTCCTCGAGCAGCCGCGCGCGAATGATGCAGCCGCCCGTCCAGATACGCGCCATCTCCTTCAGATCGATCGACCACTTCCACTCTCGCGATCCGGCGGCGATGAGCGCCATTCCCTGAGCGTACGAGCAGAGCTTCGCCGCATAGAGCGCCGGCGGAATCTTGTCGAGCAGGGACGCGTCGATCGGCTGCCCCGCCGGCGTGGGATAGAGCGTGGCGGCGGCGTCGCGCTCCGTCTTCAGCGTCGAGATCAAGCGCGCATCGATGGCGGCGTTGATGGTCGGGATCGGCACGCCGAGATCGAGCGCCACTTGCGCCGACCACTTGCCGGTGCCCTTCTGCCCGGCCACATCGAGCACCTTGTCGACCAGCGAGGTAGCGCTCTTGCCGTCGAGAACGCGCAGCACGCGCGCCGACAGCTCGAGCAGATACGAGTCGAGCGGCCCCTGATTCCAGCGCTCGAACGTGTCGGCGATCTTGGCCGCATCCCAACGGAGGGCGCGGCGCAAGACGTCGTAGACCTCGGCGATGAGCTGCATGTCGGCATACTCGATGCCGTTGTGCACCATCTTGACGAAGTGCCCCGCACCGTCGGGTCCGACGTACGCCACGCAGGCGCCGAAGCTCGTCTTGGCCGCGATCGAAGTGAGCGCGGGTTCGAGCGCCTTCCACGCCTCCGGAGATCCGCCCGGCATCATCGACGGCCCGTTACGCGCGCCCTCGGCACCGCCGGACACGCCCATGCCGACGAAGTTGAGCCCGAGCGCGCGCCACTCCGCCTCGCGCCGCTGCGTATCCTTGAACCAGCTGTTGCCGCCGTCGATGACGATGTCGCCCGGCTCGCACAGCGGCGCCAGCTTGGCCATGGTCAGGTCGACCGGCGCACCGGCCTTGATCATCATCAGCATCCGTCGTGGTCGCGGCAGCGCGCGCACCAATTCCTCGAGCGTGCGCGTCGCGGTCGCGTCCGGATGCGCGGCCACGAAGCGCTCCGTCCACTCGTACTCGAGATTCCACACAGCGACGGGCGTGCCGTGGTCCATCAGGTTGAGCGCGAGGTTCTCGCCCATCACTGCGAGACCAATCACACCGAAGGTAGGCGATGCCATGGGCGGCATACTACAATGCGCGGCGTGCGTCTTCACATCCTCGTCACGACCCTATTTGCCGTCAGCGGATGCGGCTCGAGCAGCGTGACGCCGGCCGACTTCGGCGTCGCGCTCGACATGCACATTCTTTCGCCCACGCCGCTGGCGACGGTGCAGACGATGACGACCTGCCTCGCGGTCGACGGGGCGGCGGTCTACTGGGCCGATTATCTCGGCAACGTGCCGACCATCCAGAAGGCAAGCCTCGACGGAGCCTCGCACCAGCAGCTGGCGGCGGGCGGCGACAAGAACGGCTGCGTCGCCGTCGACGTCAACGGCGTCTACTACGTCGAGGGTGACAAGATCATGAAGGTCGCGCTCGACGGCGCGGGCGCCATGGCCCTGGCGTTGGGTCAACACGTGCTGCGCGGCCCGGTCACCGCCGGCGGCTACGTCTACTGGATCACCGACGTCTACGGCAACGTCGACGCCTACAACGGCAAGAACGCGATCGTGCGCCTGTCGACGTCGAGCGCGGGGCCGGTCGAGGTGGTCAGCGCCGAAGTGGTCGAGCTGCCCGGCGCCCTCGTCGTCGACGACGCGAGCGTCTACTACAGCGATGCCAGCGGCGCCTGGTCGCGGGCGCTCGCCGCCCCGGCGACCGCGACGGCCTTCGGCGCGCAATCGACCTTGCACACGAACTCGATGGCGGCCGGCGGCGGCCGCGTCGCCGTGGCCGAGGTGCAGTCGCCCGGCGCCGGCGACATCGCGCTCTTCCGCACCGACGGCATGGGCCGCGTCGTCGTCTCCCCGTCGGTGGCACAGCCGCTCGCCGTCGACGCCAAGGGCGTCTACGTCAAGGGAGCGAGCGGGCTCGAGCGGCTGGCGCTCGACGGCAGCGGCTCGACCCTCCTCGCTAGCGAGACGGCGCGCGCACTGGTCTTGTCGTCGGACCGGGTCTACTTTACCGACGGCGCCAGGATCTATTCGCTGTCCAGATAACTCGATTTCCGCGCCTCGACGCGGTATGTATAGGAAGTCATCATGCAAGCGCGTCGCACCATCGAGCACGTCGCCGAGGGCGGGGGTTGGTCCTCCGTCGCGGTGCATCTTGCGCCCGCCACCGGCGGCAAGGACGGCTTCTATCTGACGCTGTTCCCCGACGGGCGCCCACCGACGGTCGTGTTCTTGCGGCCGCCGCAGCTCACGCAGCTCGTCGAGCTGGCCGCGCAGGCGCAAGTGAGCGATCAGCAGATCTGGGACTTCGTCGCCAAGATTCCGATGGAGCCGCTCTTGCCGAGCCGTTCGCTCTATCCGCGGCTGCGCGCGCTGCTGGTCGACTGCGCCTCGTCGATCCGCGCTCAGATTCGCAGCCAGGAAGAGCGCCCGGTGCCGCACTCGACGCCGCTGGAAGACCAGGTCGCGCCGGCGGCCAACCCGCCTGCGTATGTCGGCTCCCACGGATCCGCTGGGGATGGCGGCCCCGACGACAACGGCTCCGATCTCCCCTGACCAGACCCAAACCTGCAAACTAAAAGATGAACACTCTGGGGTCACCTACACCCCGGAGTGGGGCTCGAGTCCCCACCTGATCGTGGATTCTTCAATGATTTCGAAGAGGGTATCTGGCTCACCCCGTGCACGATCGCGAGGCTCGAAGAGGGAGGATTTGTCGTGAAGAAGATCGATTACTACGCGGTGCAGAACCCCTGGAAGATGCCCAAGTGGCTGGGGGCGGGTCTCGGCGGAATCTTCGGCGTGATCGCGATTGGCTCCGTCATGGCGATCGTCCAGATCACGAAGTCGAACGCTCCGGCGCCGATCGCGGCGGTCGGCGCAGCTCCGATGGCGGACCAGTCGCCGGCGGCGAAGCCTGCCGTCGCCAGCCCGAAGGCGGCCGCAGTGGTCGCCGCCGCCGCCGATGACGACGACTCGGCCGCCGAAGTGAAGCCGGCCAAGCGCGCGTCGAAGCATCACGCGGCCAAGAGCAAGAAGTCGTCGATGCGTCTGGCCTCTGCGAAGAGGGCACCGGCCCTCAGCAGCAGCGCGGGTCGCGCGACGATGCTCGCCAAGCACGACACCAAGTCGAAGCGCTCCGACAAGGACGCGCTCGACAAGCTCCTCGGCCTGTAGTCGGCCGTTCCCCTCGTACTCCGCTACCTCCCCTGACGTAAGAGATCTCGCGCCCGCTCGACGGCGGCACGCGCACGCGCGCGGTCGCTGTCGAAGTGCGCCAGCGCCTCGTCGAGGAGCGCGCCCGCGTCGGGCGGCGTGGCCACGCGCTCGGCAGCGACGGGAGCAGCTGCCGCGGCTTCGGCAGCGACGGGCGCAGCTGCGTGGGGCGCCGCGCCTGCCGCTTCGGCCTCGATGGCCTGCTCGCCCTCGACGTAGGTCGGATACTTGAACGTGTAGCTGAGCTCGCGCTTGACCTTGGCGTTGTTGATCTGCCGATTGCGCACCGCGCGCCGCGGCTTGCCCGGCGCCAGCGATGCCACCGATGGCGGCGGGGCCGCCCCGAGCCGCGCCACCAGCCAGTCGGCGTACTCGCGCTGCGTCGTCGGCTTGTCGTCACCGACGCAGTAGACCGCGCCTCCCGGACCCTCTGCGACCGCCGCGCGGATGATGCCGAGGATGTCGTCGACATGGACGCGCGAGAAATAGTGGGAGCCGTCGTCGATGAGCTTGTAGCTGCCGGCCTTGAGCCGTTCGCGCACGCCGCGGCCGGGCCCGTAGATCGCGGCCAGCCGCAGCACCACGGTATGCAGCCCGGCCAGGCGCGCCATCTCGACCGCGCTCTCCTCGCCGATGCGGGTCATCGCCTCCGGATCGCTGAGCGCGATCTGCGTCTCCTCGTCGACCACCTCGCCGTCCGGCGTCTCGCCATACACGGCGGTCGAGCTGAGATAGATGAAGCGCGAAGCGCCGACTGCGCCGGCGGCGTCGGCGGCCCGCCTGAGCGGCTCGCCCGACGGCATGTTGGCGAGCGGCGGAATCGAGTAGATGACGATCGGCGACGACAGCCCGTACAGCGCCGGGCCGAAGGCGCGCGACTTGGCGGCATCGAGCGCGTAGATCTCGGCGCCGATTTCACCGAGCGGCGCCAGACGCGTGGTGTTGCGCGCGGCGACCCGTACGCGATGGCCGCCCTCGGCGAGGAGCGCGCGCGCCAGACGCGTGCCGACGTAGCCGCAGCCGAGGATCGCCCAATCGGACATGGCCTACCGTAGCACGCGACGGCGCAGCACGAGCGCGGCAGCGACGGCGATCGCGCCCAGCGCTGCCAGCCAGGCGGCTGCCGCGGCGCGCGACCAATCGCGCCCGATCCAGTCCACGCGCAGACGCGGCCACACGCTCTCGAGCTTGGGCGCGCTGGCGAGCAAGAGCTTGTAGGGCGGATCGACGTCCAGCCGGCGATCGTTGCGCACGAGGTGCGAGAGCAGCCAGGCGTGTCCGACGATCGGCGAAAATTGCGGAATGAAGTGACACTCGGACGGCTGCTCGCCGAACCACGACGGCGAGCCGCTCGCCAGGCGCACCTCGGTGGCGACGTCGAGATAGGTCGACGGCGCGATGGCGATGCCGACGAGCTGGACGCCGATTCCGGCGACCGCCAGGAGCGCCACCGCGGAGGTCGCGCGCCGTCGAGCGCGCCGCTCCGACCGGCGCGCCAGCCACGCCAGTGCCACCGTCTCGACCGCGAGCGGCATGAGCGGCAGCGCGCGCCGTGGTCCCCACGTCGGATCGCCGTGCCAGTCGTCGAGCTGCGCGGCGGCCAGGAGGAGCGCCGCCGCGACCGCGAGGACGAGCTGCGCATCGGCGCGACGCGCGCGCCACATCCACGCCAGCGCGGGCAGCGCCAAAAGACAGATGGGCGCGTAGAGGAAGATGCTCTTTCCCGTCGAGAGCAGGAGCCCGTCCAGCCCCTGGACGAGATCGCCCATCGGCTCGGCCGCGGCGCCGACGTGCCAGCGGTGCAGCAGCACGCACGCGATGCCGGCGACGAGCGGTCCGATCACCCGCACGAGCGACGCCGGGCGGATGGGCGCGTGCCGATGCAGCCCGCACCAGGCCACGATCACGAGCGCAGCCAGGAGCAGCGTCGGCTGCACGATCACGAGCGCGCCCAGCGACAGTCCGAGCGCCAGGCCGAGTGTCGGGGTCGCGCCCTTGCCGTCGGCAGCGGCGAAGGCTCGCGCCGCGCGCACGGCGACGAAGAGGAGCAGCGCCGCCAGCGCGCTACCGTCGGGGACGCGGGCGTACCAGACGAGCGGCGTGGCAAACGCGAGGAGCAGCGTGAACTCGAGCGCGGCGCGCGGCGTGAGGCCCTCCTCGCGGAGCGCGCCGAAGAAGAGCACGCACAAGAACGCGACCACCGCCGCCGCCGTGCCGCTCTCGAGCGCGCGCGCGAGGCGCAGCTGCGGATCGACGCCGGCGAACGCGCGCGCCATCGCCTCCGCCGGAACGAGCAGCAGCGCCGCGCCCAGCGCCGTCTCGGCGCGCCGGCGCCCGTCGTGCACCACCGTCGACGGCAGCGACACCGCGTCGCCGCGGCCGGCGACGTCGAGCGTGCCGTTCTCGACCAGCGCACGCGCCGTGGTGGCGACGGTGCGCGAGACGCCGACGAGCGGAGCCGCCGGTGCCAGCAGCATGAACATCGCCCACGTCAAGACGAACAGCGCCGCCCGCATCACAGCCGCGCCCGCATCAAGGCACTGCCATCGGCGTCGGCCAGATCGCCAGCTCGCCGCCGGCCTGCACGCGAACCTGCCACTTGCCGCCCGACGACGGCGGCACGCACGCGCTCACGAGCGCATCGGACCAGCTCGCGCCCTTGCACGCGTGATCGAGCGGCCGCGCCCTGCCCCAGCCCGGCACCAACCACACACCGTCATCCGCGTTGCGCGACGGCCCGAAGCCGCTGCCGCGCACGCTCACCAGCTCACCGGACCGCGCCGCCACCGGCGCCGCCGCCACCACGGGCGCCACCAGCGCTCGCGACGCGCGCGCCTCGACATTGCCGGCGCCCGTCGCCGTGCACTCCGCCCACAGCGGCAGCTGCGGCGGCTCCGGCACCGTCACCAGGATCGCGGTCTCGTCGACCGGCACATTCCAGCCCACCTGCTTCACCGGCGCCGCGAAGCGCCACGCGAACTTCACCGGCGCCTCGAGCCCGGTCGTGCGACAGCGCAGCATGATCTGTGGCGGCTTGGGCCCGTCGAGGCGCCGTTGCGTGATGTACGCCGACGGCGCGCGCGTGCAGCCGCCGACGAGGATTACCGTGAGAAGCAGCGCCGCCCGCATGATCGAAACGGCGCGGAGGCCTCAGGCGGTGGCTTGCGCGCGACCCTGAGCGCGACGCTTACGTCCGCGCTTGCCGGCCGGCTTGTTCGCGCCGTTCTTGTTGTGCAGCGTCCGATACTTCTCTTTTTCCGTCTTCGGAATGTCCTTGTGGAGCGCCGCGCAGAACATACCGAATCGCGGCGCCGCGACGTTCTTGCAGCCCGGGTAATAGCAGAGCGTCTTGCCGCGCGCGCGACCAGCGCCGCCGGCGCGACCGCGTCGCCCCTGCAACGCATTGCCGCTCGCCCGCACCGCCGCTTCGATGCGACCGACGGTGAAGCGCTCGACCACGGCCGCGAGCCGATGTGCGAAGTCCAGAATGATCGGGTTGATGAGCGAGGTCGGGTCGTTCTTGCGTGGTCTCGGCATGGCAAAGGACGATAGCAGAAACTTTAGCGGACAAGCTCAAAAATAATGCTTTATAAGGATTCGTCATGATCCCGTGGTTCAATATCGAGTTCCCTTCGATTCCTTTCCCGATAATCGGAAAGCTGACCATCCACGCATTCGGAATCCTGGTCGCCATCGGCATCATCGTGGGCCTCCGGCTGACCAAGGTTCGCGGCCGTGAGCTCGGCCTCGTCGACGAGCGGGTCGACTCGATGGTGACCTGGGCGCTCGTGATCGGATTCATCGTTGCTCACCTTTTCGACGTCTTCGCATATCAGACCTTCGGAAAACATCCGTCCTGGGCCGATATCCTCAATCCGATAGCCGGACTCTCTTCCTTTGGAGGATTTACCGGTGCATTGATTGGTTTATTCATATGGTGTCGCCGACATCATGAGCGGGTCATGCCATATGCCGATTCGCTGGCCTACGGGCTCGCCACCGGCTGGATGTTCGGTCGGCTCGGCTGCTTCACCGCGCACGATCATCCCGGTAGCCACACCAGCTTCTTTCTGGCCGTCCGCTATCCCGACGGCCCGCGACACGACCTCGGCCTCTACGAAGCGATCTGGGCGGCGTGCATCTCGCTCTGGTTCGCCTGGCTCCGCCGCAAGAAGCGCCCGCTCGGGACATACGTTGCGATCCTGACATTGGCCTACGCGCCGGTCCGCTTCGGCCTCGACTTCTTGCGCGCCCACGACGTTCCCGAGCCGGACGCACGCTACCTCGGCCTGACGCCCGCGCAGTGGGGCTGCATCGGTGTGCTCGTCGCCGGCATCGCCCTCTCCGTGTGGGTACGGAGGCACGCGCACTCGCCGCCCACGGTTGTGTGAGGCCGCCCATGCGCTCGTGGGGTCCTTCGACCTCACGCGCGCGCTGACAGCGCGCCGCGTCGTCGCTTCAAGGTCTCGAAGTTCGTTGGCCTTGCACACGGTATGACCGTTGCACTACGGTGCAACCCGTTGCGCGCCCCCGTTCTACACCTGATGCTGTTCGCGTCGCTCGCGGCGTCGCTCGCCGCATCGCTCGGCTGCCAGGCGCGCGGCGGTCGCGTCGCCCTGCCGGCGGCAAACGACGTCGCCTGCGCCCGCGCCAAGGACGGCATCTGGTGCTCGCAGTGGGGCGCAACCGGCTTCGGCGCCACCACGCGCTGGTCGACCGAGTTCGGCGACGACGTCGGTTGGCCCGACGACGACGCCGTCCACTGGTCGACGCTGCGCACGCCCGACCTCGACGGTGACGGCAAGACCGACCTCTGCTTCCTCGGCAACCTCGGCATCTTCTGCGCCGTGCGCCGCGCCCCCGGCGCGTTCGGCCCCGCGCAACGCACGGTCCTCTTCGCCGATGCGCCCGTCACGGCGTGGCGCTACACCGCCTCCTTCGCCTTCGCCGATCTCGACGGCGACGCCTTCGCCGACGCCTGCGTCCGCCTCGCCGATGGGCTGCACTGCGCGCGCGGCAACGGCGACGGCACCTTCGGCGAAGCGACGCTCTGGGCCGACTGGCCCTTTGGCGACGATGCCGGCGCCGGCGAGCCCGCCGCTGTCCGCTCGCTCCGCTTCGGCGACGTCGACGGCGATGGCCTCGACGACGTCTGCCTCGCCAAGGTGGGCGCGATCTACTGCGCCGTCTCGACGGGCAGCGCGTTCACGCCCGCCACGCCCTGGTCGTCGGCGCTCTTCGACAGCAGCGGCCGCCGCCGCGAAAAGTTCGATCTGGTCGACGTCGACGGCACGGGCGGCCTCGATCTCTGCTCGCGCCACGGCGACACCCTGCGCTGCGCCCGCTCGAGCGGCGCCTCGTTCGTCGCGCCCGTCGAGACGACCCTGCCCGCCGCCACGACCAGCGTCGTCTACGGCGACATCGACGGCGACGGCCGCACCGACCTGTGCGCCTGGCGACCGTCGGGCCTCGCCTGCTCGCGCTCGCTCGGCCAAGGCGGCCTCCCCTTCGTCGACGTCGAGAACGACGCCCTCGCCGCACCGCACCTGTCCCCCGCCGACGGCCGCGCGCTCGTCCTCGTCGACGTCGACGGCGACGGCCGCTCGGACGCCTGCGCGCGCAGCCAATCCGGTCTGCAGTGCGCGCTCTCGAACGGAAAGCGGCTCGGCGCCGTCGGCGATCCGCTCGCCGACTTCGGCGACAGCCACGGCTGGAGCGGCCGCCCCGACATCGCCGCGCTCGCCATCGGTCGCCGCACGCAGCCGTCGGGCGGCCTCGCCAATCGCGTCACGCGCGAGAACGAGCGCGCCGGCGCCACCGACTGGTGGGTCCCCTATCCGCAGTGGTCCGCCGCCCACGAGATCGAGGCCTACACCGACGCGCTCTCCTACGTCGCGGGCAACAGCGTGCAGGTGATGCTCTCGACGCTGGCCGCCGACGACGCCGTGCGCTGGCGGCTCTATCGCACCGGCTGGTACGGCGGCGCCGGCGCGCGCGTCATCCTCGACGGCACCGCCAGTGGCAACCCGCAGCCGCTGCCGCCCGAATCGGCCGGGGCCGCGGTCGCGCGCGCCGGCTGGCAACCGACCTTCGCCTTCAAGCTGCCGCGCGACGTCGTATCCGGCGTCTTCGCGCTCCGCCTCGACTCCAGCGTCAGCGGCAAGAGCTACTTCGTCACCTTCACCGTGCGCGAAGATGGCCGCCGCGCCGACCTCGTCGTCGACCGCGCCGACTATACCGACGCCGCCTACAACGACTGGGACGGCGGCACCAGCCGTTCGAGCGCCTACCGCGGCGCCTTGTGGGTCGCGCTCGACCGCCCGCTCCATTCGACCGCCGCCCAGGGCCTCTACTCGTACTCGTCGGGATATTTCGTGCACGAGTATCCGATGGTGCGGTGGCTCGAGCAGCAGGGCTACGACGTCAAATACATCTCCAACGGCGACCTCGACGCGCGCCCGCAGCTGCTCGACGGCGCGCGCGCCTTTCTGTCGATTGGTCACGACGAATACTGGTCGCCGGCCATGCGCGACGCCGTCGAAGCGGCGCGCGACAAGGGGCTGCACCTCGGCTTCTTCGGCGCCGACGCCGTCGACGGCCGCATCCGCTTCGCCGATCGCGCGCACCGCACCTTCTCGCGCACCATCTCCAATGGCGATCTCCACAAGCTCGAGTACGCCAGTCAGCCGCTCGACCCGGCGCGACCGCCGCACGACAATCCGTCCGATTCGCTGACGGGCACGCACTACGCCGGCTACTGCGAGGTGTCGCACCCGGCGTGCAAGACCGACTCGACGCAAAAGCTGCGCGTGGCGGACGACTACCGCATCGTCGAACCGGCGCACCCGCTCTTTCGCGGGCTCGGCAGCGAGCGCCGCATCCCCGGCACCGTCGGCTACGAATACGAGGCGCCCTATGCCGACCCGCAGCGGCTGCCGTTCGCGTTGCACGTTCTGGCGCGCGCGCCGGGGCTGTCCCTGCACGGGGTCAACCCGGCCATGGTCGCCTACCGCGCATCGAGCGGCGCCAAGGTGTTCAACGTCGGCTCGATGAGCTGGGTGCATTCGCTCGACGGCTGGGCGGGCCGCGCCGTCATGCGCGCGACCGGCGTCGAGCGAGCCTGCCTGGCGGGCGAAGACGACTGCTTCGTGCGTCCAGCGTCGGCGGCGGCGCAGATTACGGCCAACGCGCTCGCCGACTTCGGCGCCATCGCGGCCACGCCGTCGCCGGAGCTGACGCAATCGGCCGCCCAGCCGTGGCCCTAGCCCGCCTCGCGTAGCCGCCCTCGCTTGATGATAGGATCGCAGCTGGTCATGCGGTACAGGCTCGCAGTCGCGGTCGTCTGTTCGTTCGGCGTCGCGGCCTGCGACGACGACACCACCGTCACGCCGCCGCCACCGGATCTGGCCGTGCAGGCCGACTTGTCGACGCCGCCGTCGCCGCTGCTGGCGCGCTTCGCGGTCATCGGCGACTTCGGCGTCGACACGTTGGACGAGGTCGCGATCGCCAAGCTGGTCAAAGGCTGGCGCCCCGACTACATCGTCACCGTCGGTGACAACAACTATCCCAACGGCGAAACCGCCACCATCGACCTCAACATCGGGCAGTACTTCCACGACTACATCGGCGGCTACAACGGCACCTACGGCGCCGGCAGCGGCGCGACCAACCGCTTCTGGCCCTCGCTCGGCAATCACGACTGGTACTCGACCAGCGGCGCCGCGCCCTATCTGGCCTACTTCCCGTCGCTGCCGGGCAACCGCCGCTACTACGACGTGGCCATCGGCCCGGTCCACTTCTTCTCCATCGACAGCGATGCGCACGAGCCGGACGGCATCGACGCGACCTCGGTGCAGGCGCTATGGCTCAAGGACCGCCTGGCGGCATCGACCGAGTGCTTCAACGTCGTCTACTTCCATCACCCGGCCTATAGCTCGGGCGATCCGCAGTTCACCGAGCCGCGTATGCGCTGGCCCTTCGCCGCCTGGGGCGCCGACGTCGTGCTCATGGGCCATCAGCACCAGTACGAGCGGCTCGTCGTCGACAAGCTCACCTACGTCGTCGACGGACTGGGCGGCGCGCTCAACCGCTTCGACTTCGCCACGACGCAGCCCGGCTCGATGGTGCGCTACAAAGACGACTTCGGCGCGCTATACGCCGAGGTCTACGACGGCAAGATGTTGTTCAGCTTTCGCAACAGCCGCGACGTACCGATCGACGGCTTCGAGCTGACCCGCGACTGCTCGGCCGCGCACGTCGACGGCGGCATCTAGCAGGCGGTCTGCGACAGCAGCTGCTCGAGCGGCGCCTCGTCGCCCTCGTCGAGCAGTGACACCATCGCGTCGATCATCAGCTCGGCGATGGCGATCAGCTCGTCGTCGCCGAGCTGGCGCTGCACGGCGGGGAAGATCTCGCGCTCTTCGCGCTCGATGTGCTGCTCGACCTCGCGCTGCATGATGCGCAGCTTGGCGGCGCGCGTCTCCTCGTCGAGCGGAACGTCGTCGACCAGGTCGGCGATGAGGCGTTTGACGGTCAGGTGCTCCTCGACCGACTCGAGCATCTGCTCGGCGAGCCCCAGCTCGCGCAGCATCGGGTAGAAGACGAGCTCCTCGATCTCGACGTGGATCGAAAGGTTCTCCAGCAGCTCGTAGAACGCCGGCGAGCGGTCTCTGACGGAGTCGAACAGCTCCTGCACGACGCGGTGCTGCTGGGTCAGCAGCTCGAGGGCGTCCACCGGGCGACTCGCAGGCGACTCCACGTCCACCTCCGTGTCCTCCATTGTGACCTTCGCTGAAGCTCGCATCGACCACCTCCTTCGCATCGGCGAAGCTAGGCTGGCAGCGCGTGGTCGCATTCGAGCGTCCGATGGATCGGCGAGGCCCGGATGTGCACGAGCGCCCGCGCGCCCGCCGGCGACGCATCATCGATGTCATGGACCCCTCATTCTCGATCTTCGACGCCTCCAGGCCGCCGGTGCGACTGCCTCCGATGCAGCGCCTGCTGCTGGCGCTCTTCATCGTCGTCTGGTGCCTGGGGCTGGCGCTGCTGCTGGTTCATTCGGCAATGCGCCGCTGACGTCTGGCCGCTCGTCTCTGCGTTGCCGTCGACCGCGTCGCCGGGCTGCGTGAAATACCGCGACGTTCCCCCCGCTTACCGGGCAAATCGCAACTTCCCTCGGATTTGACCGATAAACTCGAGCGGCCCTCGCGTCTGTGTCCCCGGACCAGGGGCCGGCGGCGGTTCGAGCGGCGTAGCGTCACGTTGAACGAAAGCTCGACATCCGCGCGACCGGGCGGGCCGTAATTCCTGCCAACTATCCCCCTTGACGTAATACCGGGCGACGCGGCATACCTACGCCTCGCGGTAACAGGAACAACGCCGATGTAGCTCAGGGGTAGAGCAACGGTTTCGTAAACCGTAGGTCCCCGGTTCAAATCCGGGCATCGGCTCCACAACAGTCCCCACCACTGCTCACCACCGTTGACGCGTCTTGGCCGTCGGTC
>JAQBQH010000291.1 GCA_028287105.1 Myxococcales bacterium
GGCTGCGGCCGCACCGGTCGATCTCGGCGGCTCGGCCTTCACCGGCGCGCGCGGCGGCGGCGGCGGCGCGCGAAAGATCCCGAGCGCCCGCTCGGCGTCGCGGATCGCCAGCTGACGAATGTGATCGAGCCCGTCGTCGACGGGCCCTTCCGGCTCCCTGCCGCCATCGCCGGCAGCCGCGGGGGGCGCGTTCACCGTCGCTGGCGGCGGCGCGTGCAGCGTCAGCCTGCGCACCGCGAACGGCGTCGCCGCGACCGGATCGCGCGTCCGCTCGCGATCGGTGAGCACCAACAGCGGCGGCGCTGCCGACGGCGGTGCGAGCGCCGCCCGCCAGTGTTCGCCGAGCGCGGCCGCTTCGCACACGAGCAGGACGTCGCCCTCCCAATCGGCCTCGCGGCGCGCGCAGGCCAGGAGCAGCGCCGGGTCCGTCCCGTCGGCGAGGAGCTCGCCGTCGACGAGGAGCACGCCGCGATGCAGCCGCCGCGCGAGCCCCTGCGCCAGCTCGTGCGCCTCGCGTCGCGGACAGCCGTCGAGCGTCAAGATCGTCGGCGCCACCGCATCGAGATCGCCGAGCAGCGCCGCCACGCGCGCCGGCACGTCGCCGCGCCCACCCGGCGTCACGCGGCAGACGCCCAGCCACAGCGCCTCCGGCTCCGCCGTACCGTCGAGCCGCGCCGCCAGGCCGGGCGCCAATCGCACCGCATCGGTCGCCGCGATCGCGCCGCCCGCACCGACGGCGACGAGCGCATGCCGCCGCAGCGCGCGGTTCGGCGACAGCGCCCGATCGACGCCGTCGCCGAGCCAGCCGCGCATGCGCTCGACGGTGAGCCCGCCTTTGACCCGCGCCGCGTCGGCGACGGCGAGCGAACGCTCGGCCGCCCACGCGAGCTCCACGATCTGCCGCTCCAGCGCGTCGAGCCCGAAGCGCGCCATCGGCGACGGCCGCTTGTCGAGCTTCAGCCGCAGCGCCTTGTGCGCGGCGCCGCCCTTGAGGAGCGCCTGCGCCCACGCGACCACCGCCGCGCGCTCCTGCCCCGCTCCCCCGGCGACGACGGCTGCCTTCGTCTTCTTCTTCACGCCTTGAGCTCGGTCTTCGGCGCCACCGCGGGGGGCAGCTCGAGGCGCGTCGACCCGGCTCGCCCCTCGACGGTCGGGCCGCTCGCCGTCACGGTGATGCGCGCCCAGCCATCGTCGCCGGTGCCGACGCGCAGCTCGATCTGATGCTCGTCGGGCCGCCCCGCCACCACCGCCTGCGCGGCGTGCGTCAGAAGACCGAGCAGCATGGCGCCGAGCTGCCGCTCCGTCGCCAGCACGGCCGGAGCCGGCGCGTACAGCTTGATGATCCGCGCGCGCTTGCCGACCTCCGCGCGCGCCACCTCGAGCGCCGCGTCCATCGCCACGCCGAGCGGCAGCGCCAACGCCGGCTGCGGCGGGCCGCTCAGCTCGTTCGCGCCTTCGCCGCCGATGGCGCGCGCCATGGTGCGAAAGCGGTCGAGCAGCTCCGGCAGCGCCTGCGCCAACGTCGACAGCTCCGCCGTCAGCGCGGGATCTTCCTTTTCGTCGGCCACAGGTCCTTTTATCACGGCACCGACAGGACGATGAGACCGCGCTCGATGTCGGCCAGGTACACCGTCGAGCCGATCTTGTCGACGCCGATGCCGCCCTCGTAGAAGTTGGTGCCGCGATCGCGCGTCGGCGACCACGAGTTGAACCAGCCGATCTGCACCGGCGGCGCCGTGTCGGACAGACGCAGCACACGGATGCCGTCCTGATAGTAGGCGACGTAGGCGATGTCGCCGTCGATGAGCACGTTGTGCGCCGACACCTGCGGCCGGTCCTGACCGAACTCGCCGATGACGCGCGGATTGGCCGGGTCGGTGACGTCGACCTCGCGCAGATGCGCCGTGAAGTCCTCGTCGCCGGTGAGCGCGATCTTGCGGCCGTTGATGGTCGTGACCCAGACCGAGTGGTTGGTCATGCGGCCGTAGGTCAGGCGCCCGAGCTCCTTCGGCGCCGCCGGGTCGCTCACGTCGGCGATCACCATGCCCGCCCCCCAGTAGTCGAGATAGGCGCGACCCGGCTCGACGTACAGATCGTGCACGAACACCGAGCCGTCCATGGCGGCCTCGGGGACGACGAACTCGCCGAGGTCCTTCGGCGCCGACGGATCCGAGAAGTCGACGATGGCGAGCCCCTGGATGTCGAGGTCGCCGAGGTAGCCGGTGGTGCCGACCATCGCCAGCGTGTGCACGTTGTGCTTGTCGCGCGCGTGCGCCACCAGCGTCGGATGGACCGGGTCGCTCACGTCCCAGACGACCACGCCGTGCGCCGACGACGCCATCAGCGCCCAGTGCTTGCCGCCGGCCTCGAGCAGCTTGACGTCGTTGTAGATCTCCGAGGTCGTCATCGCCACCGACTCCTCGGTGACGCCGTGGCCGAGCTGCGTGATCTTGTAGGGCGGGCCGGCGTCGAGGCCCATCGTGTAGAGCCCGTCGTCATAGCGCGCCAGCACGGCGAGGTTGCGCGCGGCGTCGACGCGGACGTTGGCCGTGATCGCCTGCGGGAACGGGAACTCGGCCAGCTCGGTCAGCCCCGACGCCTCGGCTTCGCCGGCGCGCCGCTCGAGCTTGACGGCGTGGAACGTTCCCGTCGAGCAGCCGTTCATCATGTTGCACGAGACGACCGCGCCGTCGATCTGGCCCGCCGCCGGTCGCGTACAGGCGTAGAAGGTCCGCTGCGTCACGCGCGCGGTCTCGGCGCGATACCAGAACAGCTTCTTGCCGTCGAGGACGGTGAGCGCGGTGGTGAACCCGTTGTACGTGGCGCTGGCGCCGTCGAAGCGCACGACGCCGGCGAACGCGGAGCCGCTGAACGTGTGATCGATGGTCCAGATGGTGCCGTCGAGCGACTGCTTGTCCCAGTCGCCTTCGCAGCCGGAGCCATCGAACGCGTCGGGTGTCTGAAAGTCGCCCTCGGCGACGCCGATCACTTTGACCATGCCACTTCGCGGGGGGCTCGAGCATCCGACCGCGAGCATCAAAAACGCCATGAGGGGCTTCACGCGCGTACTATGGCGCATTCGAGGGGGAACGTCATGCGGCGGCTGATACGAATTCTCGGTTGGTTGGTGGGCGTCGTCGTGGTGGTGATCGTGTGCCTGTTTGTCTTTCTGCGTCACGGCAAGACCCCGACCACCGCGGGTCCGGAAGCCGACGCGCTGGCCAAGGAGATGTGGCGCGCCGTCGACGGGGACGCCTGGAATCGCACCGGCGCGCTCCGCTGGAAGGTGCAATGGCGCAAGCACCTGTGGGATCGGCAGCGCAGCCTCGCGCGCGTCGAGTGGTACGGCAACAAGGTGCTCTTCGACGTCAACTCCAAGCAGGGCCGCGCCTGGAAGAAGGACGTCGAGATCACCGACGAGAGCGGCAAGTCGGCGCTCTTGGAGCAGGCTTGGAAGCTCTGGATCAACGACTCGTTCTGGCTCAACCCGATGGTCAAGGCGTTCGACGACGGGACCTCGCGCAGCTCGGGCACCGTCGACGGCAAGCGCGCGCTGCAGGTGGCCTACGCCTCGGGCGGCGTGACGCCGGGCGACACCTATCTATGGATCCTCGACGACAGCGGTCGGCCGGTGGCGTGGCGCGTGTGGGTCCAGATTCTCCACGTGCCGGGGCTGCAGTTTTCGTGGGAGGGCTGGACCAGGCTGCCGACGGGAGCGTGGGTCGCCACGTCGCACAAGCAGCTCGGCCTCGATCTGGTCAAGATCGAGGAGCTGCGTGCGGGTGCAACGCTCTCTGAGGTCGAGTCGCCCGATCCGTTCGCGCCGATCCTGAAATAGCGCGGCGGCAGCGACGGGCGGCGGCGGCGGCTACTTGATGCCGCGTGGCGAATCGGAGGTGCCGGACGACTTGGCCCCCTCTTCGCGACGCGGTGCCGGCCCCAGCTTCGACGCGGCCGCCCCTCCGCGGTCGTGCAAGAGGATCTTCTTGCCGTCGCGGAAGGTGACCTCGATCTTCTGGGGCGCCGGCGCTGCCGTCACCACACCGACGTCGAATGACGGGTGGCGCACCACCTCGCCGAGCGCGAAAGTCTCGTTCGGCGAATAGGCGCGCGCCTCGGTGCGGCCCGCCAGGACCGTCTCGAAGTCGGCGGCCGGGGTGGTCGCCGGCGCCTTGGGGGCGCGCGGCTTCTTCACTCCCGTCGCTGACGCCGGTGGCTGGGCGCGGTATTGGTGCTGCTTGTGGCACCCGTGGCATTCGGTCTTCGCCGGCTTGCCAGCGACGAGAGCCACAATGGTGTGCCATTTCATGAGGCGGCAGCTCGTGCACCAGGCATCGAGCTCTCCGCCGACTTTGTACTCCTCGGGCATCGCGACAAGCTAGCACATCGAGTATGCTCCGCGCGCCATGGACGAAACGGTTACGAACCGACTGAACGAAATGAACGAGGAAATCTCGGCTGCTTTGAACGAGGTCGACGGCGCCCTCGAGAGCGCGGACGACGTCCGGCAGATTGCGGCCGGCAAGATGGTCGAGGCGCTCGCCGGACGCTGGCGGGAGCTGACCAACAGCCTGCCGCCTGCCGACCGCGATGCCGCCGAACGCGGCGTCGGGCGCCGCTTGACCGATCTGCGCCGCTCGGCGGCCGCGCTCAGCCGCCGCGACTCGGGCCAGAGGGTGCGGAGCGCCGACGACGCCGGCTTCGTGCCGTTCCTCGAGCACCGCACGCCACCCAAGTCGATCGTGCCGCAGCGCGCGGCCGCGCCGACCAAGCTCTCCGTCGGTGTCGAGGTCGATTCGTGGTGCGGCAAGTGCAAAGAGATGACCACGCACAACATCGTGGCGATGGTCGGCGACCATCCCAAGCAGGTCATCTGCAAGGTGTGCGGCTCGCGTCACGACTTTCGCACCGAGCCGCCGGCGCGCCATCGCGCGGCAGTGCGCGCGGCCAGCGCCGCGGCCAACCCCACCGGCGAGTTCGTCAGCGGTGCGCGGCGGGTCGAGGATCGCGAGCTCCAGCGACGGCAGGAGGCCAAGCGGATTCTGCAGAAGGAGCTGGCCGAGGCGCCCGAGCCGCGGCAGTTCGATCCCAAGGCGCGCTACAAGTCGGGCGAAATAATCGTCCATCCCGAGCATGGGCGCGGCAAGGTCGAGAACGTGCTGCGCGGATCGATGCTGGTGCGCTTCCTCGAAGGCTTGCGCCCGCTCGACCTCGCCTGATCTCGGGCGGGAGCGATGACCGCCATCCTCACCGTCCAGAACGCGGAGAAGTCGTTCGGCACCCGCGTGGTGCTCGACGGAATCTCGTTTGCCGTCGACGAGCGCGATCGCGTCGGCATCGTCGGGCTCAACGGCGCCGGCAAGTCGACCCTGCTCAAGCTGATCGTGGGCGCCGATTCGGTCGACGCCGGCCTCATCACGCGGCAGCGCGAGCTGACGCTCGAGTACGTGTCGCAGGAGCCGCAGCTCGACGCGGCCGCGACGGTGGGCGAGATCGTGCGCCAGGGGCTGCGCACGCACCAGGCGGCGCTGGCGGAGCTCTCGACGCTGGAGGCGAAGATCGGCAGCCTCGCCGCCGACAAGCTCGGGGCGGCGCTCGAGGAGCAGGCGCGGCTGCACGCGCGCGTCGAGGCGGCCGGCGGCTGGGACCGCGACCACGAGGTGCGCTCGCTGGCGGCGGCGCTGCAGCTGCCGTCGCTGGAGGCGAAGGTCGGCACGCTCTCGGGCGGCGAACGACGGCGCGTGGCGCTGGCGCGGGCGCTGCTGGCGCGGCCGGCGCTTTTGGCGCTCGATGAGCCGACCAACCATCTCGACGGCGAGACGGTCGCCTGGCTCGAGGCGCACCTGGCGCGCGAGTGGGCCGGCGCGCTGCTCCTGGTCACGCACGATCGCTATTTTCTCGACCGCGTGGCGACGCGCATCCTCGAGCTCGATCGCGGCAAGCTCTACTCCTACGACGGCGGCTACACCGATTTTCTCGAGCAGCAGGCCGACCGGCTGGCCGGCGAATCGGCGCGCGAGCAGGCGCGCCGCTCGTTCGTACGGCGGGAGCTCGATTGGATCCGGCGCGGACCGCAGGGGCGCCAGACCAAGCAGAAGGCGCGCATCGACCGCTTCGACGCCACGGTCGCGTCGGCGCCGACTGCCGACGAGAAGCGTGTCGGCCCGATGGCGCTGCGCCTGCCGACGGGAGGCCGCATCGGCAAGACCATCCTGACCCTCGAGGAGGTCGGCAAGCGCGTGCCGGTTCCCGACGGGCGCTGGCTGTTTCGCGGGCTGTCGCTGACGATGAAGCCGGGCGATCGCATCGGCGTCGTCGGCCCCAACGGCGCCGGCAAGACCACGCTGGTGCGCACGCTCCTCGGCGAGCTTCAGCCCGACGAGGGCAAGGTGGTCGTGGGGCTCAACACGCGCTTCTCCTATCTCGACCAGACCCGCGCCGCGCTGCGCGACGACAAGACGGTGCTCGACGAGGTCTCCGACGGCAACGACCACGTCTACTTCGAGGACGGGCCGGTTCACGTGCGCACGTTCTTGCGCATGATGCTGTTCGACGACCGCTTCGCCGACACGCCCATCGGCGCGCTCTCGGGCGGCGAGCGCAACCGCGTGCAGCTGGCGCGGCTGTTGCGCCGCGGCGGCAATCTCCTCGTCCTCGACGAGCCGACCAACGATCTCGACCTGGTCACGCTCGGCGTCCTCGAGGAGGCGCTGCAGACGTTTCCCGGCTGCGCGCTGGTGGTCTCGCACGATCGCTGGTTCCTCGACAAGATCGCGACCGGCATTCTGGCGTTCGAGGGCGACGGCCGCGTCGAGTTCTACGAGGGCGACTGGTCGTCGTGGCACGCCCGCCACACGCGCGCGGTGAGCGCGGCGGCGGCGGCGACGCGCGAGTCGAAAGCGGTGACTGCGAGTGCGGCTGCGCCCACGGCGGCGCCGGCCAAAGCCGCGGCGCGCAAATTGACCTTCAAGGAGAAGCAGGAGCTCGACGGCATCGAGGCGGCGATCTCGGTCGCCGAGTCGAAAATGGCCGAGCTGCAGGCGACCCTGAACGACCCCTCGATCTACAAGAGCCGCGCCGCCGAAGTTCCCGCCCTCGTCGCCGCGCTCGACGCCGCCAAGGCGGAGGTCGAACGGCTGTACACCCGATGGCAGGAGCTGGAGTCCCTGCGTTAACATCCGGCCGTGGCCGACACCGCGGTTCTGCTCATCGATTGTCCCGATCAGCGCGGCATCGTCGCCGGCGTCTCCGACTTCCTCTATCGGCACGGCGCCAACATCGTTCACGCCGACCAGCATCAGGACGCCGAGCTCAAGCTCTTCTTCATGCGCGTCGAGTGGGAGCTGACCGACTTCACGCTGACGCCCGAGGCCTTCGCGCCCGCGTTCGCCGAGCTGGCCACGCGCTTCGCCATGAAGTGGCGCCTCGAGCTGGCGGCGCGGCGCCCGCGGCTGGCGCTCTTCGTCAGCAAATACGATCACTGCCTGGCCGACCTCCTCTATCGCTGGCATTCGGACGAGCTGCGCTGCGACATCGTCGCCGTCGTCGGTAACCATCGCGACGCCGAGCCGCTGGCGCAGTTCTACAAGGTGCCGTTCCACCACTTCGCCGTCGAGGCGGCCAAGAGGGCCGAAGCGGAGACGGCCGAGCTGGCGCTGCTCCGTCGCGAGCGCATCGACCTCATCGTCCTCGCGCGCTACATGCAGGTGCTGTCGCCGCGCTTCGTGAGCGAGTACCCGCAGCGGATCATCAACGTTCACCACTCGTTCCTGCCCGCCTTCATCGGCGCCAGGCCGTACCATCAAGCCTTCGAGCGCGGCGTCAAGCTCATCGGCGCGACCAGCCACTACGTCACCGAGCAGCTCGACGACGGACCCATCATCGAGCAGTCGACGACGCGCATCTCGCACCGCGATCAGCTGCCCGACCTCCTGCAGAAGGGGCGCGAGCTGGAGAAGGCGGTGCTCTCGCGCGCGGTGCGCTGGCACGTCGAGAGCCGCATCCTCGTCTACGGCAAGAAGACGGTCATCTTCGACTGACGCATCGAGGAGACGCGCGTCGAAGCGGGGTCAGTAGCCGGGGGCGATGACGCGCGCGAAGCGCTCGGGCGCGGCCACGTTCTGCGCTCTGCTGAAGCTCGACAGCGCTTCGCGATCGGCTCGCCCCGCATCGCCACCGACGAGCGCGCCGCGCCGTCCGCGCGCGATGGCGCCGTGCATGCGCATGTCGACGGCATCGAACTGGCCGGCCGCGCTGCCGAGCAGGCGAACCGCCGCGTCATCGTCGCCGGCCAGATGCGCCAGCGCCGCGCGCTGCATGATCGCGGAGGCCTGCGCCCACGCCGCCGGCTCGCGCCCGAGCCGCCGCAACGCCCGCTTGGCCTGCTTCACCATCGCCGCCCGCTCCGCGCCGGTCGTCTGCGCCGCCGCTGCTACCGCGGCGCGCGCGCGCAGATCCCAGTAGACGATGCGCGGCACGTCGAGCTCCAGCATGTACGACGCCTGCATCTTGGGCCACAGCTCGTCGATGCGCTGAAACCCCGCCTTGCCGTCGCCGACGTAGAGCGCGATCTGCACCATGGCGAAATGGAAATCCATGTGCTGCTGATGGAAGCCCTTCTGCGACCAGCGGCCGATCGCGTCCTCGCACTCCGTGCGTGCCTCGTCGGGCAGATCCTGCGCCAGCCAGATCAGGTTCGGCTCGCCCATGCGCAAGAGCGTCGAGCCGTACAGATCGCCGCGCTGCTCCGCCTCCTGCAGCGACGCGGTCACGTTCTTCGACAGCTCCGTGAGCTCGCCGAGCCGCGCCAGGCTGTAGGCGCGCAGCAGGTTTCCCGTCGCCAGCTCCCAGTTCACGCCCGTGCAGCGCTCGCGCAAGATGCGCTCGGCCTCGTCAAAGAAGGGCAGGCAGGCGCGCCAGTGCCCATCCATGTGCAGCGCGATCGCGCGCGCCGCCACCGACAGCGCCATCGCGTGCGGGTCGTTGACCTCGTCGGCGAGCAGCCGCGCGGCGTCGGCGAGCGCGTTGGCGCGCGCGATGGTCCTCGGTCCCATGGCCGCGTTGAGGCAGGCCTCGAAGGCGAGCGCGCGTGCGACCCGCGCCGGCTCCCCCGCCGCCAACGCCAGGTGCAGATGGCGCGCCGCGAAGTCGGCGCCGCGAATGGTGTCGATGTTGCCGAGCCCGACCGCCGCCGACCACGCGGCATCGACGCGCGCCAACAGCGACGGCGGCAGCTCGGAGGCCTGACGCCGCGTGAACTTGAGCCCACGCACGCGCAGCACCATGCGCCGCCACAGCATCGACATCACGGCGCCGCGCGCCGTCTTGGGCAGCCGCAGCTTGACCGCGCGCAGGACCGGCGCCATCGCCAACATGCCCTCGTCGACATGGCCCGAGCGCAAGAGCTGCTCCGAGGCGCGACGACGGAGCTCGAGCGCCTCGGCCGGCGCCGAGCGCTCGGCGGCCGACAGAAACGCGTGCGCCGCCTCGCGACCGCGGCCGGTCTGCGCCAGCGCGTCGCCCAGGCGCACCTGCAGAGTCGGCACGTCCGGCGCGCCCGGGGGCCTCAGCACGAGGGTCTGGCGATAGAGCTGCGCGGCGCGGTCGAACGCGAGCGCCTTGGTCGCGCGCTCGGCCGCCTGCCCGGCATACGCCGCGGCCTTGTCGACCTCGCCGGCGCCCTGCCAGTGCATCGCCAGCGCTTCCGGATCGCCGCGCCCGGTCGACTCGAGACCGATGGCGATGCGCTCGTGCGCGCGCCGGAGCTCGGCGCCGGTGCGATGCGCCTGCATCGTCGCGCGCACGCGATCGTGGTAGGGCTCGATGAAGTCCGACGGCCGCGTGCCGGTCGTGCGCACCAGGTTCGCCGCGCGCAGCGACGCCGCGTGCTGCGAAAAGACGGCGAACTCGATCTCGGCCGCGCGCGCCGCCGCCTGCTGCACCAGCGGGCCGCCGGCGACGGCCACCAGCTCGAGCAGCCGCTGTGCGTCGGCGCCGAGCCGGCGTACGCGATCCCAGAGCGCGTCCTCGAGGTGCAACGGCGCATTCGACTTGCCGTCGCGCGCCGCCAGCGCGTGGCGCACGAGCTCATCCATGAACAGCGGATGGCCGCCGGCCTCCTCGGCGATGGCGTCCGCGCTCATGGTGAGCGGCGCACCGCCGGCTTCGGTGGCTTCGAGGAGCTCGCTGGCGAGCAGGCGCGCGTCGTCGTGCGGCAGGCGCGACAGATGCACCTCGCGCGCTTCGGCGGCCATGAACAGCGAGCGCTGCGCGGGCGCGTCGTTGCCCGAGCGCATCGTCGCCAGCAGGAGCATGGCCGGCGCCTCGGGCGGGCGCGTGATGGCATCGAGCAGCGCCAGCGAGTCGAGATCGGCCCACTGCAGGTCGTCGATCACGATCACCAGCGGACGCTTCTGCGCCACGCGCGCGAACAGCTCGCGCAGCGCCGCGAACAGCTGGCGCCGTCGGTGGAGCGGGTCGACGTCGGGCGAGGGCCGCGGCGCCTGCGCGACGGCCTCGACGCGGCGGAGCACCGGGAACACGTCGGCCAGCAGCCCGGCGCGCGCCGGCAGCATGCTCGCCGCTTCGACCTTGTTCAGCTTCGCCAGCCAGCGCGCCAGCGAGTCGACCACGCCGTCGCATGCCTTGTAGGGAACGCTCTCGCGCTCGAAGCAGCGCCCCTGCAGCACCACGACGCCGGGCGCGCTCGCCCGCAGCTTGTCGACGAAGTGGCGCACCAGCGCGCTCTTGCCGACGCCCGATTCGCCGCGCACGTGCAGCGTGACCGGCGCGCCCGCGCGGGTGCGCTCGTACGCCGCCTCGAGCGCCGAGAGCTCGTTTTTCCGCCCGACGAACTGCACCTCGCGCGGCCCCGTCGACGGCTCGGCGGCGTCGGCGCGATGCAGGCGCGTGTAGATCTCCTTGGCGCCGAAGCGCTCGCGCGGATCCTTGCGGAGGAGGCCCGCGCAGAGCGCGTCGAGGTCGGCCGGCGTCTCGGGCGCGAGCGCGCGCGGCGGCACCGGATCGCGCCCCTGCTTCTGCAAGAGCACCTCGAGCGGCGCGCCCGAAAACGGCACCGCGCCGGTGAGCGCCTCGTAGAGCACGACGCCGACGGAATACCAATCGGCTTCGGGGCCGACCTTGCGCCCCGACGCCTGCTCCGGCGCCATGTAGTCGGCGGTGCCGACGATGCGGATGTCGCTGTCGCCCGGGCGCGCTGCCGTCGTCGCCAGGCCGAAGTCTAGCAGCACCACGCGGCCGTGCTTGTCGACCATGATGTTCGAAGGCTTGATGTCGCGATGCACGACGCCCGCCGCGTGCAGCGCGCTCACGCCGCGCGCCAGATCGACGAGCGCCGCGCGCAGCCGCGTCACGTCGACGGGCGGGCGGGTCGGCCGCTCCACCCTCGTCGCTACCGCCGACGAACGCGGTCTCAGCGTATCGGCGCTCGGCGACGGATCGACGAACTCGGTCGTGTGCGGCTGCGCCGGCAGACCCTCGCGCGCGGGCCGAACCCAGCCGAGCAGGTCGACCCCGTCGACCAGCTCCATGCTAAAGAACCACTGCCCGCCGACGCTGATGAGCTCGCCGAGCGCGCACAGGTTGGGATGCTGCAGATCCTGCAGCGCGCGAAACTCGTTCTTGAAGCGGAGGATGGCCTCGGCGGAGAGGGTGCGCAGCGTCTTGATCGCCACGCGCATGCGGCGCTCGCGGTCGTAGGCCTCGTACACGACGCCCATGCCGCCCTCACCGAGCCGGCGCAACACGTCGAAGCGGCCGGAGGTCTCGAGATTCAGCTCAGGGGCGGAGGCCACGCCTCGTCATTGTACCGTGGCTACTTGATGCAGAACAGGCCGATGGTGCCCGAATGGCCGCGCGACGAGGTCCAGCGCGCCTGGGAGCTGCCGTCGAAGTCGACGGTGACGGTCACGCCCGAGAGGCCGCCGGTGTGTGCGAGCCTTCCCGACGTCGGGCAGTGGCCGATGCACTGCGCGTAGTTGCTGATGCTCGTCGCCCAGGTGGCGTGGTTGATTCCCGTCGACCACGCGCCATCGAGCGTGCCGCAGCCGGTGGCGTCGTTCCAGGTCAGCCTATAGCTGCCGTTGCGGGTGATGCTGTTGCCGCGCGGACCGACGCCGCTGCCGTTGGTGGCGACGACCAGCTTCTTGGTGCCATTCGTGACCGGGTAGTTGGCGGCGGCGCTGAGGTCCATGGTCGTGCCGTTGACCTGGAGCGCGCTGGCGGTGCCCGACGCGTGGATGCCGTCGGCGGCGGCGCTGTAGGTCACGACCGCGCTGCCGGTCACGTGGACCAGGCCCGACGGCCCGGTGCAGTTGTCGAGCGTGTAGGTGACGACGTTGAGCTCCGCCGACGTCTTGACGCAGCTGGCCGGCTGCCACCACGTCGGTCCGTCCGACGAGCCGGCGTAGTGCAACCAAGAGACGAGCGGCAACTGCGCGACGCCATTGGCGCCGCCGCGCCAGCTGAGGCTGCGCGGCTCAGCCCGCGTGACTCAGCGGTACTTGAGGCCGGTGCCGGTGTTGAAGACGACGACGCGCATCGAGTCGGTGAGCCAGCCGCTCGAGCCGAGCTGGTCGACGGCGGCCCAGGCGGCGCCGCCTTCGGGGCAGATGTCCAGGCCGCTGTGCGCGGCCAGGCGCGCGGCGGCGGGCGCGATGTCCGCTTCCTCGACGGCGAGCGCGGTGCCGCCGGTCTCGCGGATGGCGCGCAGGCACAGAAAGCCGCCAATCGGCGACGGCACGCGCAGGCCCCACGCGCGCGTCGACGGCGCCGGCCACGGCTCCGTGCGCGCGGCGTCCTCGACGAAGCCGCGCACCACGGGCGCGCAACCGGCCGCCTGGACGCTGACGAGACGCGGCAGGCGCGCCATCGGCCAGCCGAGCACGCGCATCTCGGCGAACGCCTTCCACATGCCGACGAGACCGGTGCCGCCGCCCGTCGGGTAGACGATGACGTCGGGCAGGTCGCCGTCGAGTTGCTCGTAGAGCTCGTAGGCCATCGTCTTCTTGCCTTCGACGCGATAGGGCTCTCGGAGCGTCGAGACATCGAAGGCGCCATCATCCCTTGTCGGGCCGTGCTCGCGCAGCCACTTGCCGGCGTCGGCGATGGTGCCGGCGACCAGCTTCACCTCGGCGCCGTAGTGGCGGCACTCGTCGACGAAGGCGCGCGGCGTATCGTCGGGCATCACGACGAGGACCG
>JAQBQH010000157.1 GCA_028287105.1 Myxococcales bacterium
CGGCTGAGCGCCGATGCCGTTCGGAATGCCGTTCGGCACAAATCCGGGACCGCTGCCGCCGCCGCTTCCGCCGGTGCCGCCGCCGCCGCCGGTGCCGCCGCTACCGCCGCCGCCATTGCCGCCGGCGCCGCCACCGCCGAGATCGACCCCCGGGTTGCCGACGTCGCAGGTCGAGGCGGGCTGGGGGACCTGGTCGGCGCAGGCAACGCCGCCGACGTTGATCGTGAACGCCACCGTCGTCGGATAGCTCTGCCGCGCGCCGGTCGCGTCGTGACCGACGACGTAGACGCTGTGGCAGCCGTCGGCCAGCGGCAGGTCCGCAAAATAGGCCGCGTTCTTCTTGTCGTCGCCGAGCTCTTTGGCGAGCGCGGTGCAGGTGCCGTCGACGACGGCGAACAGATCCTGCGGGGCGCCAGCCGCGGGATCGGACCACGCCGCGTAGACGCGGAACGTGCCGGCCTTGCCGGCGTACGGCTTGGGCGCGGCGCTGGCGATCTTGGCGGGCGTCGGCTTGGCCGGGCCGAAGTCACCGACGTCGAACGTCGACCAGCACGCCCCAGCCGTGCCGCCCGCGTGGCCGAAGCCGACCACGCCCGAGCCGCCGCTGTCGATGATCATGCGATGGCCGTCGGCGCCCGCGGCCTCGAAGACCCAGTCCTCGACGACCTTCCAGGGATCGCCGTAGCCGGCCGCGGCGACCTCGCCGTTGCCGCCCGGCGTGTAGAAATATTTGATGCGAGTGAACGGCGCGGTGCCTGCCGGGCAGCTGCTGCACGAGTTGCACGTCGTACCGGTCGAACATGCGCACGATGGTGAGCCATCGCAGCCGGAAGTGCCCACATCGGTCTTCAGCGTGCACGGCGACTCGTGCATCAGCGGCGCCTTGCCGTTCTCCAGATTGACCGCGTGAAAGCGCGCCGAGCGCTCGAGGTCGTGCGCGATCACCAGCGGCGCCTGCGGCGGGAGGACCGTCGATTGCGGGCCCTTTACCGTCGCTGGATCGCTGCGCGCGCGATTGGACGCCATGAACAGCGCGCGCTCCCACGGGTTCGGAAAACCGTCCTGCTGCTCGCCGATCGCTTCGCTCACCGTGGCCGTGAGCGGCGCGCCGGTGCATCCAGCGACGAGAAGGAGAGTGAGCGCGGCTCGCATGTGCCGGTCAGGCAAAGCAAGCGCGAGACCGTCGGTGACGGGCTGATTTCGCGCACTTCGACGGCGTTGCGCACATCTGCGCAGGGAGTGAGCGCCCCAATGCAACCGATGCGGTGCAAAGCGTCGTGACTAGCGGAAGGGCGCGGGGCTAGCGCTGCAGGCGCGGGCTGTTCGAGATGAGGATGGCGACGAGACAGGCGACGAGCAGCACGCTGTACTCGACGCCGTTGGTGCCGCCACCGACGACGAACCAGCCGTTCTTGGCGTGAACCAGCGCGATGCCGGTGACGAGGATGATGGCGTGACCGAGCGCGGCGATGCGCACGAAGCGATTGGTCAGGAGGCAGATCGAGCCCGCCATCTCGAAGATGGTGATCGCCCACGCGGCGATCTGCGGATACGGCATGTGCTGCGTGGCGAGGAAGTTGCCGAGGCCGTGCACGCCGCCGGTGAAGGCGCGCGAGAAGCCGTGGATGCCGAGCAGGATGGCGACGACGGTGCGGATGATGGTGATCGGGCTCATCGCTGCCTCACGAGGTGTGGTCGACGATGATACGCCACCCGTCGGGCCCGTGGTGGAGCGTCAAGGTGAAGATGCCGCCCGCGGGGCCGCCGTCGGCAGGCGGGCGCGCCAGAGCCCAGCGGCCGATCGCCAGCGCGTAGTCGGCGGAGAGCAGGCGGATGTCGAGATCGCCGAAGCTGAGCGTGCCCATCTTCTTGACGTCGCCGTAGCGCTTCTTGTACTTGGCGGCGATCGCTTCGAGGCCGTGCTGCACGTCGGTGGCGCCGATGAAGGTGGCGTCGGCGGCGTAGCCGCGCAGGTAGCCGTCGAGATCGCCTTTGTTCCACGCGGCCGCCTCGCGCGTGAGCTCGGCGCGAACCGCGTCGATCACCTCGGCGATGGCCGGCGGCGCGGGCGAGATGGGGCCGACGTAGAGCGTGCCGTGCACCGTCGGGTCCTTGCCGCCGAGGGTCAGCGTCGGTGCGGGACCGCTGCCGCGGCCGGGGAAGTCGTGGCCGCCGCAGCTCGACGCGGCGTCGCTCTCGCAGGTCCACGCCTTGCCGCTGGCCCACGTGGCGCGCAGCGACGTCAGCGGCAGCTTCTGCTGCACGAGATACCAACCCATCGGCTTGTAGGCGGCGTCCCATGGCACGCCGATGGTCAGGCGGTTGTGCACGTTGCCGACGAGGCCGATGGTGACGTCGCCCGGCTGCGCGCGCTGCGCGGCGGCGAAGGCGTCGGCCATGACCGCGTCGCGCGGCTGGCCGGCGGCGCCGCGCGCGTCGAAGCCGATGACGCGGAGGCGCGCCCCCGATTGCCGCAGGCGGCGCAGCCGTTCCAGTAGCGCCAGCGTCGCTTGCGAGGAGCGGCCGTCCTGCACGGCGCGGCGCCAGAAGTCTTGCGCGAGGAGGCCGTCGCGATCACCCGAGATGAAGTAGCGCTCGATGGCGTCGGCGGTCTCGGGCGGGATCTCGAGCGCCACGGTGACCGGCAGCTTGTGCTCGACGGCGAGGCAGGCGAGATCGCCGACGGCGGCGGGCATCTCGCGCGTGCCATGCATCTCGCCGACGAGGAAGATGGCGCCCGGCTTGACGAGCGGCGCGGCGTTGGCGACCGGCGCGCACGCGTTCGGATCGGCCGCGTGCGCCGGCGCTGCCCTCAGCGCGACGAGGCTCGCGACGCTTGCGAAAGTGACTGGAACCAGGAGCGTGAGCCGCATGCCCGCATCGTATGCGACAGGCGCCACTTCGCAAGATGCTTGAGGAGGACGGCGGCGCTCGTCTACAATCGACGGGATGCGCGTGTGTGCGCCGGCGTTCGCTCGTTGATCGGCACCGTCTCTCCGTCTCAGCCGCGCTGCGTGAACTGCGGCAGCGCGCTCGTCGAAGAGTTCTGCGCCGGCTGCGGACAGCGCACGCCGACGCCGCGCGACTACTCGATGCGCACGCTCTTCAGCGCCGCCATCGGGCACCTCACCAACTACGACGGCCGCCTCGTCGCGACCGTGCGCAAGCTCTTCTTCCGCCCTGGCCAGCTGGCGCGCGATCACTTCGAAGGGCGGCGCGCCCAGCACCTCGATCCGTTCCGTATCTTCGTGCTGTCGAACGTGCTGGCGTGGCTGGTCGCGCCGCACACGAACATGTTCGGCTTCAGCCTCAAGGCCGGGCTGAAGTTCGCGCTCTTCCAGCGACGCTGGGCGTGGGCGATGGCCGCGCGCGCCGCGCTCGCCCATGTGAGCGTCGAGGAGCTCGGGCGTCGCATCGACGCGGTCAGTGCGTCGCAGAACTCGGTCGCCGTCTTGTGCCTGGTGCCGATGATGGCGGTCGGCATCTGGGTGGTGATGGCGCGGCGCGGTTATCGCTTCGTGCAGCACCTCGTCTTCACCGCGCACTTCTACTGCATCCACCTGTGCTGCGCGCTCATCTACCTCGGCTTCGTGCTGCGTCCGCTCTACCGGGCGCTCAAGGCGCACCCGTCGACGGCGTCGATCGCCGACCTCCTCGCCAACAATTGGATGCAGCACCTCATGATGGCGCCGGCGCTCATCGTCTACCTGTTCTTCGCGCTGCAGCGCGCCTACCTCGTCGGCCCGCGCCAGAGCGTCTGGCGCGCCGTGGTCCTCGGCCTGTGGGCCAGCACGGTCGCGCGCGCCTTCTTCGACGTCGGCTTCGCGCTCGTCCTCATCTGGGCCTGAGCCGACCTCGGGTCAACTAGCTACATCTGTCAGAAGATGCCGGTCAGATGGTGCGAGGTCGTAGAGCGGCTTGCATCTCGCGCCGGGACCGTCGCTGCCCGAAGAGGAGCGCTACGATCGCGCTGCCCAGGACCCCAGCGACGAAGCCGGCAGCTGCGAAGAGGAACGTGGGCCATGGTGGCGCGCCGGCGGCAGCGCCCCTCGCGGCCGCGCGCGAGCTCTCGTAGGCGTACCGCTGCACCAGCGCGTCGAGGCAGGACGCCCGATCGGCTCCCTGGCAGGCGGGCAGGTAGCCCGTGACTTCTTCGGCGACGCCGTGGATCAGCTGGCGGGCGCCGAGCTCGCCGGCGTCGGCCATGCTCTTCGCGAGCGGCCCCTTGCCCTCCGTGCCGAGCTGACTGCGCAGCTCCAGGAAGAACCCTTGCGCCATCGCGCGTCCCAGATCGCGTGCGCCCTTGTCGATCTGCGAGCGGTGATCGGCAAGGCCGTCGACGACGCCGCTACTGACGTCTTTCGCGCCTTTTCGCAGGTCGATGTTCCCGACCTCCTTCTTGACCTCCGCGCCGACTCCCTTGGTGAGCTCCTTGCCGACGTGCTCCGTCGGGCCGGCCCACGCCGGCGTGGTGGAGAGCGCGAGCAGAACGGTGATGAGCATCGATCGCTTTGTCGTCACGCAAGAGGGTCGAAGCAAGCGAGAGGCCACGGAGCTGACGTCATCGCGCGAGAGCACGACACGTACTCAGCGATGGGACTGATGTTTTCGACGAGCCCCGCGTTCGCCGCACGAAGAATTCCTGTCGCCGCCCGACGACGCTGCGCGCGGTTCGCGAGCGCCAAAGGTACGCGCGCGGCGGATCGTCGACGGCGGTCGCGATTTCGCCCGGAATGCGCGCCGTAGCGGCTTAGCTTCGAAGGGGCGAGGTGCGGCGTGGCGGCAGGCGGACGCACGGTCGATCCCGTAGAGCGGGAGCTGAACGCGCATGAGGCGCAGGCGAGCGCCACGGCGACGGCGCTCCTCTTGTTCCTGTGGGGTGCGGTTTCCGTCTTCGTCGTGCCGTCGCAGTTCCGCGCCATCGATATCACGCACACCGTAGTGGGCGCCGTCGCCTGCGTCTGGTTCGTCGCGACGCGGCGCCGGCCACGCCCGCTCCTCGCCTATGCGTTCACCGGCGCCGCGATCGCCGACACGCTCGTGGTGCTGCCGTGGATCACGATGGTCTGGTGCGTGGTCGGGCGGCCGTTCGAGGCGGTGAATGTGCCGCAGGTGGGCATGCTGACGGTGGCGCTGATCGTACCGCGCTCGCTGGCGCTCGGCATCGCGGTGCTGGCGGCGTTCCTCGCCGAGGGGCTCTTCGTCACGCTATACGCCTACGACCTCGGGATACAGGCGCTCTTGCCCGTCGGCGAGCCGGCGCTCACCGTCTGCTTCTGTCTGCCCGCGGTCGGCTTGTTGCTACTGCGCGAGCGGCGACGGCGGCTTGCGCGGCTGCACATCCGGCTGCAAGCCGACAGCGACGCGCTGGCGCGGCTCAATCCGCTGTTCGCCGACGTGCGCGCCGAGCTGGCGACGCAGCTCGCGATCGTGGCCACGGACCTCGCCGGCGTCGCCGAGTCGCCGGCGCGCGCGTCGATGGCCCGCTCGTGCGAGCGGCTCGGAGCCGTCGACGCGAAGCTCGGCGCGCTCGCCGACGCATCGCCGCTGGCGCGTGTCACGCCGGTCGACGTCACCAGGCGCGAACGCACGTTTCTCGCCGCCGACGAGCAGCTCGGCGCCGTCGTCTTCGCCGCGCTCGGCGCCGTGCTTGCGATCGTCTTTTCGCCGATCGCCTTCTGCGAGCTCGGACCCGCCTACGGTATCAACATGATCGCGTGTGGCGTCATCAATACTGTGGTCCTGGCGCTGCTGCTGAGGACGCGCCGCCAGCCGTCGCAGCGGCGCGGCCGCATCGCCGTCATCGTGTTGTACGTCGCCTTCCTCGTCGCCTCCTCGGTCAACCAGCACGCGTACCTCGCCGTGCAGCGTCCGTTCAACCCGTTCGTCGGCCACAAGCTGTTGATGCTGATGCTCGGCCTTACTGCGGCCAGCTGGGTCTCGCTCGGGCTGCCGCTCATCGTCTTTACCGCCGCCGAGGCGCTGACGCTGTACTACCTGCTCGGATTCGACGCGCTCAAGGATCGCATCTCGGTCGTCGAGCCGGGGGTGATGCTGGCGTTCTTGGCGATCAGCGTCGCGGCGCTGCTCCTGCGCGATCAGCGGCGGGTGACCTCGCTCGTGCTGTTGCGCGACGAGTCCCGCCTCTCGGCGCTGCACCGCCGCGCGGTCATGCTGCTGTCGCTGCGAGACCAGCTCAACACGCCGCTACAGACGCTGGTCGTCGACGCCACGCGAGTCGCTCTGCAAAATCCTGCGCGCGATGTCTCACGCGTGCACGCGGCGGTCGCGCGCCTGGTCGCGCTCAGCCGCCAGCTGGCGCAGCTCGACGTCCCGGTCGAGTCGCAGGTCGCCAGCTTCGCAGGCGACCCCTTGCACGGAGCGGCGTAGTTGAAACGGCGCCGCCCGTCCCGAAAATAGCGGCATGGCGAACCGCGAGCGACAGATCTTCCTCGTCGACGACGACGCGGACCTGCGCGAAGCGGTGTGCGACATCTTTACGCTGTTTGGCGCCCGCTGCGTCGCGCTGCCGTCGGTGGCGGCAATGATCGAGGCGGCCGACGCGGTGCTCGGGGGCGACGTCGCCATCCTCGACGTCAATCTCGGCGACGGCCAGCCGAATGGCGTCGACGCCTACGAGTGGCTGCGGAAGCGTGGCTTCGCCGGGCGCATCATCTTCCTCACCGGGCACGGGCGCTCCCATCCGGCGGTCGCGCGCGCGGCGACCCTCGGCGTGCGCGTGCTGGCCAAGCCGGTCGAGACCGCCGAGCTCCGCGCGCTCCTCGACGACAAATAGCGACGGCTGTAAAGCGGCGAGCTGAGGCGCCGTGCAGCGTTCCCCCGTTGGTGCCCGGGGCCGGACTCGAACCGGCACGACCCTTTCGGATCCGAGGATTTTAAGTCCCCTGCGTCTACCATTTCGCCACCCGGGCGGACGACGTGCCGCGCAGTGTAGCAAAGCGCCGACGGTGTGGCGCAGCTCGCGCGAACGCGGCACCAGGGCGGCGAGGAGGCGGCGGCGTGCAGAAGAACCGCTCGATGCCGGCGGGCGGCACCTCGCATGACCTCGATGACTAGTGGTAACATCGCGCCATGTCCGCGCCCGAGGGGGGGCAGCCCGGCTTCAAGCGTCTGAATTTTTTCAAGGGGCTGGTCACCTACTTTACCGATTGGATCGACAACGAGGCCTACCGGCGCGACAAGAGCCGCTGGCATAACCAACGCCTTCACGGACCGGGTGTCGTCGTCGGCTACACCGGCGAGATGCTCGTCACCGGCCGCGGCGATCTCTCCATCGAAGTGCAGCCGGGCTGCGCCATCGACGGCAGCGGCAACGATCTCATCCTGTGGGACACGCAGATCAAAGCGGTCCACACCGACGCGCTCAAGCTGCCGCAGACGGTCTACGTCGTCGCGCGCTACACCGAAGAGCTGACCGACTTCATCTCCTACAAGCAGAACCTCGCCGTGCGCGGTCATCGTCGCGTCCTCGAGGGCTGCCAGATCGAGATCACGCCGCTTCTGCCCAACGTCAACAAGGAGATCGAGATCGCGCGCATCCTCCTCGACAAAGACGTCAAGACGCTGCGCGACGCGACCGACCCGCAGGCGCCCAAGCCCAACGAGATCGATCTGCGCTTCGTCCTGCGTGCCGGCCGCGCCGGCCCCGGGATCGATCGCGCCATGCAGCTGGCCCTTCAGTCGATGCTCACCGGAGCGCGCGGATCGCTCGGGCTCATGGCGCGCGCCGGCCGCCTCGAGACCGCGCAGGACGCGCTGCATCAGGCGATCGGCATGACCGCGGTGCATCTGGCCGAGCTCATCGACGCGCGCTCGGCGCTCGACCTCTTCGCCGTGCTCTTCGAGCTGCAGGTCGCCATCTACGTGGAGATCAAGCTCGGCCATACGCAGCTGACCAAGCTGCCCCAGTGGGACGAGTGGGTCGGGCAGCTGCGGGTCCTCCAGAAGACGCTCGGCGAGCGCTCGCCTGCCGGCAGCCGCCTGACGCTGCTCATCAACACGCAGCATCGGATCAACGACCTCGTGCGGGTCATGTTCCAGGCGGCGCCGACCGCGATGGCCAAGGTCTGATGCTGCGCGCCGTCCTTTTCGACCTCGACGGGACCCTGGCCGACACCGAGCGCCAGAACGCCGAAGCGGTCGCGCGCGTCCTCGAGCGCCTCGGCCGCCCGCTCTCCGACGAGGAGCGCGAGTTCGTCATCGGCCACGGCTGGCACGAGATCTACCACCACCTCGTCACCAACGGCGGCGTCACGCTCGGCTACGAGGAGCTCATGCACGCGGCCGGCAGGGAGCGCGTGCGCATCGTCGAGACCGAGGGGCTCGACGTCCTGCCGGGAGCCGTCGACACCGTCCGCCGCTTCTCGAGCAGGTTTGCCTCGACCGTGGTGTCGGGCTCGAGCCGCGCCGAGATCGAGGCCGTCCTCAAGTCGCTCGAGGTGCTCGGCTGCTTCCCGTGGTTCGTCGGCGCGGAGGATACCGCTCGCGGAAAACCCTATCCTGACGGATATTTACTTGCGTCGACCCGACTTGGGATCGCGCCCGCGGAGTGTCTGGTCCTCGAAGACTCGACAGCAGGGATTCGCGCCGCGCGCGCCGCCGGCATGAAGGTCATCGGCGTACGCGCCGGTAATTTCGCCAAGCAGCCTCAGGACGAGGCCGACCGCGTCGTCGACACCCTCGTCGATGTCACCGATGCACTTGTGGCATCTCTCTTCGACTAGACTTAGATCGTGAGTAACGGTGAGTAGATGCTGGAGCAATTCCCCAGCCACGTGACGATCTACGAAGTCGGTCCGCGCGACGGCCTGCAGAACGAGGCCCGTCCGATCGCGACGTCCGACAAGATCGCCATGATCGATGCGCTGACCGCGACCGGTCTCGAGCGGATCGAGATCACCAGCTTCGTCAATCCGAAGTGGATCCCGCAGCTCGCCGACGCCACCGAGGTCGCGCGCGGCATTCACCGCAAGGACGGCGTCGTCTACTCCTGCCTCGTGCCCAACAAGAAGGGGCTCGAAAAGGCGCTCGACGCCGGCATGAAGGAAGTGGCCGTCTTCTTGTCGGCCTCCGAGACGCACAACAAGAAGAACGTGAACAAGACCATCGCCGAGACGCTGACCGCGTTCGAAGAGGTGATCGATCCGGCGCGCGAGGCCGGGGTGCGCGTGCGCGCCTACGTCTCGACGGTCTATGGCTGCCCCTACGAAGGCAAGGTCGATCCGGCCAAGGTGGTCGCGCTCGTCGGCGAGCTGCGCAAGCGCGGGGTCTATCAGATCTCGCTCGGCGATACCATCGGCGTGGCGACGCCGCTGCAGGTGAAGTCGGTGCTCGAGCAGGTCATCGCCGTCGCGCCGCTCGCCGAGCTGGCGGTGCACTTTCACGACACGCGCGGTACGGCGCTCGCCAATGTGCTGGTCGCCGTCGGCATGGGGATCGCGACGGTGGACAGCGCCGTCGGTGGGCTGGGCGGCTGTCCCTACGCGCCGGGCGCGAGCGGGAACCTGGCGACCGAGGACGTGGTCTACATGCTCGAGGGCATGGGCATCGAGACCGGCGTCGATCTCGACGCGCTGGTCGCGTGCGCGGCCAAGCTCTCGGCCGTCGTCGGACACGAGATGCCGTCGAAGTACACCAAGGCGGCGCTCGGCGCGCGCTCGAAGTCGGCGACGCGCATCACCGCCGCGTGATCACGTACGCCGCGTAATCAGGTACCCCGCGTGATCAGGTGCGCGCGCGCTGCGCGAGGAAGCGGACGAGCGCTTCGGCCTTCGAGATGAGCGTCGCCCGCTCGATGAACTCCTCGACGGTGTGGAAGCCCTTGCCGCGCGGACCGAGGCCGTCGATGGCCGGGACCCCGGCGGTGGCGACGGTGTTGGCGTCGGAGCCGCCGCCGATGAGCGGCGCTTCGTCGGCGCCGAGCCCGCTCTTGAGCGCGCAGGCCGCGTACTCGCCGAGGAGCGCGGCGGACGCTTCGGTGCGCTCGAGCGGATGGCGGCTAATGCCGCCGTGCACCTCGATGCGCGCACCCTTGACGCCGGCCGCGGCCGCTTCGGCGGCAGCGTGCAGCGCGGTGACGAGCTGCTCGCCGTCGTGCGCCGTCAAGAAGCGGAAGTCGACCATCGCGTCGGCCCGGTCGGGAACCGTGTTCTTGCCGATGCCGCCGCCCACCTTGCCGACGTTGATCGTGAGCCCGCGCTCGTAGTCGGTCAGCTCCTGCGCGCCGATGACGAAGCGCGCCAGCGCCCAGATGGCGTTGATGCCGTCGGGGTGGTTGTTGCCCGCGTGCGCCGCCTTGCCGTGCGCGGTGACGGTCATGCTGCCGATGCCTTTTCGGCGCGTCACGATCTGATCGCCGGCGCGCCCCGATTCGAACACCAGCGCGCAGCCGGCCCCGCGTGCCGCCTCGAGCACCAGGGTCCGCCCCTCGGGCGAGCCGATCTCCTCGTCACCGACGGAGACGACCCGCACCGGGATGCGGCCGAGCGCGCCCGCCTGATGGAGCGCGCCGAGCGCGTAGCAGATGACGACGAGGCCGCCCTTCATGTCGAGGACACCGGGCCCACGCAACAGCTCCCCGTCTTCGCGGTAGCCGCTGAAGCTCGCCTTCGGAAAGACGGTGTCGTGATGTCCGACGAGCAGCACGGTGTCGCGCGCGCCGGCGACCGCCGCCTGATCGTCGGCGGCGTTGTGCATGACCACGTGCGCGCCGTACTTGCCGCTCGTCGACGGGACGACGCCGCCACCGAGGACGCCGCCGGTGAGCGCGCGCGTGGCGTCGGCGTAGAGCTCGGCGTTCTGGCTGACGCCGTCGAGATCGGGTGTGTGCGACGAGATTTCGACCATCTCCCGGAGCAGCCGCTCCATCGGGGCCTGCTGCTTTTGCAACCAGGAGAGCGCGGTGTCGATGACCTCGGCCATGGCCGAGAGGCTAGTCGATCTCGGCCGCGCGCGCGACTGGCTGCACGAAGTCTTCGCGAACCGTCTTGTCGCCGAACTGCGGGAAGAACACCGTCAGCACCGTGCCGCGGCGGGCGACGACCTCGCCCTCGCCGAACTCGGGATGCAGGACGAGCGGGCGCGCGCTCTTGGAGCGGCGGCAGCGATCGCAGCGGCCGCAGGCGGGCGGGGCGGCTTCGCCGAAGTAGGTAGCGAGGATGCGCGCGCGGCACATCGTCGACTCGCAGTAGCGCACGACCGCCTCGAGGCGGCGGCGATCTTCGGCGCGACGCACCACGTAGGAGTGCACGATCGCCTCGATCTCGTCGGTGTCGGGGACGTGGCCGCCGGTGAGCGCATAGCCGTCGTCGCCCTCGGCCAGCAGGCCCGCGTCGCAGAGGTGCTGGAGGAGCACCTGGGTCTTGCGCAGCCCCACCGCGGCGGCGTTGCCGATGTCATCGGCCTTCTTGCGTCCGGCGGCGAGCGCGCGCACGAGGCGCCGCACGTCTTCGCCGTCGGGGTAGCGGCCGCCGAGGAAGAACGACTGGATGCGCTTGTCCTGCGGGCAGTAGAGGAGCACGCAGTGCGCGGATCGGCCGTCGCGGCCGGCGCGGCCGGCCTCCTGGTAGTAGGCCTCGAGCGAGCCGGGGAAGTGGTAGTGCACGACCAGGCGCAGGTCCGATTTGTCGACGCCGAGGCCGAACGCGTTGGTGGCGACCATGAGCGCCGGGCTGCCCTTGCCGCCCATGAAGGCGTCTTGCACGCGGCTGCGCTCGTTGGCGGGCAGGCGGCCGTGATAGACGCCGACGTCGAGCCCCTTGTCGCGCAGGATGCCGCCCAGCTCGTCGGCGGCCTTGACGGTCGCGACGTAGATGATGCCGGGGCCGGGCAGTCGCTCGACCAGCTCGATCAGCTTCTGCTGCTTCTCGTGCTCCGAGCGGCCGCGGATGACCGAGAAGTGCAGGTTGGGCCGCACCGTCCCGACGGAGACGACGCGCCCCGAGGCGATGCCGAGCCGCTCGAGGATGTCGCCGCGCACCTGCGGCGGCGCCGTCGCGGTCAGCGCCAGCATCGAGCGCGCGCCGAGATCGCGCGCGGCGTCACCGAGGCCGAGATAGGCGGGGCGGAAGTCGTGGCCCCACTGCGAGATGCAGTGCGCTTCGTCGACGACGAAGAGGTTGGCCCCGGCGGGACGCAGCCGCTTGAGCTCGGCGCGGAAGGTGCGGTCGACGATGCGCTCGGGCGTCAGGTAGAGGAGCGTGGGCTTCGCGACGTTGGCCACCTCGTCCATGACCTTCTTGGCCGCCGACGCCGACATGGTCGAGTCGAGCCGCACGGCGTGGATGCCGAGCTCCTTGAGCTTCTCGAGTTGGTCGTGCATGAGCGAGATGAGCGGCGAGACCACGATCGTCAATCCGCCCGCCACCATCGCCGGGAGCTGATAGCAGAGCGACTTTCCGGCGCCGGTCGGCATCACAGCGAGGATGCTCTCGCCGTCGAGCACCGCGCACACGACCTCCTCCTGTCCGGGACGGAACGCGGACAGGCCAAACCAGCGGCGAAGGCCGAGGGCGAGGCGACTAGCCTGGGGGTGTGGGGAACCGCGTCTGCGCAAAGCGTATATGGGGTAGCACGGTTTCTAGCAAAAGCTCGTTTGGTCGCTGGGCGTTTCGGCTACAGTCCGCGGGAACAAGGAGAGGACAAGATGTCACGCATTCGAGTCGCCGTTTTGGGAGCCACCGGTGTTGCCGGTCAGCAGTTCCTCGCTTCCTTGCCGGGCCATCCGCTGTTCGAGGTCGTCAAGCTCGGTGCGTCCGAGCGCTCGGCGGGCAAACGCTACGGCGAAGCGATCCGCGATGCGAGCGGCAAGGTATCCTGGTTCGCGGCGCGGCCGCTGGCGGCCGAATACGCGGCGATGAAAGTCGAAGACGCGGCCGGCATGACCAGCGACGGCGTCGACCTCGTGTTCACTGCCGTCGAGAGCGACGCGGCCAAGCTGCTCGAGCCGCGCTTCGCCGAGAAGGTGCCGGTCGTCTCGACCGCTAGCGCGTTCCGCTACGAGGCCGATGTGCCGGTCTTCCTGCCGGCGGTGAACCTCGATCACGTCAAGCTCATCGACGTGCAGCGTCGCCGTCGCGGTTGGAAGGGCTTCGTCACGCCGGGACCGAACTGCACGACCACCGGCCTCGCCATCACGCTCAAGCCGCTGCACGACGCCTTCGGCATCGAGCGCGTGGTCATGACCTCGATGCAGGCGGTCTCGGGAGCCGGCCGCTCGCCCGGCGTGCTGGCGCTCGACGTGATCGACAACGTCATTCCGTACATTCCGAAGGAAGAAGAGAAGGTCGAAAAAGAGACCAAGAAGATCCTCGGCACGATTGACGGCTCCGGCGAAGGCATCACCGACGCCAAGATCGCGGTGTCGTGCACCTGTACGCGCGTCAACGTCATCGAAGGGCACACCGAGTCGGTGTTCGTGGGGCTGAAGAAGAAGCCGAGCGTCGACGAGGCCAAGGCGGCGATGCGCGAGTTCGGCGCGGAGTTCATCGCGCTCGGGCTGCCGTCGGCGCCGCAGCACCTCATCACCGTGTCGGACGATCCCTATCGCCCGCAGGTGCGTCTCGATCGCGACGCCGAGGACGGCATGACCACCTCGGTCGGGCGCATGCGCGAGGACGCGGTGCTCGGCGGCGTGAAGTACATGCTGGTCTCGCACAACACGCGCATGGGCGCGGCCAAGGGCGCCATGCTGATCGCGGAGTACCTCGTGCACGCCGGCTACATCGGCAAATAACGCGTCAGCGCGAGCGGTTCATGTGGCCGTCGAGCGTCTGGTCGACGTCGGGCGTGAACAGCAGCACCTTGTCGGTATAGCCGGGCGCCTCGATGCGCACGCGATGGGTCACGCGGGCGCCCGCGATGACGAAGCTCGCCGGCGACGGTGCGCCGTCGAGGAATACCTTGGCGCTGCGCGGCAGGTCGGCGATCCGCACCTGCACGCGATCGGACGGCGCGGGCAGGCTGCCGTCGCCGGGCGGGTGCGCGACGAACCACCAGGCGGCGCCGCCGCCGAGCGCGATGACCACGAGCACCAGCGCCGCCAGCGCTGCGCGACCGCCGCCGCGCGCCGGTGCAGGCGGTGGCGTCGTCGGTGCAGGCGGCGGGAGATCGAGCTCCAGCGCCTTTTCGGAGTCGTCCAGCACGAGCGGCGCGGAACGCGGGGCGTGGCGACGGGGCGGCACCGTCTCGGCCGACAGCGGCATCAGTGTCAGATCGTTGCCGTCGAGCGTGGGTCCGCCTGCCGCCGGCGGTGAAGCGGGGGGATGCTCCCGTCGCTGGCGTACCGTGGCGCCGTCGGGGTCGGGCAGATCGCCGAGCTGCGAGTGGCGCGGCATCGCATACGGCGACGGCGGCGTACCGCCGAGCGGCTCGCCGACGCGATGGCGCTCGAGCGCGGCCCGCATCAGCGCCGCCGACTCGAAGCGGCGCTCGCGGTCGAGCGCAAACGACTTCATCACCAGCGCGCTCAGGACCTCGTCGACGGCGGGCGCGACTTCGCGCAGCGGCTGCGCCTTGCCGTCGAGAATGCCGTGCGCGATCTGACCGAACGTGTTGCCGCCATAGGGCGTGCGTCCGGCGAGCATCTCGTAGAGCATGACGCCGACGGCGTAGAGATCGCAGCGACGGTCCAGGTCGAGGAGGCCCTTGAGCTGCTCGGGCGCCATGTAGAGCGGCGTCCCCATGATGGCGCCGTCCTTGGTGAGCCGTCCGGGATCGTCGGCCCTGGGCGCGACGTGCGCGATGCCGAAGTCGAGCAGCTTGACCACGTCGTCGCCGCCGTCGTGCGACGGCGAGATGAAGACGTTCTCCGGTTTGAGATCGCGATGCACGACGCCGCGCCCATGGGCCGCTTCGAGCCCGCGCAGCACCTGGCAGGCGATGAACGACGCGCGCGTCGGCGAGAGCGTTCGGCTCAGCTCGAGCTCCCTGGCGAGCGTCTGTCCGCTCAAGAGCTCCATCACGAGATAGAGCTGCCCGTCGGTGGCGCGCCCGAAGTCGGCGACCCGCACGATGTTCTGGTGGTCGATGGCGCTGGCGGCGCGCGCCTCGCGGATGAAGCGCTCGGCGGCGTCGGGCTGAGCGCTCAGCTGCGGGTGGAGAAGCTTGAGCGCGACGGTCTTGGCGAGGAACAGGTGCTGGGCGACGAAGACGGTGCCCATGCCGCCTTCGGCGAGCTTCTTGACGACGCGATACTTGCCGTCGATGACCGTGCCTTCCTGGATCGCGGTTTCCATGGGCGGGTCGCCATCATCGTATCACGCCACGATCTCGGCGATCACGCGTCCGTGGTCGGTGATGCTGATCGGTCGCCCGAGCGGCGTCGGATACTCCTTGTCGGGATCGATGCCGAGGAGCGTCGTGGCCGTGGCCATGAGCTCGGGGACCGTCGTCGGGCGGCTCACGACCTTGTCGCCGTCGTCGCTGGTGGCGCCGACGACCACGCCGCCGCGCACGCCGCCGCCGGCGAGGACCGCGCTCCACGCCGCCGGGTGGTGATCGCGTCCCTCGTCGGCGCTGATCTTCGGCGTGCGCCCGAAGTCGCCCAGGCACATCACCAGCGTCGACGACAAGAGGTCGCGCGCGTCCAGATCTTTGACGAGCGTGGAGAGCGCCGGGTCGAGCGCGCCCATGAGCGCGCGGGTGCGGCCGAAGTTGTCCTTGTGGGTGTCCCAGCCGTCGAGGACGACCTCGACGAAGCGCACGCCGCCCTCGACGAGCCGGCGCGCCATCAGGCAGCCGCGGCCGAAGTCGCTGTCGCCGTACGCGCGCGCGCTCGCCTCGGGCTCGTCGGTGAGATCGAACGCCTTGAGGCGCGGGGCGTACATCATGCGGATGGCGCGGGCGTAGACGGCGCGGCGCCCCTTGACCTTGGGATCGCCGGTGCGCCGAGCGAAGTCGTCCTCGAGCGCGTCGAGCGCCTGCTTGCGCTTGAGGAAGCGCACCATGTTCACGCCGGGGGCGTAGTCGGTGTTGGCGAGCGGCTGTTTGACGTTCTGGACGATGTACGGATTGAACTGCACGCCGAGGAAGCCGGCGTTGGCGCTCGGGCCGTGGATGCTGACGAAGTGCGGCAGATCGGCGCTCGGATCGCCCAGCTCGTGTCCGACCCAGCTGCCCAGCGACGGATAGGCGACGGTCGGGTTGGGCGCGTAGCCGGTGTGCAGGAGGTGCTGCGCGCGATCGTGGTTGCCCTCCTTGGAGGTCATGCCGCGAAGGACGGCGAGGTGCTGCGCGACGTCGGCCAGCTCGGGCAGATGCTCCGAGAGCGACAGCCCGTCGACGCGCGACGGGATCGCCTTGAACTTGCCGCCGGCGATGGTGCCGGGCTTGGGATCGAACGTGTCGATGTGGCTGGGGCCGCCGTTGAGCCAGACGAGGATGCAGGCTTTGGCGCGGGGCGGCGGGGCGGCGGCGCGTGCCCGCCCACGGCCGAGGAGCGCGTCGACGGCGGCGAGCCCGGCCAATCCGCCCATTCCGAGGAGCATGTCGCGCCGCTTCATCCGTGCCTCAATGTTGGAACGTGAACTCGCTCGAGTTGAGGAGCGCCCAGAAGAGATCTTCGTAGGCCTGCTGTGTCGCCGTCGGCTCCGACGGATCGAGCTTGCGCGCCGCGCGCTCGAGCGCGCCCAGCGGATTCTTCTTGGGGCTGCGGCTCTCGCGCGGGAGCTTGGCCAGCTGGCGCTTCTTCGACTCGACGACGACGTCGCGTGGCGCGTTGACGTAGGCGACCCAGCGCGTGCGCTCGGCCGCGGTGGGGGGGCGCGACAAGGTGCGCAGATAGAGCGCCTCGACGCGCGCCTCGTCGCCGGCGGGAAAATCGAGGATTCCCGACAGCGCCATTCCCGGCACGGCTGCGGCGGCGCGACTGACCAGCTTGCCGTTGAGAAACAGGAGCGCCTGCTGGATCGAGCCCGCGAAATCCGCCGGCGGCGGCCCCTCCTCGTCGACGCTGAAGAGGAATTCGAACGCCCCCTGGAGCTGCTGCTTCAGGGCGTCGAGGTTGGCGAGCCCCGCCAGCAAAAGGCCGTTCTCCAGGTTCGTCGCCGACGCCAGCGCGCTGTAGAGCTCCTCGGAGGTGAGCGGCCGCATGCGGTGGTGCACGAAGAGCTGCTCGTCGACATCACCTTCCGCACCACCGACGACGGCGAGCTGATAGACGCGCGTGTTGACGATGAGCCGGATGAGCCGCTGAATGTCGAACTGGTGCGCCGTGAAGTCGGCGGCGAGCGACTCGAGCAGCGCCGGCATGACGGGCGGATTGGAGCGGCGGAAGTCGTCGACCGGCTCGACGAAGCCGCGCCCGACCAGGTGCGCCCAGTAGCGATTGACGAGGGCGCGCGCGAAGTACGGATTCGCCGGGCGGGTCAGCCACTCGGCGAGCGCGACGCGCCGGTTGTCGGCGTGCGCGAGGTCGGTGCCGTCGAGCGCGCGCGGCGCGGTGAGCGCGATGAGCCGCAGGTCGGCGCTCTTGGGCCCGCCGAAGGTCGGCCCCGGCTGATCGCGCAGCTCGACGCGGCGCCGCTGCCCCTTGACCTTGTCCTCGAGCGGCACCGCGCCCGTGCGCGCGAACGCGGCGGTCAGCGCGCGGAAGTCGTCCTGCTTCCACTTCTCCGACGGGTGATCGTGGCACTGCGCGCACTGGATCTGCACGCCGAGGAAGAGGCGCGACATCTTGCCGGTCAGATCGGTCGGGTTGGCCGCGTAGCGCAGGATCCAGTTGGTCGCCGGCTGATCGTGGCTCTCGCCGGTGGCGGTGATCAGATCGTAGACGACCTGGTTCCACGGGCGGTTGGCGGCGACCTGGGTGCGCAGCCAGGCGACGAAGCCTGGGCGATCGAGAATCGGATTGGCCTTGGCGGTGCGGCCCATGAGCAGCTTGTCCCAGTAGCCGGCCCAGTGCTGCGCGTAGGCGGGCGAGCCGAGGAGCACGTCGACGGCGCGCGCGCGCTTGTCCTTGCGGGCGTCGGCGAGGAACTCGCGCACGGCGTCGGCGCTGGGCAGGGTGCCGGTGAGATCGATCGTGAGGCGGCGCAGGAACGCCGCGTCGTCGGTGACGGGCCCGGGCTTCAAGTGGCGCTGGCGCCACTCGGCGGCGACGGCGCGGTCGAGGTCGGCGGCGCCAAGCTCGCGAGCGTCGACGGCGCCCGGCGAGAGCGCCATCGCCAGCGCGCCGGCGAGCATCGCCGCCGTGCGCATCATTGCCCGGGCGTCTCGAGTTGCCACGACGACGCATACAGATGATGGCCGGCCCAGTACAGCCCGCCGGGGTGATTCATGAGACGCTCGGCGGCCTGCGGATGGCGACGACACCACGACATGAACGCTTCGGCGCCGGGACGATGGCGCAGCGCGATGTCGTCGAAGATCGGCCATCCGGGATGCAGCGCCACGAACCCGTCGATGCCGCGGTTCGGGTGGTAGATCGACCAGGTGACGAATTCGCGCGCGCGTTGCGGATGGTGCGAGTCCCACTCGAAGAAGCGGCCGGCGGCGTCGGGGTGGGTCTGCACCCAGCGGCCGAGCTCCTCGGACGCCTGCGGATGATTGCCCGACCATTGCTCGAGGCTCGCTTCACCGCGCGACTCGTGCGCGCATCCAGCTACGGCTACCGTCGCTGCCAAGGCCAGGATCAGCTGTCGCATGTACCCTCCGGACAACGACCCGGCGCCCGCTCGAAGGTTAAACCAGACGCTCGAAAGGTTGCGCGTAACTCAGATCTGAGTTACGTTTTCGGGACACCCGCGACCTACTACCATTAGACAAGGAGTCGACTCATGGCGCTACGGCGAATTGGCGTTCTCACTGGCGGCGGCGATGCCCCCGGACTCAATCCGGCCATCCGCGCGCTGGTGTGGCGGGCGGCGGAGGCGGGCATCGAGACCGTCGGGATCTACGACGGCTGGCGCGGCCTCATGGACGGCTACGCCGACGAGACCATGCCGCTCGACGTCGAGCGCGTTCGCTACTGGGACCTCGACGGCGGCACGCATCTCGGCAGCTCGCGCACCAACCCATTCAACCACAAGGTTGGCGACAAGAAGGTCGACGCCAGCGACGAGGTCCTGCGCAACATCGCCAAGCTCGGCCTCGACGCGCTGTGTCCCATCGGCGGCGAGGACACGCTCGGTGTCGCCGCCGGTCTGGCCAAGAAGGGCGCGCCGGTCGTCGGCATCCCCAAGACCATCGACAAGGATCTCGGCGGCACCGACTACACGCTCGGCTTCGACACCTCGATGCGCACCTGCGTCGACATCATCGAGCGGTCGCGCACGCCGGCCGGCTCGCACCACTGGGTGCAGGTGGTCGAGGTGATGGGTCGCCACGCCGGCCATCTGGCGTTGTGGTCGGGGCTCGCCGGCGGGGCGTTCATCACGCTCATCCCGGAGGCGCCGTTCGAGATCGAGAAGGTGCTCAAGCTCCTCGACGAGCGGCTGTCGCGCGGCAAGAACGATCGCAAGCTGCCGCGCTACGCGGTCGTCGTCGTTGCCGAAGGCGCGGCGCCGTCGGGCGGGCACGAGGTCACGCTCGAGCAGAAGGTCGACGCCTTCGGACACGCGCGTCTCGGCGGCATTGGCGCCTGGTTGGCGGAGCAGATCCGGCAGAAGACCCCGTGGGACTCGCGCGCGGTCGCGCTCGGACATCCGCAGCGCGGCGGTGTTCCCTCGCCGATCGATCGCATCATGGGGCACCTGTTCGGCTCGGCGGCGGTGGAGGCGTGCATCAAGGGGGCGTGGGGCAAGATGGTCTCGGCGCGCGGCGTGGCGCCGGCTTGCCAGATCTCGCTCGTGAACCTCGACGAGGCGACCAAGGGGCTGAACCTCGTCGACGTCAAGCGCCACTACAACGCGGAGCGCTACCAGGCGTCGCGCAACGTCCTCGGCTAAAGGAGTACAATCTTCGTCGTGGAGCGACCCGACGATTTCACGCTGTTCGCCGAATACCACCTCGGCATCCTCTCCGACGGAACGGCGAAGTTCCAGAACGTGGGCGACATCGCGCGCCTGCACCACGCCTCGGTGCAGGAGGTGCAGGCGTGGCTCGCCGAGCATCAGATCGATCCCACGACCGCGGACGACACCGACTACGATTTACCGGGGCAGCACGCCGAGGCACAGGTGCTGGCCATGCTCGGCGACGCTGCCGCGACGCTCGAGTTCGCGCGCCAGGTCTACGCGGAATACCGCGCGCGGCTCGGCCACAAGCGCATCCGCACCTTCGAGGACGACGACGACAAGACCGTCTCCGACAAGGTCGAAATCTCCGACGTCCCGACCCACCGCAAGCGCTGATCCGCTACTGCCGGGCGATCGTCCGCTCGAGCCTGGCGGCGCTTAGTAGAAGCCCTGGGCGCGGATGAAGAAGCCCTTTTCGCTGCCGCGGCCGAGGCGGGTTTCGTCGTCGCTGAAGTCGGTGAAGTTCCAGCCGGCGCCGAGGCGCAGGTGGCCGACGATGATGCGGTTGACCTCGACGGCGACGCCGTGGCTCAGCGCCGGGCCCGGGCCCCACAGGAGGCGATATTCGGCGAGCGCGTCCCAGGCGCGGGTGACGTGCATGGTGACGCGGTTGATCCACAGGATCATCCAGGCGGCGCTGTTGCCGTCGGGCGTCAGCTCTTCGCGACGCTTGGCGGCGATCTTCTCGCCGATCGAGATGCGCCAGAAGGCGCGCCCTTCGCCGGCGAGCGACAGCACGTGGGCGCGCTCGCGGAAGCCGAGCGCGGCGCCGGTGAGCGGATCGGTCGGGCCCGAGGCGGCCTGCGCGGCGGGTAGCCCTTCGTCGAGCCAGGTGTAGCGCCCGAGGAGCGCGACGCGATCGGTGAACGACGGCCGCCAGGCAAAACCGACGGTCGCCTCCGAAGAGCGCGCGATCGAGCGCGCGCCCGACGTCGAGTTGGAGAGGAAGAGCTTGCCGCGGAGCGTGAGGTCGCGCTGCACGCGCCAGGTGACCATGCCCTGCACGAGCCACTGCAGCTCGTCGACGCTGCCGGTGAGCTGGGTGAGCTCGTCCTGACGCAATTCGCCTTTGATCTGCGCGCGAAAGAGCTCGCCGGCGTACGAGGCGTAGGCGGAGCCGGCGGTGCGATCGAGCGGCAGCGAGCCGGAGAGCGGCGTCCCCGACGGCGTGACCGTGCCGCGCTCGAAGCTGGCGCCGAGGACGAAGCGCTTGCCGAGCGGGACGTCGAGGCCGGCGGTCTGCATGTGGGAGCGGCCGCCGTCGGAGGTGCCGGTGCCGACGAAGGGGCCGTCGCGGAATTGATCTTCGGCGAAGAGGGTGGCGCGGGCGTTGCCGGCGGCGTCGGAGATGCGCTCGCGCCCGCCGGCAGCGACGGAGGCCGAGACGCGATCGTCGCGGTCTTGCGAGAGCGTGAAGGTGCCGTAGAGCACGCGACCGGGGCCGACCTCGGAGCGCAGCGACAGGAGCCCGCCGGCGCCCTGGGCACCGTAGGAGGCTTCGGCGGTGGCGCGGGTCTGCCACGGCAGCTGCGCGATGGCGCCGATGGCGCCGAGGGAGTTGTCGCGCGCGATCAGGCTCGTCGTCGGGTCGCCGCCGCCTTTTTCCACGGCGTACTGGCCCGAGACGTAGAGCGTGAGCTTGGGCAGGACGCGCACGTCGACGCGCGCGGCGATGGCGGTGCGGTGGCCGCTGCGCGAGAAGTCGGTGTCATCGGCGCGCTCGGAGCGGGCGCCGAGGCGCAGGCCGACGATGCCGAAGCTGCGGCCGATCTCGCCGCCGACGTCGCGCCGGGTCTCCGAGATGCTGGTGACCGCGTTGCCGGCGGCGTCGTAGACCAGCGCTTGCTGATAGCGCCGCTCGTCGTAGTGCAGCTTGACGAGCGCGCCGACGAAGCGCGCCTCGACGTCGGCGCCCCATTGCATGAAGCCGGCGTCGGTGGCGTGCGCGGTGTCGGTGTAGCCCTGATCGATGCCGCGGAAATAGGGGTGGAAGCTGACCGGGCCGAGGTGCAGATCGGCCTCTGCTTTGTAGGCGTTGCCTTGACGCTCGGCGGGCCCGGCCTGCGCCGCGCCGAGCGCGTCGGAGTAGGTGAGGCCGCCGTCGTCGGAGCGCTGGAACGAGGTGAGCGCACCGTAGGAGTGCGCGTATTCGGCGATGATGACGCCCCATTTCTTGAGGTCGACCTGCACGTCGCCGCCGAGGAGCGTGTAGTTGCCGCCGCTGCGGAACTCGTTGACCACGGTGCCGCCGACGCGCAGCGGACCGAGCTTCTGCGTGGCGCGCGCGCCGAGCGTGCCGTCATCCGATTCGCCGTCGACGAGGTACTCGTAGTCGACCATGACGAAGGCGCGATCGCCGTCGAGGTTGCCCGAGCGCACCAGCGTCACTGGCGGCGCCATCGACGAGACCGGGTCGCGCATGATGATGCGTCCGGCCAGGTAGTCGACCTCGTAGTCGATGGTGACGTGCTGCGCGGTGTTGCCCATCGGTCGATTGGAGATCTGGTCGCGGATCTCGAGGCGCACCTGCTCGGAGCCCTCGACGACGTTGCGATGCGAGAGGTAGTAGAGCGAGCCGCCCGAGCCGCGCAGCTCGTCGTGCGCGCGCGCGGTCTGGAGCCAGGCGCCGAAGACGATCACCTGCGTCGAGGGGGGCGCGTTCGCATCCTCGGCGGCGCGCACGAAGGAGATGCGGCCGCCGGTGACGGCGCGCGAGTAGCGGCCCATCTCGACGCCGGTGAGGCCGGTCTGCAGGTTGCCGAAGAGCAGCTCGGAGTGATCGATCTGCACGCGCACGTAGAGGCGCGCGCGCGATTGCGCCGCCTGCGTCGTCTGCGAGGCGTCGCCGTAGACGGTGTAGAAGCGATCGGGATCGAGGTTGCGGAAGATGCGCTGCGGATCGCCGCGGAAGAGATCGCGCCAGGAGTCGAGCTGCGAGGTGTCGATGTCGAGGCCGCCTTCGAGGAGCCAGCGCCCCTGGATGCGCCCCTTGGCGTAGAGCTTGACGCGACCTTGCGCGTAGAGGCCGCTCGACGAGCCGGCGGCGTCGGACTTCTGCACGTAGCCGACCTTGCCCTCGGCGAGTCCGACGAGGAGGACGAAGTCGCCACCCGCGGCGAGGACGTGATCGAAGCGCGCGGCCACGCCGTCGGCGAAGGCGACGTCGACGGCGACGCCGGCGCCGGCCTCGGGGACGCGCAGCTTGAGCGCGACCTTGCCCTTGCCGTCGGGTGTGAGCGGCTGGCCGGCGACCTTGAGCGCGCGCAACGGCGCGGTGGCCACGCCTTCGAGCAGGAAGGTCGGCTCGGCGAGGGCGCCGGCGGGGAAGCGCAGGGTCAGGCGCGGCTCGTCCTCGCCGGGAATGATGAGTGAGCCGCCCTCGGCGCGCTCGGTCCAGAAGACGTCGCGCGCGGCGACGACGACGCGGCCGTCGGGCCACTCGGTGACGACGGCGAAGCGGTTCTGGCCGCGCTTGAGGGTGACGTCGACGGAGAAGGAGCCCATCTTGTCGACGCGCGCGGCGTGGCCCGCGACGGTGACGCGAGCGCCGGCGACGACGTTGCCGCTGAGCCGATAGATGACGCCGCCCGCGTCGCTGGGGCGCAGCTCGGGCAGGATCGTCGACACCTGCGGGCGGGCCAGCGGCGGCTCGGGGGCCGGCACGCGTACGCCGAAGTCGATCTTGACGAGCGCGCCCGGAGTCATGGCGACGATGCGGGTGATGTCGGTCGTCAGCGACGAGCCGGGCGGCAACGTATAGGCGGCGACCTTGATGGCGCGATCGCCCGGAGGGACCGCGGCCAGGTGGTAGCGGCCGGCGGCGTCGGTGACCGCTTGCAGGCCGTCGTCCATGACGACCAGCGCGCCGCCCAGGCCCGGCTCGCCGCGATCGCGGAAGCCGTTGCCGTTGTCGTCGCGGAAGACCTCGCCGAGGATGGTGCCCAGGTCGAACTCGGCGTCGGCCAGGACGCGCACCGTCGCTGACGCGGCGGCGAGCGAGGTCGTGTCCTGGGTCAGCGCGGCCTGCAGCGTCTCGCGTCCACCGGCGGCGGCGCGGCCGTTGAGGCGCGTGCGCACCGAGATGCTGGCCGTCGCGCCCGGGGCGATGGTGCCGACGGGGACGAGGAGGGCGCCGCCCGATTCGGCCGGCTTGACCGCCATGGTGGTGCCGTCGGCGGCGGTGACGCGCACGTCGGTGACGCGCAGGCCCCTCGACGGCGTGAAGGTCACGACCGGCGACGCGAGCGTGGCGGCGCCGAGCGGAACGCCGAGCTGCGCCACGAACGGAACGAGGTCGTCCTTGGCGGCGGCGAGCTTGGCCGAGGTCAGGGTCAAGGAGGCGCCCGTCGTCGTCGCGTTGGTGACGGCGAGTGGGGCGGCGGCGGTCTGCGTGGCGCCGGCGCCGTCGGTGAGCGTGGCGACGTTTTGCAGCTGGGTCGAGGCGAGCGGCAGGATGGTCGCGGCCACTTCGATGGTGAGCGGCGCCGACAAGCTCGACCCGGCCGCGAGGGCGACCGTGATGGTGCGGCCGTCGGCGCCGCAGTCGACGGTGAAGCTGCCGGTTGTCGTGGGCGCGGCGCTGCAAGTGACCGGCGCGCCGTTGAGCTTGACGCTGTCGATCTTGAGCGCCGGGTCGATCGGGTCGACGAGCGTGATGGGCCCGGGCTGGGCGCCGGTCGGGGTGACCGTAACGGTATAGGTGACCGTCTCGCCGATGCGCGCCGCGGCCGGCGTCACGCGCTTGGTGAGCATGAGCGGCGGCGCTTGCGACTGCACCGTCGTGGTCGCGGCCGGCGACGCGACCGGCGCGCCGCCGAGCGGAGTGGCGCGGGCGCTGTTGCTGATGGTGGCGCCGTCGCCCGAGCCCGAGTCGACGCGCGCGTCGATGGCGAAGCTGTAGCCGGTCATCGCCGCCAGCTTTTGCCCCTGCAGCGACAGCGTCGTGCCGGCGAGCGAGGCGGTCGTGCCGTCGGGTGCCGTACGCAGCGCGGCCAGCTCGGCGGCGGTGAAGGTGGCGCCGCCGACGGCGACGTCGACGAGCGAGGCGCCGGCGGGGATGACGTCATCGACGGTGAAGCTGTCGAGCGGGTAGGGGCCGGCGTTGGTGACGGTGACGGTCCAGCGGATCGTCTCGCCCGGGCGCACGGTGGCGGGACCGCTCTTGGCCACGGTGATCACGGGCGCGGCGACGGTGGCGCTGGCGGCGGCCGTCGGTACCGGGATGCAGCCGGAGCTGCAGCTGGCGGTGATCGTGTTGGACGACGTGCCCGGCGTGGCGGGCGCGCGATAGGTGAGGAGCAGCGCCGCCGGATTCGACGCGAAATCGGCGACGCCCACCTGGAGCTCGCCGCCGACGTTGCAGCTCACCATCGGGTACTCGGCGCCGAGCGCGCCCGTCGCGGTGGTGGTGCAGTCGACCACGGCGGCGCCGGCGGCGACGCGCAGGAGCGTGTGGCCGGGCGGCAGCGGATCGTGGATGACGAGGTTGGTCTCCGAGCCGACGCGCGCGATGCGCACCTGATAGGTCAGCGTCCCGCTCGTGTACGCGCCGCTCATCGTGCTCTTCTGCAGCGTCACGAGCGCGAAGGCCGGCGTGGAGACCGACAGCGCGACCGCTGCCAGGGCGGCACCGACGAGCGCGCGCGCGCTCATTGGACCGTCACCTCGGTAAACGCGGTGACGCGCGTCTTGGCGTCGGTGACCGACAAGATGTAGCGGCTGCCGGGGCGCGCATCGGCGGGGGGCAGGAAGCGCAGCTCGGCCAGGCCGTCGACGGGCGGGCGCACCACCTCGATGCTGCCGGCCGACACTTCGTAGAGCAGCTGCGACGGCGAGCCGCCGCGCACCGCGATGCGCACGCGCACCATTTGTCCCGGCCGCGGCCGCTGCGGATCGACCGAGAGCCTGAGGTCGAGCGGCGCCGCCGGACGGAGCGCCAGCGGCACATCCAGCGACGGGAAGCTGGGCGGCTCGCCCACCTCGACGACGCCGCCGCCCGCGATGCTGCCGACGGTGCGGACGGTCGCGCCCGCGCTGACGTAGTCGAGCACCGCCCTGACGCCCGGCAGGTCGACCGGTTGCGCCGTGACGTGGAAGCTGCGCGCCGCCGGTGCCAGGAAGCGCACGCGCGCGGTGCCGTAGTGGTCGGCCTCGACGGTGACCGTGCCCTCCGGAGTGGTGAGCTCGACGCGCGCGCCCGGCACGGGCAGGCCGAGATCGTCGTCGATCCACGCCTCGGCGCCGAGGCCCTCGGCGTTGGCCGGCAGCGGATGCAGCGTCACCCGTCGTGGCGGCCCCGGCGGCATGCCCGCCACCTCGACGTGCAAGAGCGCCGTCCCGCGGCCGGCATCGCGCGGCGGCACCAGCTCGATGGCGTAGAGCCCATTGCCGCGCTCGCTCGTGCCGAGCACGCGGCCGCCCGCCAGCGCGGCGGACAGACGGGCACCCGGGACCGGCGCGCCGGCGGCGTCGCGCAGCCGCACCTCGACGTTGACGGCGGCCTC